>MEWP01000096.1:13655-18429 GCA_001775395.1 candidate division Zixibacteria bacterium RBG_16_53_22 | reverse complement strand
GTTCTACGCCCAATCCGAATAACATGATTGGCATTAAGCGATCAACAGCGGTGTCAAAGACTTACACTATTCTTATCTTCCCCTAACAATTTCCTAACATTCGAAAAGTATATCACAGACAAGAAAGGCAAAGAAGGACTTTAAGAGCCTCTAAAGTTTCATGAAAAAGGTAAACCTAAAACGAGGGATGAAAATGAAGAAATGTTTACTGGCGCTCTTGATTTTTGTAGGAGGATTGTCTGCCACCGGCTCTATTTGGGCCGCTGAGACAAAGGTCGAAGGGCGAATCTATTCCACCTGGTCGATGTACCTGAATGATACTGTTTCAGTTGATGGGGTCGACCTTAAGGGTTCCAACCAGTTCAGCCTGGATCGCTCATATATGACCCTGAAATCCAAGCTCACCGATTATACCAGTGTCAGCATTACGGCCGACCTGAGTACCAGAGGCGGTTTTTCGGGCTATGATCTCATTCTCAAGAATGGATATGCCAATTTTATGATGCCGTTTTACCGCCCGCTTTCGCTGAGTTTGGGCCTTCAGCCGACAAAATATGCGGAATTCATCGACGGTACTTTGTGGCAGCGCCGTTACCTGGAAAAGAACATCGGGGATCGCGTCGAATTTCTCACCACCGCGGATCTCGGCGCCACGATCGACCACCAATTAGGCGACATGGGTAATATGGGTTCTGTCGGCCTGTCGATCTGGAACGGCGCCAAGTATTCAAGCATCGCCGAGAACAATAAGAATAAGGATTTCAATTTCTACGCCGCCCTCAAGCCGCTTGTCAACAACGCGGACTTCATGTACAGCGTGGTCGGCGGGCAGTTCTACGCCGGCACGCAGAATGTGGTGATCGACACCTCCATGGATGCCGGCGACTTCAAAAGGCAGATCATCTCACTTGGCGGCAAGGTTAATTATCGCGATTATTTCGACCTGGGCCTTGATTACTGGATGAACACGCTCGGCCAGGTCGATTCCCTGGGTGCCCCGACCGACGATCTCAAGTCAAACGCCATGATGATTTTCGGCGCCCTTTATTTCAAAAATCTCGTTCCCGAGAGTTCCCTGTTCCGGACTCTCAACCTGCTCGTCCGCTATGATACTTATGATCCCAATACAGACAGCGACGCCGGCAAGAACAAGCAAAACTATATGATTATCGGGCTGGAATGCCAGCCGGCCAAAGGGATCAACGCCTCGGTCAACTATAGATCGACGAGCTTTGAAGACAGTGACATGGATTCTCAGAATTATTTATTCCTGAACACCGAATTTAAATTCTAATGATAAATTAAAGGGAGGCAAGCTATGAAAAAGTCATTGATAGCAGTAATGCTCCTGGCGTCATTCGGCCTGGCATCGGCGGCCAATATCACCATCAAGGGTTCAGATACTCTGGTCCGGCTGGGTCAGCGTTGGGCCGAGGAGTATATGAAGACCCATCCGGATGCCGTCATTCAGGTTTCCGGCGGTGGCACCGGCACGGGGATAGCCGCTTTGATAAACGGCACCACCGATATCTGCGAGGCCTCGCGCGACATGAAGGAAAAAGAGTACGAGGATGCCAGAGCCAAGGGGATTGATCCTTATAGGGTCGCGGTCGCTCTCGATGGCATTGCAGTATTCTCGCACGAGTCAAATCCCGTTAAAGAACTGACTCTCGATCAGCTAAAGGGAATCTATACCGGGGAGATAACCAACTGGAAACAAGTCGGCGGGGAATCACACGCCATCATTCTCTATGGCCGCGAGAATAATTCAGGCACATATGCCTATTTCAAGGAGCACGTGCTGAAGAACGAGGATTACGTCGAAAACACCCAGACCTTGCCCGGCACCGCGGCTGTTGTCAACGCCGTCAGTAAGGACAAGTTCGGTATTGGCTATGGCGGGATTGCGTGGGGCAAGGGCGTTAAGCATCTCGATGTGAAAAAGGAAGCCGAATCGGCGGGGGTCGCGCCCTCGATAGAGACGGTCACGAACGGCACTTATCCGATCTCCCGTGAGCTCTATTGGTTTTTCAACGGCCAGCCGCAGGGCGATCTGCGCGCGCTCTTGAACTGGACCCTTTCTCCGGAAGGTCAAGAGATTGCCGAGGAGGTTGATTACATACCGCTTCCTAAGGAGATGGCGGAGAAAAATCAGGTGAAGTAGCTGTCCCGGTTGATCAAAATGGCAACCGATTATCGCAGGGGCGTTCAATTGAACGCCCCCACAGGGTGGCCAAGGCATCAAGACAAGATATGTGATATTGACAATTGAAGACCTACAATTTCAAACCCAAGTCCCGTATCCGGGATTTCATAGTCGAGAAATTTATCATGCTCAACGCTCTCACGGCGCTGATCGTGATTCTGTTGATTTTCATCTTCATATTCAAGGAATCGATTCCGATATTCACCAGTCATAAGGTGCAGCAGGAGGCCAGCCTCGACAAGCTGATTCTCAAGCAGCAATACTACGAGGGTCGAGAGCCCAAATGGTCGTGGCAGCCAAATTCCGACGTCCCCAAATACTCGCTTCTTCCGCTATTCCTGGGGACTCTCAAAGCCGCTATCGTGGCGATGCTGTTTTCGGTGCCCCTGGCTGTCGGGGCGGCCATCTACTCATCGGAATTTGCACCGCGAAAAATCAGGGAATTTATCAAGCCGGTCATCGAGTTGCTGGCGGGGATCCCATCGGTTGTGCTTGGCTTTTTCGCGCTTATCGTCCTGGCTTCTATTTTGCAGTCCCTTTTCGGATTCACATATCGGCTGAACGCCATAAACGCCGGTATAGCGTTGGGAATTGCAATAATCCCCATAATTTTCACGATTGCCGAGGACGCCATGACCTCCGTTCCACAGTCGCTTCGCGAGGCGGCCATGGCCCTGGGGGCCAATCCCTGGCAGATCTCGTTCACGGTGGTATTACCGGCAGCACTGCCTGGGATCGCTGCCGGCATCGTGCTTGGTTTTGGACGGGCCATAGGAGAAACCATGATAGTCTTGATGGCCTCGGGCAATGCCGCCATAATATCGGGGGGCTTTACCGAATCGATTCGCACGCTTTCGGCCACGATCGCCGCGGAGTTGGCCGAGGTTGTCTTCGGCAGCGCCCATTATAATGTCCTCTTCTTCATTGGAACTCTTCTATTCGTATTTACTTTCCTGGTTAACCTCGGTGGTGAACTGGTATTGAACAGACTCAAAGAGAGACTACAGGGGCGCTCCAGATGAACGATCATGTCAAAAATCCCGGGGTGGTCGATGATCCCTTTACGACATCGTACAGGTTTCGCCCCAAGACGTCCGGAGTCGTCCCAAAATCCCTTACGTTGGCGGCGGTAATCATCATAGTTGCCATGCTGGCCGTGATACTCCTTGTCGTTATCCAGGGCGGCCTCGGCATCTTAAGTTGGGATTTTTTGAGCAGTCCGCCCGAGAACGGCATGCAGGAAGGCGGAATATTCCCCGCCATTTTCGGTACTGTCGCCCTGGTAATGCTCATGGTGATTACGGGCGTGCCGGTGGGTGTCTTGACTGCCATATATCTCCATGAGTACACCAGACCGGAATCGAAAATCACGCGCCTGATCAGGATCGCCATCAATAATCTCGCCGGCGTGCCATCGATTGTATTTGGCCTTTTTGGACTCGGTTTTTTTGTCGGGTTCATCGGCACCGGCATCGATTCTGCGCTATTGGGCGGAGGGCGGCCGGTATGGGGGCAGCCGGCCATCATTTGGGCGGCGTTGACACTGGCTTTGCTGACTTTACCGGTGGTCATAATATCAACCGAGGAGGCGCTCCGGGCCATTCCCAGGGAAATCAAGGACGCCAGCTATGCGCTTGGGGCAAGCAAGCTGCAGACCATAAGCCGAGTGATATTGCCTCAGGCCCTGCCCGGCATATTTACCGGCGCCATTCTCGCCATCAGCCGCGGCGCCGGCGAGGTGGCCCCAATCATGTTCACCGGGGCGGCCTATTACCTTCCTTATCTGCCGCACAAACTCAATGACCAATTCATGGAATTAGGGTATCATGTCTATGTCATGGCCACTCAGTCGCCGGACGTTGAAAAAACAAAGCCGATCCTGTATGGCACGGTGCTGGTTCTTTTGATATTGACTTTTCTGTTGAATTTCATTGCCATATTTATCAGGTCGAAATTGAGAATGAGGCGCATTCATGGCTGATCAGGAAATTAGAATGCAGTTCCGGGAAATTGCCGGCCGCTTCTCCGACAATGCATTGAAAGTCTCAGATCCCAAGATGACTGTCGCCGGCCTTAATTTCTATTATGGCAATAACCCGGCCCTCAGGAATATCGATCTCGATATCGAGAGATACAATGTCACGGCCTTAATCGGCCCCTCCGGATGCGGTAAGTCGACCTTCCTCAGGACATTGAACCGCATGAACGAAACTATCTCAGGTACGCGCATGGAGGGCACGGTCAGACTCGACGGGGTTGATATCTACAGGGGCATAAAAGACGTTTCGACTGTTCGCACCAGGGTCGGCATGGTTTTTCAGAAGTCGAATCCGTTCCCGAAATCTATCTTTGAAAATGTCGCCTACGGCCTGAAAGTCAACGGCATCTCCGATAAAAATATCATCCGCCAGGCGGTTGAGGAAACGCTTCACAAGGCATATCTCTGGGACGAGGTCAAGGACAAGCTCGACAGGAGCGCCTACATGCTCTCCGGGGGGCAGCAACAGAGGCTTTGTATCGCGCGCGCCCTGGCGGTCAGGCCGGAGGTCCTCCTGATGGATGAGCCCG
>MEWP01000096.1:0-13609 GCA_001775395.1 candidate division Zixibacteria bacterium RBG_16_53_22 | reverse complement strand
GCTGAAGAAAAGCTACACTATCGTGATTGTCACGCATAATATGCAGCAGGCCGCTCGAATTTCCGATTTTACCGCCTTTTTCTATGAGGGCCATATGGTGGAATTCGGGCCTACGACTTTGCTGTTTACAAAGCCGGTTAAAAAACAAACAGAGGATTATATAACAGGCAGATTCGGATAATAACGAGGCAGGGAAAGATGGCCAAGCATCTGCAAAGGGAAATAGACAAGCTCAAGAAGAAAATACTGTCGATCGGCGCTTTTGTCGAGGAGAGCGTTCAAATGGCCGTGCGGGCAGTTGAACAAAGGGATTCCGCGTTGGCCGATCGCGTCATCAATGGCGATGTCGAGCTGGATCAGGCCGAGGTTGACCTCGAAGAAGACTGCCTGAAAATACTGGCGCTTCACCAGCCTGTGGCTATCGACCTGCGCTTTATAATCGCCGTGCTTAAGATGAACAACGATCTCGAAAGAATCGGGGACCTGGCTGTGAATATCGCGGAGCGGGCGCTGCTGCTCAATACGCAGGTTAAAGTCAATACACCATACGACTTGCATCGGCAGGCAGAGAGAACACAATGGATGCTTCACAGCAGTTTTGATGCCATGATCAATCTCGATTCGACCCTGGCCCGGAAAGTCTGCGGCGCCGATGAAGAGGTCGATACTATCAACCGCGAAATGTACGACCTCGTGAAGGAGGCCATCCGCAAGGACCCCCAGAACCTCGATACCTTGATTGCCCTGCTTTCCGTATCGCGCTATCTCGAGCGTATCGCGGACCACGCCACAAACATCGCGGAGGATGTCATATACATGAATGAGGGGATAATCGCGCGGCACAAAGGCGACGATTTTATTAAGGGATTGAGCTAATTAGCTCATTCCAAATGCAAAATAGTAAAGCGTCCTGGCATCGGGCCCGGCCACACGCATTCATAATCGATTCCTACTTTTTAGAATACCCCTCGGGGATCTCAAATATGGCATCATCTATGGCCCCTTGCTCGATACTGATGATTTCCGTGGTCAGAGAAAAGACCTTGATTCGTCCGCCCTGCCGGGAATCTCCCTCCTCGAGATTCTTCCCCATCATTGCGCCCACGGTATTTCCGGCGGATTCGCCCAAGCCTGCGCCTGAGCTCTCGATCAGGATTACATTTTTGACCTGAAAGCCCTCATATCGCTTCAAGCTGTCGGCCAGAATCCCGAATTCCGTGCCGAATCCCTTTAGCATCGAGGACAAATTCTCCTGCGCCCAGATCTGGTCGACACCGACGATATCGGCATAACGCGCCTGGAACGCTTTCACCTCAGCGCTGGCAGGAATATTCTGCCCCAGCCACTGCTCGCAGGTAATAAAAATCGAATCGTCAGGGTTGCTCTTTTTTATTCCCACGGCTTTTCCGAGGTAACTCTTGCAGGCGAGACCATTGACAATTTGCTCCTCGCCCGATGGCGTAACCTGCAAAGTCCAGTCGTAATCGCTCTCGCCACCTTCGCCGTAGGTATCGCCCCCCTGGGAAAGCTGTTGCCTGTGAGATACCACGGTCGATTCCTTGAATGTCTTGCCCTGAGGATCGAGCTCCCAGAATAGACCTTTATCCAGCCGCGCAATATTGATTGTCTCTCTCGGGACACTGCTTCCCATCATCGCCATCATTCCCCCATCCACGCTGATAGTAACGGCGCTATGGCTTCTGTCGCCCTTGACACTCTCGATGCCATCCATCATGAGCGAAATGACATTGGCCATGTCGGCGTTCGATCTGAACCTGACCACCACGTCAGCCTTAGAATCGATTGCCGCGCAAAGCGCCGCGATTAATAATAAACGCCTGAGCATTTTCGGTTTCCCCTTTCCCAAGATAATCGACATTAGGCAAATTAAGGCTGACGGCGCAAGCAAAATCGTCACAATTAGTATCGCTTATAAGTATCGGAATGGATAAATATTGGGGCTAAATGGTTTACCCTGCAGCCTCTCCATATTGCCTGCATTGTTGCTTTGAATAAAAGGAGGGTCGGCTATTGATTAATACGATATCCCCCGCCACCTAAGCCTTGCCATAGGGATAAAACAAGAAAAGGAGCATGGAAATAGCAAACAGAATCCAGACTCCGGCATTAAGTTCTCTGGCTTTGCCCGCCATGACCTTGAAAAGCGGGTAAAGGACAAAACCCGCCGTCATGCCGAACCCGATATTGAAAGTGAAGCTCATCAAGGCGATTGTGGCCGCCGCCGGGAAAAGCTCGGTGTAATCCTCGAAATTGATTTTTTCGATAGGAGAGAGCATCAGGAATCCTACTATAATTAGTGCGCCTCCGTAGGCCACGCCCGGCACCGAAACAAACAGGGGCGCCAGGAATAGGCAGATGGCGAACATACCGGCCGTTACCAGCGAGGCGAATCCGCTCCTGGCTCCGGCCTCGATTCCGGCCGCCGATTCTATGAAGGTGCCGGTGGTGGTGGTCCCCGCCAGGGCCCCCGTGACTGTCGCGATCGCGTCGGCCATCATCGGCTTTTCGATTTCGGGCAAATTGCCGCTTTCATCCAGAAGCCTCGCCCGCGCCGATACGCCGATCAGAGTCCCCATAGTATCGACAAAGTCGAGCACGAAGACGACCAGGATTATCGGTATGAAATCAAGCGTCAGGGCGCCGGCTATATCAAGCTTGAGGAATACGGGTGCAATCGATGGCGGGGCCGAAATAATGGCCTCGGGCGCTCTTGCCACCCCCAGGAAATAGGATAAGATGGTAGTCACCAGCATTCCAATCAACAGAGACCCGGGAATTTTCTTTATCATCAATATCGAGATTACAATAATGCACAGTATGGCGAGAAGCGGCCCGGCCGCAGACAGATCGCCGATCTTGACCGGGGCTCCGGGAACACCGAGCCTGATAATGCCGGTGTCATTTAGCCCGATGAACATGATAAAAAAGCCGATACCGGCCGCGAAACTGCGCTTGAGGCTGTCGGGAATCGCCCGGGTTATCCAACTTCGGATACGGAGAGCCGTGATGGTGACAAAGATCACTCCGCCGATAAAGACCGCCCCCAACGCCTTCTGCCATTCATAACCCATGCCGAGACACACGGTATAGGCGACAAAAGCATTCTCGCCCATATAAGGCGCGATGGCGAAAGGCCGCCTGGCATAAAGCGCCATCATCAGTGTCCCTATCATGGCGGCGATGATCGTGGCTGTCACGCTGGCCTCGCGGGGGATGCCGCCGATGGCCAGGATGGCCGGATTGACAATTACAATATAGGCCATGGCAAAAAAGGTGGTAACCCCGCCCAGGACCTCTTTTTTGTAGTCGGTACCAAGCTGATCGAATTTGAAATATTTTTTCATATTTTCACCTCGCAGTCAGGCCAAGCATACTGCAAGAATGAGAGCGTTTTCAAGTTTTTTATTGGATTTCGTCATCTCGGTCGAATTAGCGAGGAAAAGATATTCTCAATCGAGACCGTGCGCCTATATCCCGAGATATTTCTCATAACAAGAAAACTGCCGTCGGAAACGGCAGGTTTGATTAATTGAGCCAAGTCCACGGCTGGATTTTGCGGCGACTATCAAGTCCGTGGACTGCGATGATTTACATCTCTTGCATGAACGAGCCGTCGATTTCCCTTTGAATCAGGTCCTCATGTTTGCGCTCCTCGGCCGCCAGGAATTCGAACATCTTTTTGGCCCCGGGGTTCTTCATGATCCTGGCGCATTCCTCATAGAACCTTCTGGCCTTGATTTCCTGGTTCAGCGCGATTCGCGCCGCCTCCGCGGGGCTGGTATTCTGATTTACTTTCAGATCAAAACCGCTTTCATCGGGCTTATATTCGCTCATTGAGGCTCCTTTTCGATTTCAACTTATTCATGTTATTCAAATCATTTTCAAAGCATTTTTTACCGCGATCCTGGCCTCGTATATGCCTGCGGTCAGCAGCAAGACCTTGCCGGGGTACCAGGCGATATCGCCGGCTGCAAACACTCGCTTAAGGCTGGTCTGCATCCTCTGGTCTACCTTGACATGCTGGCCGGCCATCTCGATTCCCAGGTTGGAATAGACGGTTTGACGGGCCTGGTTTTCGTAAAGTCCGATTGCGGCATCAAGAGGCAATTCGCGCCTTTCACCCGTATTCTCATTTTCCAGTACCGCGATCTCGGGAATCTCGACCCCGCTGATCTCCCTGATAAGCCATGGCGGCTGGTAAACTTCGAAGGCCCCCTTGTTGCTGTCCCTGGTTCGCGCCGGCGTCGATTTCATCCATCTTTCATCATATATCAAATATATCTTCTCTGCGGCCTGGCGGATATGCGGCGGGATATCCGATTCCGCGGACCGGCCCAAAATCACAGCTATTCTCTTTTCCTTGATCATGGCCGCCTGTGGCCAGTCGTCGTAAATGCCGGCCCCATTCCAATTCCTGATTTTGATCATGTCGACAAAGGGAGAGTAATGGGCTTTCAGGCCGGTGGTGATTATGGCTGTCGACGATACATATTCGCTTTTGTTGGACTTTATTATGACAACGTTTTTGCTCCGCATCGATATATCATGAACATATTCGCCGAGGTGAGCCACCATGCCATCCGATTGCGCCTTGGAAATAAGATTATTTATCAGATCCCGCCCTTTTATGCTCGTAATTCCAGGGAAATTGTAAACATCCTTATCCGGGTAGACGGCCATCATTATGCCGCCCAGATGAAAGCGCGATTCAATCATGTTGCAGGCGGCTCCCATCTCGCCGGCCGTAGCCGCCGTGAACAGGCCCACCGGCCCGCCCCCAATGATCGTTATGTCATAAACAGTCGATGCCATAATTAACTATGCATGATCCATATGAAATTCGCCATCTTAAGCTCGCGCAAAAAAATATTGAGATGCAAGCCGGGAAGCAACAGCTATTCAGTCTCGATAAATTCGCCGCGTTTGGCGCCGCATCGAGGGCAGTTTTCGGGGGGCTCCTCGCCGTTATGCAAATAGCCGCAGATGGTGCAGACCCATTGCGCCATCATTCCTCCATCATGGCCGAATCGGAAATCGAGAACCAGTAAAGATCTCCGGAGAGGGCCGCCTTCTCGGAGACAAGGTAATTGAAATGGCCATCTTCCTCGCGTTCCAGCTCTTCGAAGATTTCCCTGATCTTCCTATCAGAGGCCAGCGCCGCTCCGCGGTGATAGAATTTGGCCGAAATCGTTTCGGCCTCGATCGCCATGTCGAGGACTTGCAGGACCTGAGTCTTGTTATTTATTTGAAGCGCGGCGATTGCCCGAATTATATCGGGGACACCCTTGGCCGGCGGCTCCTGGGGTTCTCGGCCCAGGACTTTCCGGTAGATGTCTTCGACGGTTTTAAGATGCCTCTTCTCATCCTCGGCCAGCGAATGAATTTTCTGCTTTACTGCCGGATGCTGCACTTTTTCTGAGAGGTTCGAGTAGAATCTGTGGCCCTGGAGTTCCGTGGCGGCGGCGATGCCGAGTATCTCCTCTATCGTCATCTTCTCGATCTGCATCTTTTCACCCTTTCGAAACGATTCGCGATACCAAATTCCGTTTACTCGAACCCTAATATGAAGGTTATCCTGGTGGGAGTCAAGCAAAAGGGATGAAACCTCCCATGCCCGCGATTCGTTTATGGAATTCGGAGCAGGCAAATGAAACATGTCTACATCGGCACATCGGGCTGGAGCTATAAAGACTGGGTCGGAAGTTTCTATCCTGATGACTTGAAGCCGGCCGATTATCTCGAATATTATTCCCGCCAGTTCAATACCGTAGAGATAGATTCGACCTTTTATGGAGTTCCCCGAAAGACGACCGTCGCCGGTTGGTACCAGGTTGTCCCGGCCAAATTCCGATTTGCCTCCAAGTTCCCGCAGGAGATCACACATGAATCCGGCCTGGTCGGCGTTGAGGATCTCCTCAAGAAATACATCGACACCATGTCGGGCTTAAAAGAGAAGCTGGGGCCGCTGCTCATGCAGTTCCCGTACTCTTTCAAGCCCGAGATGTCGGCCGACCTGGCTAAATTCCTGAAGCTTCTACCCAGAGGGTTCGAATATGTGGTGGAGGTCCGGAATCGCAAGTGGCTCGACCAGCGATTCTACGACTTGCTTCGCGAACATGCGATCGGCCTGGCCCTGCTCGACCACCCCTGGATGCCGAAAGTCGAAATTGCCACGTCGCGCGCCGTTTATGTCAGGTTTCTGGGAGACCGCAAGAAAATCCCCGATGATTTCACGCATGAGCATGTCGATCGCTCGAAAGACCTCGATAATTGGGAAAGACTTATCAGGGCGCTGGAGGAAAAGGTCGATGACTTCTACGGCTATTTCAACAATCACTACAGCGGGCACTCCCCTACCACGGCCAGGAAATTCATTGACCTTTTGGCTTAGAAATGTGGCTAAACAATCATTTCGGACTCCATTTAACCTTCAGAGATAACCACATGGGCGGGAGATTTATGTCGAAATGACCGGCCCTGTCATGTGAATTGTCGCCAGGCTTTCCATGCGGCAACCATAATGTAGCCGACCAGGTTCTTCCCCGAAAATCCGGCGTAGTTTCAGAGAACTTTGGTCTTGATAAAGGATTAACTATTTTGGGAAGTGGAAATTGCCATTTTTCAAGAAGTGGGGAATTTCCCGGCCTTTTTCCGCATGAAGTAGTTCCGCAGGGTCGTAGTCCCGACAGAACTGTCGGGGCGTGACCCTGCGGCCCGAGACAGCAAGTGCGTGTCGGGTCACGTCCTACGGCCTACGACCCGACCCAACCTAGAACGGGTCCGCCTGGACAAGGATAGCTCGGTGAAAACGACAATAGGCATTTGTGCGAAAACTTCGACGAAACTCCTCCTGTTGCCCTCTTGATAATATTACACATTTGTCTCATATTGCCGATGGTGTTATTGTGATATCCGGAACAGGGAATACGAATGACTACGGACAGCCCAAGGCCTGGGTAATCACAGCCGATATGGGGCTGGGTCATCAACGGGCTGCCCACCCACTCGCCTACATGGCCGAGGGCGGCATAATCACCGCTGGCTCCCCCGAATTCACGGATCCGGGGGAAACCCGCCTGTGGCATTCGATCCGCGCTTTGTATGAATTCATCTCCCGGTCCCGGGCGATACCGATTGTCGGACCACCCCTTTTCGCGATCATGAACAGCATGCTTCGTATCCCGACATTCTATCCCTTGCGCGATCTCTCGACACCGGCCCCCAATAATCACATCGTGGATTACTTGATTCGGCGCGGGTTGGGCAAGACTCTCATGGCGCGATTGTCGCAAGAACATCTCCCCATTATTGCCACGTTCTATGCCCCCGCGCTGATTGCCGATCACTATCAATACAAGGCGCCGATATACAGCGTCATTTGCGATGCCGACCTCAACCGCATATGGGTGGCCACCAAACCCGGCGCAAGCCGCATTTTCTATTTTGCGCCCTGCGGGCGAGTCATGCGCCGCCTGAGGGAGTATGGCGTTCCCGACGAGCGTATTTTCATTACCGGATTCCCGCTGCCCAGGGAAAATATCGGCGGGCCGCGCATGGAGATTCTCAAAACCGACTTGCTGGCCCGCCTGAGACGCCTTGATCCGAAAGGGAGATTTATTGCTATCTTCAAGCCGGTTGTGGAGCAGCTTCTCGGGCCCTGGAAGCCGCTGCATAGTGGCTCCGAACCGGTGACTCTGACATTCGCTGTTGGCGGCGCTGGAGCACAGGTCGAGATCGGCCAGCAATTGGCATCGAGCCTCAAGAAGACAATCCTCGATGGCAGTTTCAGGCTGATCCTGCTGGCAGGAGTCAACCGCGCGGTCGAGCGGGATCTTGCGGAATATTTGACACATATCGGCCTGACTCCCGACCGCGCCCCCGGAGTCCAGGTGATATGCGAGGATTCCCGGCCGGCGTATTTCGACCGTTTCAATCAGGCAATGCGCATCACAGATATCCTCTGGACCAAGCCCAGCGAGCTGTCATTTTATTCGGCGCTGGGGATACCGATTGTCATGGCCCCGACCATAGGGGCCCAGGAAGATAAGAACCGCAAGTGGCTCATGGACAAATCATGTGCCCTGCCACAGTACAATCCCAATCAAGCCTTCGAATGGCTTGGAGACATGTTGCAGGATGGTATCCTGGCTGAGAAAGCTCTCAACGGATTTATCAAAAACCGAAAGCTGGGAGTATATAAGATCGAGGAAGTGTTCTTGACAGGCTCCCTCCGACATCAATACGATCCGCTTCTCAGGTAACTTTTCAGCTTTGAGTCGTAATACAGGTTGCTTAAGCCCCGGATGTTGATTTATTATGTGATTCCGATGAAGACCTGTCGCCGAAAGACGGAAAATAACGGGTGTCACGCTTCGATGTGACCCCAATGGAGCGGCGCGGGCATGATGAGCCTGAAAGGCTCACCTATCGGAAATTCGGCGCAAGGCCTTAACCTGGAGACATGGTGCAGATATCAATCGCCAACCTGATCGCATATTCATTTTGCGTAACACTTGTGGCTTTGGCCGGCGGCCTGCCTCCGCTTTTCAAAAGATGGAACCAGCGCCAGTTGCATCTTTTCGTCGCTTTCGGCGGCGGCACGATCCTGGGAGCGATCTTCCTTCACCTGTTGCCGGATTCGTTATCGATGGGATCGGCCGAGCTCTCGAGTATCATGGTGCTTCTGGGATTCATATTCGTCCTCATGATAGAACGTATTATTCTAAAAGGCCACGTTCACGCCGACGAGCACACCCCGCTGAAGAAACATCAATTCGTCGGCATAACAGCCCTGATGGGACTCTCGGTGCATTCTCTGATCGGGGGCTTTGGGCTGGCCGTGGGGATGATCGACCCCAAGATAGGAATCGCGATTTTTATCGCCATAATCATGCATAAGGCCACCGAGGCCTTTTCGCTTTCGACCATCTTTCGCCTGGGGGAATTCTCCAAGCGCAAGACATTGGGGCTCCTATTCGGTTATTCCCTGATGACCCCTCTGGGTGCGCTGTTGTCGCTTCCCTTTGTAGAATCCCTGAAGAATATAAGCCTCGCCGTCCCGGCCGGACTGACCGCCGGCACCTTCCTGTATGTGGCCACGCTCGACCTGATCCCCGAGGTTTTCCACGGCGAGGGTGGAAAGACATTGCCATTCGTTTGCCTCCTCTTTGGAATCGCGCTGATGTATTTTATCAAATTTCTCGGGGCATAGAAATCGGTGCGATTCAGAAATAGGTACAATATAAATCTTTTCGACAATCCCATGAAGAGGAAGCCCGAGCTCCTCGAAACCAAGAATCGGCTGGAATCATCCTGGTATGATGATGAGGCCCGCGAACTTCTCTCGCAGACAGGAGGTCCGCCCAATCTCCTGCCTCTGGATAATGATTTTGAGAAATGGTTTGCAGGCTTCTATGACAATCCTGATGAGTCGCAGAGATTCGACCGCGATTACGTCTTTTTCAACGCCTTCGGCAATGTCAGAGGGCTCAAGATCCTGGAGCTTGGTTTTGGCAATGGATGCCTTTCGCGGTTCTTGATTCGTCAGGGGGGCGATGTCTGCTCAATTGACCTCTCGAGGCAATATTGCCGTATCCTGGCCGGCTCCGAACCGACCTCGAAGCCGGTTTTGGCCTGCGCCGAGATACTGCCTTTCAAGAATGACTCCTTCGACATCGTGACGGCTTTTGTGGCTCTGCATCATTTTAACCTGGAAATGAGTTTATCCGAAATCAAGAGAATACTCAAGCCCGGCGGCCATGGTGTTTTCATGGAGCCGCTCCAGAATTCGAAAATGCTCTATATGCTGCGCCAGATAATTCCGATAAAGGATAATGAATCGCCCGGCGGGGGAGGATTGAAAGAAGTCGAACTGAGGGAATTATCCAAGAGGTACGACCTGTCCTCCCGTATTCGAGAGTTCGAATTCATAACCAGGCTGGAAAGGCTTGGATTCCTCTCGAAATTGCAGCGCGCATTTCGAAAAGCCGACTACATTTTATTGGCCGGCATTCCAATTCTGCGACATTTCGCGCGCACGGCCGTGATCGAGATCGGAAAAAGCCAAGATTAGGATCGATCGTACACAGCACTCCTGGCAAAATAGCGGCTCTGCCGGCGGAAAAATCATTTGCCGGCCGGCGGTTCTGCGCGTAGAATACTCCATGATGGGGAAAATTCTTATGATTCGAGCGTCTCGATGAAAAAAATCTTATTGGCCTTCCTTCTCTCGATTTCTTTATCGCATGCCCTTGCCGATACCCAGGATTATATCAGGGCAGGCGTTATCCTGGTCAAGTCGAATGCCGCCTATTTCGATAAGGGCGCTATGGATGGTGTCGCTCCCGGCGAGACCTTCGAGATTTATTTTGACGGCGCCATGGTAATCTCGGGCAAGATCGCCTGGGTCGACAGCGATATTTCGCGCTCCGAAACCCTCGATTCATCGATTGTGGCGCGGATAACGTTGTATGCCCCGCTCGAGGCCAAGATCAGGCTTCTGGCGCCTCAGGCCAACCGCGGCGGACACCTCACAGTCCCGATTTTCTCGGAGCCGCATCTCGACCCCTCCGCAATCGCAACCCCCAGCGATATGATGGTAGCCCGACTTATTCATCGCGGCCTGGTGACGCGTGACAAATCCGGGCAGGTGGTCCCCGACCTTTGCGGTGATTATGAGATACGCGACCTGACTTATACTTTTTATATCAGCCCCCAGGCCACGTTCCACAATGGCAAGCCGGTGGAGGCCTCCGACGTTCTTTATTCGCTCGAAACGCTGGTTCGCGCGCCCCGGCTGACCCCCTTTTCCAGCTTCATTCTCGAAATCAAGGGTGCCGGGGATGTCAGGGCCGGCCTGCGAAGCGAAATCGCCGGCATTTTTATTGTCGATAATAAGACGATTTCAATAACGCTCGCGAGGCCATTCCCCAATTTTATCGGCTATCTTGCCGGACCGGCCGGATATATTATTCCCAAACCAGGCATGGCTCCCAGCGGCCCCGGTGCCATAGGCGCCGGGCCATATAGAATAAAATGGTATGGGCCCGAGGCCATCATTGTCCAGCCGGCTGGAATCTCCGCCGGCGCCGCTTACCTGGATAGCCTGACCTTCTTGCGGTTCGACCAGGTAGATGAGGCCGGACTATCGTTTGAGCTTGGCCGGCTCGATATCATCAATCTCTTGGGCGAACCGCCGCCAAGGTTTGTGTCCAAAAGCAACTTCACCTCGTTCACATCTCCCACGAATACATATGTCATATTGGGGGTCAACTGCGCTCGCGGCTTTCAGGCTGATGGGAAATTTGGCAAGGCCTTATCGTTCCTGTTCGACCGCCAGACTCTGATTCGCGTGGTGTTGGGCGGCTCGGCCACGACCCCGACGTATCAATTCCCCGGCCGGCCCGACCTTAATATCGATCTGGCTCTTCCATTCATGCCCGATTCGGCCGCTTATTACTTCAACTCGATCCAGAATCCCCCCCGCACGATTACGCTGTATGTCGATTCCCGATATCCGATCCTGACGAATATCTCGCGCTACCTCAAGGGCCAGCTTCAAAAACAACGAATTAAAGTGACCGACCGAATTGTGGATTTTCAGTCGGTCGATGCCGCCTCGGCGCGATCGGAGCTCGATCTCTACCTGACTTATTATATTCCGGTCGCCGGCGATCCTGAGAGCGTTTTCTATCCGCTTCTGGATTACGACCTTTCAGGCGAGACAAATCTCCTTTACTTCAATGATGAGGCCATGCAGGCATTCCTCGATAGAATTCATACCGAGGGTATGCCGGACGCGGGCGAAAATATCGCCTACGGCCTTATCAGTTCAATCATGGCCGAGCCACCCCTGGTATTTCTTTTCCAGCCCTACTTAACAAGTATCATCAAGGATGATATCCTGGGGGCGGAATGGGATCCTGCCGGATTCCTGGACCTGCGCCGGGCCTTCATCGAGACAGGAAAATAAGCGGGGCACAAAGGCATGAGACTTCGCTATAAGATGATTATCCTACTTATCCTGGCCGCCGTGCTGCCGTTGTTGGCGGTCTTCATTTCGATCTCGGCATATGCCGGCCGGCAAAGGGAATCGCTGGTCAACATGAAACTAAACAGCGTCTACGGTGGCGCGGTCGGTTCGTATGAGCGGATGGGCAAATCGATTCTCTCCCAGGTGGGGCAGCTTTCTGAGGACCAAACGCTTCTGCGCTATCTGCTCATTAAGGGTGAGACAGGTTTTATCGATCAGCAGGGCTTGATCGACATGGCGGTCGATATGCGACGGCTGCTTGACCTCGATTACCTGTTCATCATCGCCCCCGATGGTTCTACGCTGGCGCGAGGGCACGACCCCGCGCTTTTCGGCGATAATCTCTCGTCGGATCCCGTATTTGCCGAGGCCTTGAAAGGTCAGAAAGTGCAGTCCCTGGCAAGGATAAACGATCAGGGCGAGGATATGCTCGCGGTCATGGCGCTGGCGCCTGTCTGGTATGAAAACCGCGAGTTGATTGGAATCGTGGCCGGCGGCAATTACCTCGATGAGGAGTTCTGCCGCAACCTGCGCGACCTCTCCGGAGCCGAAATTCTCCTCCTTGAGGGTAATACACTCCTGGCCAAGACCATTCCCGGCAATCCGGGCGAGATGTCTCTTTATATGCCCGGAACGGGTCCGTCCGGACAGGACAAACAGACTTTCCGCACCAAGCTGCAGGGGATCTGGTACACTTTTTCGCGCTATGCGTTGAACGATTATTCCGGAAACAGGGTCGCCGATCTCCTCATGGGAGTCTCCACCCAGGAGCTCGATATCCTTTTCAGCAACATGAAGGTAATCTATGGGGGGTTCGCGCTCGGCGGGCTGATATTGGCCATAATATTCGGCCTTTTGTCATCGTCAGGATTTACCCGGCCGATCGAGAATCTGACCTGGGCCGCCGATCGCCTGGCCTCGGGCGATTTCTCGGCCCGCGTGAAATCCGACGGCAGGGGAGAGCTCACCAATTTAATAGATACATTCAACGAGATGGCCGCCGACCTCGAGGACTACCGACGAAAGCTGCTCGAGACGGAGCGTCTGGCAGCCTTCTCCACGATGGCCCGCAAAGTGGCCCACGAAATCAAGAATCCTCTGACGCCGATCCGGATCGCAATCGAGGATCTCCGACGGGCTTACGATTCCGACGATCCCAAATTCGCCGAGGCTTTCCGACAGTCGACAGAGACGGTCCTCGAGGAGGTGCAATCGCTGAGTAAGATTGTCAATGAGTTTTCCGATTTCGCGAAGTTTCCGCCGCCGCGCCTGGAGCCGGACGATCTCAACGAAATTGTGCGCTCGACCGCCCCTCTTTTTTCGACGCAGATACAAGACGGAGTTCTGAAAGTCGACCTGGACCGGAAAGACCTTCCGGTCACCGCCGACCGCGACCAGCTCAAGCGCGCTCTCGTCAATCTAATCAAGAATGCCCTCGAGGCCATCCCGCCCACCGGGGAAGTTCGCATCAAGACATTGCGCACCGAAAAAGGGGCCAAAGTGCTCATAATGGATAATGGGCCCGGCCTGGCGCCCTCGGTCAAGCAGAATCTCTTC
>MEWP01000095.1 GCA_001775395.1 candidate division Zixibacteria bacterium RBG_16_53_22 | reverse complement strand
CGCCACAACCACCACCACAAGGCATAATCTTTCGGCTCCCTTCCAAATAATCTTTGTAGCGCGTTTGCAGTAAAGCGGTCAGTTCCTCTTTGTGTTGGAACGCCGCGCTCCGCCGACTACCCGTAAATTCTCGATAATTGAGCAACGCCTCCGCAATGTGCGCGCCGCAGATACCATTGATGTTGAGTTTGACGAAAAAGTCCCAATCTTCCCACCCTGGCATTTCCTCATCGAAACCACCGCTGCGCCGCGCGTCCTCGGTTGCCATCAAGACGGTAATCGCGTGCTGTCCTTTGTGCAACCACTCAATCGGCTGATAATCGTTGGCGCGTCCCGCTTTGGTTGTACTATCGCCAAGTATGGTTGTCCAATCGGTATAGACATAGCCACAATCACCTTTGGCGTACCGTTCGAGCATCAACTTGAGTGCATCAGGTCTCAGCATATCGTCGGCGTCAAGAAATAAGACGAGTGGCGCACGCGCTGATTGGATGCCTACGTTACGCGCCACCCCAGCGCCTTGCTTGCCTTGCGTTGCAATGATACGTGCGTATTGCGCGCCCGCGATCTCCGAGAATGCTTTGCCCGTATCATTGACGACAATCGCTTCCCAGTTGCCGACCGTCTGCGCGACCAGCGAATCTAGCGCATCGATAATATAGCGTTCGTGTCCCACCCCTAGCGGAATGATAATCGATACATCGGGCGATTCGCAATGCGGCACTTTCCAGAATTCACCCGCTAATACTGGCGCGCCAAACGGGATTAGATGCGTGTTTTGGAGTTTGACTTTTTGCTGTTGCAGTTTTGCCGTACCCTCTGCGCCCGTTTTCGCAATGTGCCAGGGAAAGCCCGCCGTCCATTCGCCGTCAAGATCGCCGTGTTGTTTACGTTCTAGCGCGCCCTTCGAGTCGGCGCGCACACGATAGACAATAATCGGCGCATCCGTTACCTTTACCGCGCGATAGCCGTAGGATGTAACCCGACACCACATTTCCGCATCCTCGGCACGCCATTGCCGCTCCCGATACCCACCGGTCAACTCCAGGACTTGGCGGCGCATCAAGGTGCAATACGGTATCGAATTCAAATGCGCCATTTGATTGAGCCAGTTGAACTTGGGCGGAAAGGCATTGGTTCTGCGACTGCCGCCGTCTTCGCTAATCAAATCGAGTCCGCCATAAGCAATATGCAGGGCAGGATCTTTATCCAGCGATGCAGTTAATAACTCTAATGCGTTCGGCGTCAGCATATCATCGGCGTCAAGATGTAAAATGTATTTGCCCTTCGCCTTTTCCAGCCCGAAATTGCGCGCCCCCGATAATTTCAGATTGAACGGCGTTTTCTGATAGACGAAACGCGGATCGGTGAAACTCTTTGCGACTTGTTCGGTGTTATCGGTGCTAAAATCGTCAATAATAACGCATTCCCAATCGACAAAAGTCTGTTGCTCGATCGACTCTAAAGCATTTGGCAAGTATCTTGCAAGGTTGTGGCAAGTCAGGATAATGCTAACTTTCGGCTTAACGTTGTAACTCTTAGCAATGCGCTGATACAATGCGGCATACTGTCCGATCTTGTCGCTCCATTGCCAGCGGCGTTTCGCGTCCTCACGCGCATTGTTTGACAATCGTTTGCGTTGCGCGATACATTTGCGAACGCAATCGACTAATTGATCGTAATTCCCCGGCTCGGCAAGATAACCCGTTTCACCTTCGATGATGATTTCGACCTGCCCGCCGTGTCGCCATCCCGCTACGGGTATGCCCGCCGCGAGTGCCTCAAGTGTGCCAATCCCGAACGTCTCGCGTGCGGTTGCCAGATACACGCCCGCCCGTTGAATCACCGGGCGCATTTCGGCGTAGGGCAACTGTCCGAGTTTTTTTAGGTTCGGCAAGTCCGTCGGCGCAAAGGTCGTTACAAATTTGACATCAGGCATTTGCCGCGCGACCAACGGCACAGCCAGCGAATCACTGACAATATCATGGCGCGGTTTGTTCCACAGGACATAGCCCGCGTTGCTCTCGGTGTGTTGCCATTCGTCCCAATCGATGCCGTGATACACGACCGTCATATCGCGCATCATGCCGCGCCCGAACGCCCGCTTGACCCATTGCGTCGGTATGGTGATTGCATCCGCGCAGAGCATTGCATCGATTACGGCGCGATTGACTTCGTTTGCCCAGCCATCCCAGGGATAATCGCTCCATTGCAAACCGTGTGAACTGTGGACATAGGGCGCGCCTGCCTTTAGGTTTGTTAAAGTGCCATGCCCAACTGTCAAATCGGCTTTGGCTTGCTTGTCTACAATCTCAATGCCGAACTCTGGCAAGTACTTGCGCTGTGCGTCGATAACCCGCCGCACCCCACCTTCGCCGTTGTCGGGCTTTGTAAAGTTTGGCTCAATATGAACCTTTAATTTTGCCACGTTGCTCCCAATAGTTGCAAATTGTGGTACCGATGTATTGCATATCCGTTTCACTCAAATCTTGATGGCAACCAACGTACAGCCCGCAACGGTCTACCCATTGCGCTATCGGATAATCGTCGGAATCCCATAGCCCCGCATAGCACGGCTGATTGACAAGCGGTAACATCTCGCGCGTTTCGATACCGTGCTGTTCCAGATATTCGCACAAATCAAACTTTGGCTCTTTCAATAGGATCAACGGAAACATCATCCAACTATGCTCGGATAGCGGGCGCGTTTCGGGTAACTGCAAGTAATTGGTCTGTCCCGCCAACGTATCGATTAGCGTCGATGCGTTCCTCTGCCGTTTGGCAATCATATCCTGCCACGTCGCTAATTGCGCGAGTCCTAACGCCGCTTCGAGTTCGGTGATTCTGAATGAATGCCCGATGCTTTCAAAGTTGAAACGCCGTTCGATTACTTCCCGCAGATTGTCTGCATCATTGTCGTCAATCGACATATAGATGCCGTCGCGTCCGTGATTTACGAGCGACCGCATTTTGATTGCCAACTCTGGTATATTCGTCGTCGCCAATCCGCCGACGCCCGTGCTAATCAAATGTGCTACGTAAGTGCTAAAACAGCCAACGTCGCCCCACGCGCCCACCGCCATGCGGTTATGCTTGACGAACATCGCCTCACACGAATCCTCGATAATCGCCAAGTTGCGCGCATCGGCAATATCTCGAATTGCCGTCATATCACACGGTTGTCCGAACAAGTGAACCGGCATAATCGCACGCGTGCGGTCGGTGAGTTTGTCCTCAACTTGTTCAGCGTCGATTTCGTAATAGCGCGAATCGATGTCTACCAAGACGGGCTTGAGTCGATTATGCAATATCACGTTGACTGAAGCAACGAAGGTTACGGCGGGCACAATAATCTCATCGCCGTCTTGCCAGCCGTGCAATTCTTTCAATGCTTGAATAGCAACGTGCAAACTTGATGTACCGCTATTCGACAGCACCGCGAAAAACGAATCGTGCAACGCGGCAAACTCTTGCTCGAATTGCAGCGAATATTCGCCGTAAGAAATGCGTGCTTTATCCAGTACATCATTGATATACTGGCGCATCAATGGCGTAGTGCTAAATGTGCCGACCCCAATTTGTTTAATGGTCATGAATAAAATCAGATATGATTGAAATTGCGCCAAGCGCGAGTCCGCCACATAGTAAACCTATCCAATCCCGACCAGATAATTGTAGTACCAATGATGCTACAATGAGACATAGAGAAATTAAACCACAGATAATCATTGCCGCTTTCATTTCGCCCCCTTTTGATACCATTCGCAAACCCGTTTGAGTCCATCGGCTAGATTGACCTCAGGACTCCAGCCCAGGCGCATCAACTTGTCGCCGTTGACGATGCGCCGATCGTCGCCCGCCTCACCACCGCTAAACTCAATCGATTTGTCTACGCCTAGCAAATCGCGCAAGGTGTATGCTAACTCGCCAATCGTGCAACTATTCGCGCCGTCTGACCCGATATTATAGACGCGGTTCGTCTTGCCACGCTCTAGCGCAACCATCATTCCGCGCGCCGCGTCGTCCGCATACAGGAATTCGCGTACCTCTTGACCCGTCCCGTTGACGCGGATAACTTCGTCATGAGTTATCTTTTTGATTAGGGCGGGTATCACATGTGCCCGTTCGTCGAAATAATCGCCAATGCCATAAATATTCGCGGGTCTGACAATGACAACCCGTTCAAGCCCCGACCACAAAGCCGCGCGTTCGCCCATCCGCTTCGCCCAGGCATACCCAGCATTGGCTGGGTGGGGGTCGCCGCCGATGTCTGATTCGAGACAAGGGTTTTGCTTATTCTCCGCATACACACAGACGCTAGATACTTGCAGGAATCGCTTGACCCCGACCTTTGCCGCAATCAATGGAACGGTTTGCAATCGGATATTTCGCTCGAACATTTCTAGCGAATGATTTTGATTGTAGGTTACGCCCGCCACGTACGCCGCGAGATTGAATACCGCATCCGCATCGACAAACCACTTGGCACACGTTGCCGCGTCGCCGGCATCGCCTTGAATGTAGCGTGCGCGGTCTGATTCGATCTGCGTTTTGCCGCGCGAATAATCGTCCAGGACAGTTATCTGTGCGCCCGCATCCAATAGTTGCTTGACTAACGATGCGCCGACCAAGCCACACCCGCCGGCAATGACAATACGCTTGCCTGCCCAGAATGATGTATTATGCATGAATCGCGTTCCACAGAACGTTAGTAAATCGCTTGTTCAAATCTACATAATCCGCCGAGCGGTTTAGATTGTCCTCGATATATGGAAGCATATCGGCATAGCGTTCGTCAGTTGCTTCGTTCGCCAATCGGATAATATCGCCGGCGGAATCTGCTAACATCATCCCGCGAGTATCGAAATAGTCACCGATGTTCGTGCAACCCCAATAGATCGGCACAGTGCGCGTTACTAGACAGTCCATTAACTTTTCCGTGAAATAATATCTTGACCTTTGATTCTCGATTGTGATATTAAACTTGGCATAGTAAATTGGCATCTTGTCGCCAGTCAGGATAGACCAACCCCAGGGATTATGCGGATTGCCGTCAAAGCGTCCGACCCAGAAATGTTTTTCGGTCTTAATTTCGTCTTGCCGCGCCCAAACCGCCCAGCGCAATCGATGCCCTTCCATCGAAATCTTATGACCGACTAGCATTGAGACGCCGCTAACCTTCTTCGGTTTAAAGTCCGCCGGAATCCAGGTTGTCCCAAACGGCAACACAACAATCTTGGGGCTTTTACCGACCAATCTTTCGGTACTGACAACAATCAGGTCGAAAGTATTCAGGTTCTCCAAAGCATAGTCAGAGTTTTGTGGATGTAATTTGTCAGGTTCAGATAGATATAATACGTCAAACTCGCCTGCAATCTTCGGCGTTGACTTCCTCTGCTCGACGTATATGTTAACAGGTATCGGAAAGTCGTCTTCAACCTCCAACCACCACGAACAAAACATCCTGGGTTTCACGTTGCGCCCACGATCAGATTGCGCCCGCCATTAAACGATTCAAGTCCAAGATTCCCAGTTGCGTCATTTCATTTTGATCTTCGATCCGTAGCCCGGTTGGTTGCGCGTTCGCGCCCTTGATGCCCATGATTCCGCGTTTGTATTTCCCGCCGTCCTGCGCCAAGCCATTGCAACAGTGAACCTCCTCTTGCCGCGTGCCTAGCACGAGAATCGACTCGCCTTGCTCGTGTAGGTACGCTGTGCATACCGTTTCAGTTTCCCAGGGCGTCCAGTTATCACGCAATACTTCTAACAGCATCCGCCGCCGAAACACCGATGGCGCAAGCGACATCTGGTAGGGCATTTGCGCGTCCGACTTGATAAACTCTAAGCCATTCCGCACGGCGAAGGTATCGCGCGCGCCGCGCAAATCCAAGTTGGTGTAATCGCGGTCTCGAATCAAATCGATACGAAGCAAGTACGGTATTTCCAGTGCTAGGTCAACTGCTGTTTGTACGTTGGCTAGATGCGTTTGGTCTTTGAGCCAAAAGTCATCTGGCATTAGCACAAATACGTCATCGCGGATTAGGTTTAGAAACTGAATCAAGCCACTGGAATATTTTTGGATCGGGTAGTCTTCCTGCCGCCCAATGCTGATAAACTGGAAGTTCTGCGGCAAGTCGAATGGCGGCGGTGCGAATCCACCAATAACAACCCGCTGGTCGACTGACCAATATTTCCGAAATGTCCACGCGAATACCCGCACGGCTTCCCAGTACGCATCACAGGTCAATACGACCACGCGATAGTCGCTCACGCCTGCCACACCTGGACATTCGCCGCAAGAAATCGTAACTGCGTCGGCGTCAAAGACCATGCGAGCGCGACCCGCCATGTCAATTCCACATTCTGCCGCAAGCCCCGCTTATAGATGCGATTAGCCCACCATTCAGGAAACTGACAATTGAAATGGTTTAGTCCCGATTGCCCCGGCAATGCCGCCGTAAATATCAATACCCCTTGCGGCGCAACGTGCAGAGCCAAACTATCAACAAAGATTTCGCTGTATTCTGGTTCGAGATGCTCAGCAACTTCAATGGTCGTCACCATACCGAATTTGCGCCCCACGTCTAGCGGCTTGCGTAAATCGTGCTTGACAAACCCAGCGCCGTAGGAGTCGTTGACCAACTGGTCGATCCCAATTGCATCGACGCCCAGCACGCGGGCGATCTTGACAATCTTGCCCGTCCCGCACCCCACATCAAGCAGGGAGGCGGGTTTGCCGACAGTTGCGAATAGCGAACATGCGATCAATTCGTTCGCATCGTCAAAGACTTCGAGTCCCTTGCGCCATTGGTCTAAATCTTCACTCATATCTGCTCCCGTATGTCCTCAAGCCGCACTTTGTAGGTTATCTTGCGCCGCCCGTACCAAATCGCTTGTTTATTCCAGTCGTCGGAATCGGTGAATTGCGTGATCTTGTTATCCCATGCGAATGTAACCGCACGCTGTTCAAGCCGTCCAGTTGTGAAATATCGCTTCCAATCAAAATCGAATTGTTGAATGATAACTGGAGGGTTGTCCTCATGTGATAAGGTGAACAACTGAAAACGAATCAAGTCCTCAACAATGTCTATTAAATCCTCTGCTACCAATTCGCGCATTGCCTGTTGCAGTTCGGTTTGGTCTTGCGTTACCCGTAGCCACGTCGCTTCATCAAGTGGGTAGACCCCCGTCCATCCTCTTCCCGCGTATCCATCGGCAATGTAGCGGCTGGCATTCCAGTACTCGCGTCCAAACAGCGAATCGGTGTTCGCCTGACAGTACGCTTGGAATCTCTGCCAGAATAATTCGTAAGGTACGTCGTGCTCTTGCTTTAGATATTGAGTAATGTAATTCAAGATGCCCAAGTGCTGAAACGCTAGCATATACCATGAGTAAAGATACATTCGCTCTAGGTCGGCTTGCGTAAACGTTTCGGATGCTATTAGCAAGTCCTCATATTCTGCAATCGGGTCAGGTGAAGCGTGCGCGAAATAGAGCGGTGAATGAACGGTTGGATAACCGCGTGCCTTGAGCTGCGTATTCTCCAGCGCTGTGCAGTTGTAAATGTAAACCGTATCCACGTTCGATTCAAAGACAACCTGATTCAGTCCCCACTTGAAACTGTCTAGCGTCTCGCCGGGCAAGCCACGTATTAGTTCGGTGAATGTCTGCGCGCCGCTTTTCCTGAACGTATCGACAATCGTTTTGAATTCATCAAAGCCGACACTGACCCGATGATTCTTTTTAAGTGCATCGGGATTGAGCGATTGTAGGGAACACCCCGCCGACAATAACAGCCCCGCATCTTTCAGCGTAGCGGCGATCCGATACACGCGCGCGGTGATTTTCTTCGACCACGATGGCTTGAATACGCGCGGGTAGCCGTATGCGCGCTTGGTCATCGCCAAGTATTCCGCAATCAGTACGTCGCGTTCGAGCATTCCAAAGTTTGCGTCCGCGCATTCGATATAGCCCACTTGGTTTTTAGCAAACCAGTCTATTTCGTCATAGATGCGCGTCAAAGGATATTGGCGCACCTTGCTGTGGCTCGCCTCGCCCCATGCACAATAGTCGCATCCATGAGGACAACCGCGCGTCGTCTCAAACGTGGCAACCCACTTCGCCGCATTCTGATCAACGAGTCTGTGCATTATCCCGCTCGTGTACGGGCTTAGCGCATCATTCAAATCGATCAGCATACAATCTGCGCCCCAAACCTGCGGTGGTGTTTCCTCGCCCTTAGAATAGCCATCTAGTATATTCTTGAGCGATAACTCGCCTTCACCATAGACTAGCACGTCGATATTTGGCACGGTGATTTTAGCGGCGGGTATCTGCGCTCCGCCCGCGATAACCAAGATGCTTGCATTGCGCCGCTTGAATTCTGCGGCTAGCACTTTAGATATTTCCCAACTCCAGTTATAGCAAGACAGAAGCAATATGTCAGCGTTGGCATACTGTTCGGCATAGGCGTAGACCATTGTACGGTCTACCGCACAGGGTAGAAACTCGAATTGTGAGTTGTTAAGGTACGCGGCAAGCACAGCGATAGAGTACGGATAATAGAGTTGCTCGCCAAAGCGATAACCAAACTGTGCCGATGCAATTTTGTACACTTGCTCCCTTTCAAGTAAGGGGCGGACGGTTGCCCGCCAACTTGATTTGTAACCAGTTATGCTGTATAATACTTTCAAATAAACGTCTTGGGTCAAGCAAGACGTTTTATAATCCCGCTTTTCGTTGCTCCGTTGATTGTGTGCTTGACCCACACAGTTGACGGAGCATTTAATTTAGGTGAAAAATGAATCTCGTTTTGT
>MEWP01000094.1:350-62158 GCA_001775395.1 candidate division Zixibacteria bacterium RBG_16_53_22 | reverse complement strand
CATACCTTATGTATTTCAATCTCGATTACGCCCGGTCGCGCGGATTGGAGCTGGAATACAAAAAGCGGGCCGGAAGTTTCTTTACCGCCAATGTCACCGCTTCCTATTCGATTGCCACCGGCAAGTCGTCCTCGCCGAAAGACGAACTCCTGGTGGCGCGCGGCCAGCTCGAGGAACGCTCGATCAAGGAAAATTACCTCTCCTGGGATCGCCCCTTCCGCTTCGCAGTCGATTTGAGCTTTTTCGCCGGCAAGAAGGACCGTTATAACGTATTCGGGCTGACACTGCCCTCCGACTGGGATTTCTATATCCGCACATTCCTGCAATCCGGGAAGCGCTACACGACCTATACCCGTATCGAACGCCAGGGCGAATTGGATCAATACGTAGCCAATAACAAGGACCCCTACGCGGCAGTGTCGAATAGCTGGCATTGGGTCGATATCAGCTTCAAGAAATATTTCCGAGCTTTCGGCGTGAGAATGGCATTGTTCACCGAGATCACCAACATCTTCAATGGCAGGAATTCCGACATCATCAATCCCTTGACCGGCCGCGCCTACGAATATGGCGACCCCGTCCTCGATACATGGAACGACCCGCTCAATCCTGACCCCTCGCCGCTGCAGCCATTCCCGTTCAACCCGGCGAGATACCTGTCGCCGAGAAATGTCAAGGTGGGGGTATCGCTGTCATGGTAAAAAAAGTCGTGACCCTGGCCATTAGCCTGACTTTCACCCTGGCGGCAGTATCACAAGCCTGGAATATTTTCCCCAATCTGGGCGATGAGCGAGCCGGGACCGCCTCGATGCAGTTCTTGAAGCTCGGGGCCGGCGCCAAGGCCGCCGCGATGGGGAATTCCATGTCGGCCAATCCCGACGGGGCCTTTGGTTTGTATTGGAATCCGGCGACCCTGGTATGGACCGGGAAGGCCGAGGTGGCGGTCTCGCACAATGTTTGGGTTGTCGATGTCAATTACGATTTTTTGGGTTATAGCATGAAGCTCGGCGAGGATGCCGCTATCGGCGCCAGCGCCCTTTTCCTGGGCACCGATAAGATGAATGTCACCGACGAGTACCACCCCTTCGGCACGGGGGAGACCTTCGGATTTTCAGATATCGCGTTAGGACTCTCGTTCGCCCAGCGCCTGACAGATTACTTCTCGTTCGGGGCGACCGCCAAATATGCCCAGGAGAGTATCGACGATCTCAAAATGCGCGGCTTCCTGCTGGACCTGGGGACATACTATCAAACCAATTTCCACGGCACCTGCTTTGCGGTGACGTTGACCAATTTCGGCCAGCAGGTTAAACCCGATGGCCAGTACACTTATTCCAATCCGTCTGGTGAGCAAATACCCAAGACCTACCAGTCATTTTCGCCTCCGACCGTTTTTCGCATCGGTGTCACGGCCGATCTCTTGAACAACGGCAAAGGAAATTGGCGGGCCTCTCTGCAGCTCGATCATCCCACCGACAATGCCGAGGCATTTGTTTTTGGCACCGAATATGGTATAAGTGACATGCTGTTCCTGCGTGGCGGTTATAAGACCAACAGCGACGTCCAGCATTTCTCGCTGGGGACGGGATTCAAATTGAATATCGGGGCCATGGAAGGCGAACTCGATTATGCCTTCTCCTTTGTCGGCGACCTGGGCAACTCCAACCTGTTTTCCTTCAGATGGGGTTTTTAGTGAATAAGGCATATTCCTGGTCAATTTCGATAGCGATTCTGGCGGCGATCATATTCTCATGCGGCGAAAAAATAAGCCTTCCGACCGAGAAACCTCCGACTGGGAATCTCGGCGATACTTTATATCTCATGCTCAATCCGCCATGGGATGCCGCTCACGGGTACGATTTCTCCGGCCCCACGTGCATTTATTTCGGGCACGATACTTACCTCTATGTCGCCGATACCGGCCATGATAGAATAATCCAGCTCGATGCCGCCGGCACGATCCACCGCGAATTCAGTATCGAAAACCCGATCTCCGTTTCGCAGGATGAATTGATGCGCTTGCTGGTCGCAACAGGGGAGAAGCGGATTTATAAGATCGATGTCGGTCCCGATGGCGACGGCATATCATATGTGGCCTTCGATTACGACGGCATCCCGCCAAACGTGCCGCCCGATGATTCGTCCGGCTATCGTTTCAAGCTTAATTCCATGCTGGGGGCATCCGATCGTTTCATGGCCGTGAGCGATATGCCCCTCGATGACAAGACCTATTTTGTCGCGGTCTCATCGAGCGAAATTAATAACGGCCGTATCTTAAGATTCTGGGGCGAATCCGATAACCTGGCTCTGGCCGATTCCGTTTTCGATCGAAAATATGCCGACGCCGAGGCCGACACATTCAAGAATCCGGTGGTTATAACAGGCAATGGCATTACCACGACCACATATCCTAATTTCATCTACGCCTACCTTTCGGGCACCGTGGTTCATCTCATCGTCTGCCAGGACGAGGGAAGTTTCCCGGTGCACGATATGAAATTCGAGCGCCAGCCCTGGGACCGGACCTGGGTCTTCAATTATACCCACACGCCCGGGCAGACCGACCTGCTTGCCCCCGAGCTTTTCGATCTGCCCAAAGGCGCCGCGGTCGACCCCCAGGGGAATCTCTATATTGTCGACAGCGGGCCTCAATCCCTTTGCAGTGGCCTGAAATTCTCGAGGCAGGGGCAGTTGTTGGAGACCCTATGCGATGCCGATACAACCGGGCTGTTTCATTCGCCCGGCGGTATCACCTACGATATTTATGGCGACCGGCGTACCCTGTATGTAGCCGATACAGGCGGAAACAGGATTCTCCGCTTCAAGCTCTCGACCGACCTGGAAAATTGATAGGTTCATGTAACGCATCAGTCGCGCATTAGTAATAAATCAGGCTATTGTACCAAATAATATTTGACACTCGCCGGCGCGGATTATCACCGAATCCAATTTGACGACAATGCCGATTCGTCGGTGCCGGTCGAAAATTGCAGGATTTCGGCTTGCGCTTAGACCGCGGATAATTTGCTTTCCCCGGTTTCGCCGGAAATGACAATGTAACAATGGTAGACCCAGAATAGTGTGATTACGAAAATAGTACTTGACCGTTCTTGCGGCGTGGGATATAATCCACCGCGAAAGCAAGGCTTTGACCTTGGCCTGCTGGCAAGGAGAAGGCTGACATGATGTCGGTTTGTGGGGGCCACAGGAAGCTTCAGGATGATCGATGCTTCTGACAATTCTGCCTGACAATTGAGGTCACCGGGAAAACTGAAGATTTAGGCTTGCCTGTTCGATGGTGTAAACAGGTCTGCCTGGAAAACGCCAATTTGCCGTGCTCAAGGAGGATGTTTGATGTATGCAGGCGGCAGGACGCTCGTTGTAATGTCATTTTTGCTGGCGAACTTGTCGGGATCGGCGGTTCAGGCCCAGTCCGACTCCACCGATCAGGGCATTCTTCCCCTGGGAATAGCCCTATCCGGTAGCCAGGATATTCCCGTACCGACAGCCGTTATAAAATTGCGTTGGACTGCTCCCGGCGATGATGGCAATACGGGCAGGGCTACAAGCTATGATCTGCGGGCGCGCCTTCCCGCCTATGGCCCGCTGGATACCGAGTACGAATGGGAAAATGCATTTCAGTTCTACAACGAGCCTATCCCGTCGCCGGCCGGCCAGCCCGATTCCATCGTAATTTCGGGGTTGCCGGCGGGATCACAATTCTACTTTTGCATCAGGACATTCGATGAAGCCGACAATATCTCCGGTTTCTCCAATTCGCCCCTTGTGGGAGCCTTGATTCCCGATTTCTACATTGCGGGCGATGTCAACAATTCCGGCGAGGTCAACGGTATCGATGCTGTTTTCCTGATTGGTTATTTGGATGGCATGAATGAAATTCCGGAGCCGCAGGGGCGCGCCGATGTCAACGGCATACCCGGCATCAACGGCCTCGATGCGTCTTATCTGATCACATTTTTCAGGGGTGGTCCACCTCCGCAATACCCCATCGAAGAGCCAATCCCGGCGACTCGGGCCGGAATTCACGTGAATGTCGTAGATGGAAATAGATAAGATTGATTGTCCTTTCTGCCTTCCGCAAACGGGCCAATAGGATCGGTGTGTCCGTTGCCGACTCGGCTGAGGCGAGAGATGCCGCCTCTCAAGCGCCGGCAACGATCTAACTTGGGGTTGATACCTCTGTTGCGCCAGGAACCCAAAGCTTAGAGGCGGATTCTATTGGCCCCCGCCTTTTCTAATCCTCGCCTCGAGAAAATATCAGCCGCGGAGTGTTATCCGAGACCTTAATCGATGTTGACAATTCCGGGATTTTCGATTAATTTTAGATGGAATTTGCTATGAATTAACCTCGGAGGTTCGATGCGGGTGGGTATCTTAATCTCGATCTTTGCGATTTTGCCGTTTTCCGTCAACGCTCAAACGTTCGATAATGTAACTGAAATACAGAAATATATCGACGCCAACGACCTGCACTGGCAGGCCGGGCAGACCTCCATGATGGATTTACCGCTTGCGGAGCGTCGCCAAAGATTGGGATTGATTATTCCGGATGACGTCAAGCAACGCTTCGAGGAACTTAACCGGATGCCGCCGCCGGTTTTGCTCAACACGGAATCATTTTTCGACTGGCGGCTCCTCCAGGGCGTGACTCCGGTCAAGGACCAGGGGCAATGCGGCTCATGCTGGGATTTCGCCGCCACCGGCGCCTTCGAATCGGCCTGGATGATAAGGACCGGTATCACGCCGGATTTCTCCGAACAGCAGGCACTATCCTGCAATACGGGCGAATCCGGCTGCGACGGGGGCTGGATGTCGGATGCATACGATGTTTTCATTAATTACGGGGCCATTGACGAATGGTGCATGCCCTATGGAGCCAACGATCAGATTCCCTGTATTCAGACCAACTTCACACCCACCGCTTATCTGATGGGGTATGAGGATGTGCCCAATAACGTAAATGCCATCAAGAATGCCCTGCTCATGGGGCCGCTCTCAACCACGTTTACCGTATATGACGATTTCTACGGGTATCGCGGGGGGTGTTACGAACACGCCGATACCGAACCGCTGAACCACGCTGTCGTCATCGTCGGCTGGGACGACAATATGTGCGACGGACAGGGCGCCTGGATTGTCAAGAATAGCTGGGGGGTAACCTGGGGCGTCAGCGGTTATTTTTGCATGAAATACAATTCATCCGGTTTTGGCCAGTTCACCCAAAGGCCCATATATATTTCGGGGGGGCAGGGAGCCATGGTGTTTGAGCCGGGTTCTTTTGATTTCAGCCTGCCGACCGATGTTAGCAGGACGACCGGCCTGTATATGGTCAACGTCGGTGATGGCGACCTGCGCTATGGGATTCAGGTTGCGCCTCAGGGGAACCGCGATTCATACGGCTACTATTGGGTCGACAGCGATGCGCCGGATGGGCCGGCATTTTCATGGCGCGATATTACTCAAATCGGACAGCCCGTAGAATTCTATGATTCCGACAACGGGTCGTCGGACAACCTGCTGCTTGGTTTCACATTTCATTACTACGATCGGCAATATGGCTACGTAAAGGCCAGTGTCAACGGCTGGGCATGCTTCATGAACGCCTATTTCTTCAACTGGCAGAATCTGCCTGTTCCCGATCCAACCTTGCCGAATAACCTCGTGTCCGTATTCTTCGATGATCTTACTTTGCAATATGGCGGCCAGGCCTATTTCTACACCAACCATGCCGATTCGGCCATCATCTCATGGAACGGTGTCAGAGATTCGAGGCAGGAGGGGATCTTTACATTTGAGGTGATTTTGATCGCCCCCGACACCATCGTGTTTCAATACGCCGACATGGGGCCGGCCCGCCTCGACGAATGTTCTGTGGGGATCGAGAACGTTCACGGCAATATCGGACTTCAATTGGCTTACAACAGCCCATACGTGCGCAGTTCGCTGGCCACGAGATTTATCTATGGGGGACCTACTGATTTGAGCTGGATCAGCCTCGGTTCGTCCTCGGGGGTTATATTGCCTGACAGCACCGAGGTTGTAGATATTACATTCGATACGGACAGCCTGGCGCCCGGCGCATATGAGGCTATCCTGAATCTCAGGAGTAACGACCCCAATAATCTCCTGTATCAAATTCCGATTTTGCTCGAGGTTACCATCGGCGGCTGCGCATATGAATCGGGCGACATAAATAACGACAGTCAAACCAATGGTTTGGACTGCGTCTTTCTGGTCAATTATTTCAAGGGAGGGCAGGTTCCACCGGTAAGTTGCGAATGCGGCAACGGAGGCCTGGTTTATGCGGCTGCTGATGTCAATGGCAATTGCCGGGTCAATGGCGCCGATATGGTGTACCTGCTAAGATGTCTGAGAGGGCTGGCGGTGCCAAGGGCGTGTCCCGATTGCCCGCCATCATCGAGATGAGCTTGGCTGTAATTTACATGCCCTGGCCGAAAGGCCTTAGCGCGGGGAGTGATAGCGACACGGATAATAGTCTCAACTAAGGATAAGAGTGATTTTTTTGTGATAACAGCATTTGTATGGAGGTACATGTGAAAAGGTTCACGATTTACGGTTTGTTAATTGCCATTTCCCTGGTCGGTCCGGCGATTGCGAACCAGACGATTCGCCTCTCCGACTCGCAATCGGGAGCCACGCTCCTATCCCAGGACGAGGCCGGTCTGACTATGCGGGTCGACATCGGAGCCCTGGAACTGTTCGATGTCACCACGCCGGAAGGCACTTTTTCTCGGCTGGTTGTCGGCGGCTCCGCCGGATCGAATAATATCGGCGAGCCCGCCCTGCCGCTCTTCAACCGGCTGATTTCTATTCCGTATGGCTGCCGGCTTTCAGCCGAGTTGGTCGATTATGAGGTCGCGGAAATCTCTCTATCGGCCTACGGCATCACGAATCTCATCATGCCGACTCAACCGTCCCTCTCTAAGTCTCAGGATCCCTCGGACGTGCCATTCGAATTCAATCGCGCCGTTTACCAACAAAGCGGCTACTACAAGTTGCCTCTTGCCGAGACCGAAATCGTCGGCTTCATGCGCGCCATGCGCCTTGGTCTTGTTTCCGTTGCGCCTATCGAGTACGATCCGGCGAATAATATGCTGAGGATTTATAAGGGTCTTACAGTCAGAGTCAATTACGTAAATCCCGATTGGAATGCCACCCGCAGCGAGTGGCAGCGCCTCTATTCTCCCAACTTTTCCGCAGTCTATTCGCGCGTTATCAACTACGCCGGCCAGGAATCGATGCTCCTTCACGATCTGACTCGATACCCGGTAAAATACGTAATCGTTTCACACAGGATGTTCGAGGGGCAATTGCAGCCTTTCATCGAATGGAAAACCCAAAAAGGATTTAATGTCATTGTCGGTTACACCGATATCATTGGCGGCACTAACGCCGCTATCAAGGCCTGGATTCGCAATTTCTATGACGAAGGCACTCCCGAGGACCCGGCGCCATCCTTCGTCCTTCTTGTCGGTGACGCCCAGCAAATACCGCCGCAATCTTACAGTGGACATATTTCCGACCTCAATTTCTGCGAATACACCAGCGACAATATTCCCGAAATTTATTACGGCCGTTTCTCCGCTCAAAATACTACCCAGCTTCAGCCTCAAATAGATAAGACTCTCGAATATGAGCAGTATCTGATGCCGGATCCGAATTTCCTCGGCGAGGTTACCATGATCGCCGGTGTCGATGGCTATTATGCTCAGGTGTGGGCCAATGGCCAGATCAATTATGGCACCAGCCTGTATTTCAACTCCGCCCACGGCATTTACTCGAATACCTGGCTCTATCCGGCCTCCAACGGCCCGGTCGAGGCGGCCATAATTCAGACTATCAATGACGGCATCGGGTTCATCAATTATACGGCCCACGGGTCGCACGACAGCTGGTCGGATCCAACCCTGACAGTTGGCAACGTGAACAGCCTGACCAATGCCCATAAGTATCCCCTGGCTGTCGGAAATTGTTGTTTGACAGGCACATTCGGAACCGATTATTCCACGCCCTGCCTGGGCGAGGTATTCTTGCAGGCGGCAAATAAGGGCGCGGTCGGTTATATCGGCGGCTCAAATTCAACCTATTGGGATGAGGATTACTATTGGGGCGTGGGATATCAGACTATCGTCGAGCATCCCTCATACGTGCCCAATCGAATCGGCGCCTATGATGGCATGTTCCACGATCATAGTGAGCCGGACAGCCTTTACTATATAACCAATGATGCCGTCGTGTTCTGCGGCAACATGGCTGTGCAGGAATCGCCCAGCAGCCGCAAGGCCTACTACTGGCAGGTTTACCATCTTTTCGGCGACCCATCTGTCATGACATATTTGGGAGTTCCGATTTCAAACACAGTCGTACATGATCCGGCCATATTATTCAATTCGCCGCAGGTAACTATCCAGGCCGTGCCCGGTTCATATATCGGTATATCGCAGGATGGCGCGCTTCATGGCGTCGGCCATGTCGGCTCTTCCGGCGCGGTCGATATAGACCTCACACCCTTCGGGGGGCCGGGTGTGGCGGATATTGTGATTACGGCCCAGAATCGGATACCATATATCTCGACAATCCAACTAATTGCGCCGAGCGGCCCCTACGTGATTTTCGATAGCTCTTATGTGGATGATTCCTCCGGCAACAACAACGGCCAGATCGATTGCGGTGAGCATATCGCGCTCGGGGTCCAACTCATGAACGTCGGTCCCGATTCCGCAAACAATGTCACGGCCACGTTAAGCACCCCCGATACCCTGATTACAATCACCGATAATCAGGAAGCCTACGGCGCCATCCCGGGCAATAACGGCGTCTCCTATCGGTCCAACGCATTTGCATTCGACGTTTCCGGGCAGTCGCCGGACGGCGCCAGCATCAACTTCACGCTGACTGTTATCTTCGACGGACCGGATACGGTCGAAAGCATATTTGCTCTGCCGGTCCATGCGCCTGTTATGGAATATGTAAGCCTGATTATCGATGATATCGGAAATGACAACGGGATCGTCGACCCCGGCGAATCGGCGAATCTGACGCTTTCGGTCACCAATGCCGGCTCCGCGCAGGCCGTTTTAGTGCAGGGCATCCTCTTTGAAACCGACGAGTACATCACCATTATCGATGCTAACGCCTCATTCGGAACCATCGCCCCGGGAGATACGGCCGATAACTCCGCTGATCTTTTCACCATCTCGGCCGCGTCATATTGCCCGATGGGATATTCCGCCACGTTGACTGTGAGCTTCACCGCCGCCGGCGGATATCAGGGGCAAATAACCTTCCCGATCATGGTCGGCGATCGGGCCGTAATATATAGCGATGATTTCTCGGCTAATCTGGGTTGGACCGGCCTCGGTGGAGCCGGCGAATGGGCAATCGGTCCCGCTGTTGGTGGCACGGGAGATCCCGCGCAGGACAATAGCCCGTCAACCGACAATAGAGTTATGGGTAACGACCTGGCATCGTCAGGCACATATTCGAATAACCTCAACCAAACCTATTGGATAACATCGCCAACAATCGATTGCTCCGACTACACCGGCGTCATGATGTCTTATTACCATTGGCTGGGAGTCGAGAGAAACGCCTACGACCACGTATATCTCGAGGCTTTCAATGGCACCGCCTGGATTCGACTCTTCGAGAACGGCTCGACTACGATTAATGAATCGGCCTGGACACCTGACGAGTATGATCTTTCCGCCACTGCCGACGGCAACGCCAACTTCAAACTGAGATTCGGGCTCGGCACTACCGATGGCTCCGTGGTCTATGGCGGTTGGAATATCGACGATATCTTGATTCGCGGCTACTTGCAGGGCTCTCCCGGCAATCCCGAGCTTGAATTCTCGATTAGCAACATCGCCGACAGCCTCGTGCAGGGCGATAGCGCCACGCATCGATTCAAAATTTATAACCGCGGGGATGCCGACCTCGGGGTCGGATTCACCTGTGATGATGGCTGGCTCCATTTCCTGCCCGGCGAGCAGACCATCCCGCCTCTCGATAGCATTTTCTACGACGTCACCCTGATTTCGGCGGGCCTCGCGCCGGGAGTTCATAATTGCACGTTCGACTACACCTCGAACGATACCGATCACCCCAGCGGATCGCTGCCGGTGGAACTATATGTTTCGGCTCCCGGCTGCGCTTATATTCCCGGCGACTTAAATGGCAACGGCATTGCGAATGGTCTCGATGTCACATTCGGTGTCATCTATTTCAAAGGCGGCGATGCGCCCCCGGATACCTGCCGGGATTGTCCAAACGCCGGTCAGAATCTCCTGGGCGCGGGCGATGTCAACGGCAACTGCTCATTTAACGGCATAGACCTGACTTTTTATGTGGCATATCTTAAAGGCCTGCAGCCCGGCCTGCAGTGGTGCGAAATTTGCCCACCGGCCGCTCCATCAGCGCCGGCCGTGCAGAAACCAAAGTTGGATGCTAAGAACATTCCTCAAAGTGGGTCCGCGAAATAAGGGAAGCGAACTACTTAGGGGTATTTCCATGTTCAGGCCGGGTCCTTGCCCGGCCTGATGCTTACTGACGCCGGCCTCGATCGGAGTCGTGGTTGAGAGATTTTCCAGCGGATATGTTCTTAAATAACATATCCTTAGAGCAATTAGTTAAAGTGATATGATATTTGGGCCAGGCATCTCCGAATCATAACTCGACAGTCTGTAATTGAATAGCGTCTGGTTTCCCCCATGTGAGAGAAGCCTATGGATTCCGAATCTTATAGTCTGACCTGGCTGAAACCAGTCAAGGCAAAAAAATCGGTATCAATCGGGCATAGCGACATCCGCCATATGAGCAATTTCCCATATGCTGAACCGATTCTCTACTCCATTTTAATCATGATTCGTCGGTTGGAGGATCAAAGCCGCGGGCGGTCAATGAATTCGGCATCAATTCAAGGGTGGGAGATGGGATTCGAACCCACGACCCCCAGGGCCACAACCTGGTGCTCTAACCAACTGAGCTACACCCACCGCGATATCTGACTTCGCCCCATATTATTCATTATCCTGTCGGATGTCAATATAATTGCAACCGACTTGGGCCGAGTCAATTAACTATGGGATTCGGCCCATATATTTCCGATCGAGAGAAAAGTCGGCCGGCATGGACACGACTGATTCCATATTATAAACCTATTATCCCTAATTAGTTCCGCTGTCGTCCCGATTTGAAATGCCCATTTCAGAGAGGGCACGCGCATTGCCTTGTTACTGATGGGCATAGCAGCGCCCGGGAGGATTAATGGGACTTTCAAGACGGACCGGATTTTCGATTTTACTTCTTACTCTGCCTGCTGTCACCGGCATTCTGGTTGCGGCATGCGGAATCAAGAAACCGCAGGCGCCCAGTTGGTATTCCGATTGGACTCTGCCGCTTGTCAATCGCCACATCGATATGGCCGAGATTTTGAGCCATTTCGATGGTTCCAACGTCTGTTACGATTCGGCCGGCAATCCCGGCATCAACATTATCCAGCCGATCGATACCGTATCGTTGGATGACCAGCTCACCGTTGATAGCGCCGAGCTATATCTGAAGGATTCGCTGGGCCTTATTGAGATTGTTCCGCCATCGGGGACACAAGGCACGATAGCGCTCGATCAGATTGCCCAGCCGAATCTGGGGTATGTCCCGCCCTCGGGATTCGAGCTATCCCAGGCCCTTCAGCCTTTTGATCGTTTCGATTGGGCGACTGTCGATAGCGGCCTGTTGAACATTACCCTCTTCAACGCGCTCGAAATTGATCTCGATACGCTCATATTGACAATCATCGACGCCGGCGATTCTCATGTAATCGGAACGGCTGTCTTCGCGGGCGGCCTCGACTATCTCGAAACCGAAACGAGCGATATCGATCTGGCGGGCCAGACCATATCGAACGCGATCGTGCTTTCTTATCACGGGCATACTCCAGGCGGGCCCCTGCTGAATATCAGCGGCCAATACTTGAGAGCAACCGTCTCTTTTTCCCAAACATTGACCGTCTCCGCGGCCAGGGGAGAGGTTCCCCGGATTACGCGAACCAAGAGCGACACTTACCGGATCGAGGACTCCACCGTGGTCGAGTTGGCCATTATCTCGGATGGGGTTCTTATATTCGACGTTGCGAACGAGACCGACCTGCCCTGCTCGGTGGTTGTTCGCTCCCCAAACTTCAGGCTTAACGGCACTGATTTTTCCCTGAGCGAGCAATTGTCCTCGCACGATTACAGGATATTCGCAGTCGATATATCCGGCTACACATTTATCCCCCAGGGCGCGCAGGCGCCTCAGCAGGTCGAAGTCGAAATGATCAATACAATACCCGCCTCGGCGCCTGCCAGGCACGAGTTTCATGCGGCCGACAGCCTGAGCCTGCATCTCGATGTCTCGAATATCAGCTTCGAATCGTTAACCGGGCGAATCAAACCGACCCCGGTCGATATCGATCCCGTAACCCGCTCCATGGATCTTCCTGAGGGGTTCGAGCAATCGAGGCTGACCGATGCGACATTGGATATCTCCATCGCCAACAATAGCTGCGTGCCGGCCTCGCTCGATCTGGATGTGACAGCAGGGGAGGAGGTTATTCATCTAAGCGGCATGGTGGCTCCAAAGCCATCGATTGATTCTCCTCCAATGACAACCGTCTTCTCGGCCACGCACGATCAAACCCGCGAATTCTTCGACCCCCCGCCGGACCAGATCGTAATCTCGGGCGGCGGCGTGATAAATCCTGCTTACCAGTTGGCAAGCCTCTCCAGCGGGGATTACATTGCAGGCGAGCTGACTATCGAATCGCCGTTTGCGATCGCACTCGACGACACGATCGAATTCAGTCCCGAGGTGTCTACTGTGGCCATCGAAGATTCACGCCCTCACGATTTCGGCGACAAGGTCTACGGCGGCGACTTGAGGGCGATTCTCGAAAACGGTCTTCCGCTGGGGACCAGGATCGCGCTCTATATCGGAAACCGGGCCGACTCCACTCTTTACACAGACACATCGTCGCTTGTCATGGGACCTTATGCGATGGGTCCGGCCATTATCGGGCCATCGGGCGAGGCGATCCAGCCGGTGACATCGATGATATCAGACACTATCGGCGAGTCGCATCTCTGGCTGTTTGACGGCGACTCGGTTTTCGTCGGGCAGGTTATCGAGATGTTTCCGACCGATACGTCGGGAATAATAATCAATGGCTCGGATTATATCGGGATCAGGGCCATCGCCTCGCTGAGGATAAGAATCGGTGATTAGGAGCCATAAAATGATTCGGCTGTTTGAAAAATCCGCCTTTCTTGTTATGTCAGTATTAACTTGGGCGACGATCTGCAATGCCGACATGGGCCTGCATCCGCGGGCAATCGGCATGGGTGGGGCCTATACCGCCCTGGCTCGCGATTTTGAGGCGCCTAACTGGAATCCGGCCAATCTCGGGCTTTCCGATGGCCGGAAATTCACGCTCAACATCATCGGCACCGGCGCGGCGATCAAAAACAACTCCCTTTCGATAGCGGAGTATAACCGGTACACCGGGAAACTGCTGAACGAGAACGACAAGGAGATTATCATAAATTCCATCCCGGCCAGCGGAATGACTGTCGACCTCGGGGCCGAGGCATCGGCGCTCAATTTCTCGATCGGCAATTTCGCGCTCACCCAGCGGGCCTTTGGATCCTCGAGCTTGAACGTCGACAGGGATCCTTTGAGGCTCATGCTTTTGGGCAACGCCGTGCTTCGCGAGGTAGAAGTTTCAGATACCAGAGGCGAGAGTTACGCATTCGCCGACCTGGCCGCCTCATACGGCCAGGCCGTGAAGAGCTGGCAGGGCGGGGAAATATGCCTGGGGGCCAGCATTCATTATTTGAAGGGACTGGCATACGGCCGGGTGATAGAGGCAACGGGGGGCGTTTCCACAACCGATACCGGATTTGTCGGCGACGGCTTGCTGAGAGTTCGGACTTCATTCGGCGGGAATGGCTATGCGATTGATTTCGGTGCCGCCATGAGATTCCAGGATGACTGGTATTTTTCGGCCGCCTGGAAAAATTTGATCGCCAATGCCGATTGGAACGTGAAAAACGAGGAGTATCTAGCCTGGTTTGCCATGAGGCCGATCACCCTGGAGGATTTTTTCCTTGAAGGGCAAAGCGATTCCTTGGTGACATCCGGCGATACTTCTTATTCCGCCCCCGGATTTTCGTCGAGGCCGTCCCCCTCGATGGCGCTCGGCCTGGCCAGAAAACTAAGGATGATTACATGGTCGGTCGACTGGCACCAGGCTTTCTTCACCGAGCCGGGGGTAAGCGTCAATCCCAGAGTGGCATTCGGCATGGAATTTAAGCCCTGGCTTTTCTTGCCGGTTCGCTCAGGGATAGCCTTTGGCGGCGGCCAGGGAGCCACTTATTCGGCGGGACTTGGCTTCAACCAGGGAACATTTCATTTCGATCTGGGGTTGGCTAATTCCGGTTCACCTTTGCCGGCCGATTCCAAGGGCTTAAGGCTCGCTGCAGCGCTGGGGCTATATTTCCAATAATCTCAATTGCTTTCATGCCGATATAATTAATAAGGCATTAGTAATTTAAAAGCCTCATAAACGCCCGACGCCCATTGATAAAGAATACTGTTTTCAATTTGAGAGAGAGTAAAAATAGTTCTTTTGCCAAATTTATTCGCTTGCCATTTGCAACGGCAGATGATATCATACGTATACCCTGGAGGGGATTTATCTGAAGCAAATCGCGATAAATCGCAGGGATATTAAAATCAATTGGGCTGCCATCGGCAATGGGTCGGTCCGTTGATTTACTTGCAAAAGCCGTCTTGAGCTTATCCTGATTATTGTTGCCTGTTGTTTCTTGGGATTCATCGGGGAATTCGGCTTCGGGCATGATAATAAGGCCTGTTGGAGAGGCAATTTCGAAAGAGCCGGCCGGAACGAGAATCGAACTTCCGATGGGCGTGATGAGTATAAGTACTAGGAAGCACCAATCACGGCAGTCACTTTCGGTTCTCAAGCGGACAGACACTTTCGGGAACGGGGGCGCCCGGAATCACGTTTTGCCTCAACGCCATAAGTTTAAGTACCCCGATCCATAACTTGAATGCGCCCAGGCGGATACGATCTATGAGGGGTGAAGACATTCAGGCTGTCGCGTAGGTTTACAAAGCTAATTTAGGAGGCGGGCGGCATCGCTTAGATGACGCACCTGATATTTCGGAATATGATGGAGGATAGTCCCTTGGAAGACAATGTCCAGGTTGAAAAGGAACCCAGACGCGAATTGGCGCCCACGGAGGAAAGGCCGGAGGTTAAGACTCCGGACGTTTCCCCTGAACGGATCAGACGTATGAAAAGAGCCTTTAAACCGACCTGGCTTCACGAGCAGATCGACTCGGAAGCCAAAAACCCCGGTTCTAACGGCAAAAAAGGCTGAAAATATTCCTTGACTTTTCTTCAGCGCGGGTTATTCATTATAAGTGAGATATAGGACAAAGATTTTCCGTTAAGGGAAATGTTTGACCAGTTATGCTTTAGAGAGCATTGATCAACGGTTTGTTCATTGAAAACTCTCGTAGATTTCCGAGTTTGCGGGAAATCATTTTCGCTGCGGTTCCGGCCTATAGGTGTCTTCTTTCCCCCTCCGGAAGATATTTAAGGTCACAGCCGCGATAAAGGCCCCTGAAAAGGGGCCTTCTTTTTTTAAGTAAAAGGGCGGCGTTCTATTCACGAAAAATGAATCTGACTGGATATATAACCCATACCGCGTAATTGATTCCATTGGCCGAGGCGGGGAGGAATTGGCTCAAGGAGGCCGCCCGCGTTGCCGCTTCTTCAAAACCGACTCCGGGCTTATCGCAGGATAAGATAATCGCCTCACCGACCTTCCCATCCGGAAGGACTTTCGCTTTCACCCAGACATTGGCCGAAAGCCCCTGCTTCCTGGCCCAGACCGGATACTCCGGTACAACCATCTGGATCGGTTTCGGCATCTCCTCCGTAGTGATCAAGACACTGACCCGCGGCGCCATGGCCTGGACCGCCCCCGTATCGGAATAAATCTCTGCCAGCGATGCCGCCTCCATTTGGTTTACAAGCGGCACACTGTCGCTGGCGACATAGACAGCATCGATATTAACCGATTCAGGCGAGGGTGCCGTCACGGCGCCCGGCAGAATTGAAAATGCGTCGACAGCCTGCTGTTGCGATTGAACCAATGCATCTTTCCCGGCCGAGGCGGCCGTCTCGGCCTTCCGCCCCAATTGAATATTAATCAATCTTCGACTATCGTCCTGCGCTGTCGGCGGCGCTGGGGCACGGCTGCTTTCGACGGGCCCGAGATCCGAGACCGACTTGATCATGAACAGCACCAAAGCCGCCGCCGCCAGAAAGGAAAAAGCCACTCTGATATTGTATTGAGAGGATGGCTGTTCCTGCAGCTCGAGAAATTTCGAGGGATGATTGATCTTGGCTATTACGCCGCGGCTGAATGTCTCCGGGCTGGTCGCGGCAAGTATTCGACGGTCGCTCTCCGAAAGAGCTCTTAGGGCAATAATCGTCTCACTTGCCTGGCGACATTTCTGGCAGCGCTCGAGGTGAGCGGCCACGGCGGCCTTCTCGTTCGGTCCGCTATCGGCAAAATCCCAAAGTAATTTTTCGATTCGCACGCAGTCGTTCAAGTCAATTTCCCTCTCTCCATAATTACGGTCAGCCTTTGTCGCGCCCTGAATAGTCGCGACATGACGGTTCCCTGACGGATTTTCAGTATTTTTGCAATTTCCCCATATGAGCAATCGCCATAGGCTTTCAAGACGATAACCTCCTTCAATTTTTCCGGCAGCTCCTCGAGCGCCTTTTCGACCATCGAGAGCTTCACGCGGCTATCATCGCAGTCATCCTGGGCGGCCGAAATCGAGGCCCTATCGGCCTCCGCGATGTCGCGGAAGGTCCGTGTTGCCCGCTGACGTCTCCGCAGGCGATCCCGGCAGTCATTTATCGCGATTGCGGTGCACCAGACACCAAAATCGCGGCTTTGGTCGTAACTTTTCAAGTGGTAATAAACCTTGACGAAAATATCCTGCGCCGCCTCCTCGGCCTCGATTCTGTCACCCAACATGCGCCGGCAAATCCGCTGTATTTTCTGCTGGTGCCTCAATACGATTTGCTCGAACGCCTTGTCACTGCCCCCGGCAGCCATGCCCACCAGGTTGGCATCATCGACCTCGCTCCAGTTGATACCCTTATCCGTAGACAAGATTATCCCTGCCTACGTATACGAGTGACCGCCGCATTTATTCCGTCATTTATCATCAAGATAAGTCCCGGCTATCTGCCAATCATGATAATGCCATGGGTTTATAATTCAGGCAATAGGAAATTACAGGATTTCTTCCATAAGCGTCGTTTTGTTTTATTTATTTGGGCTGCAATTATTGAAATACATTTTTGGCTTCAAAAGCTGCCATGAGCGTTTTGGAGTGCCGCCATTTATCCGCTGCGAGGGGTGGCAGTTTGGGCAAAAATTGAAATGCCCATTTTATAGAAACCGATTCTTACTTTTCCTGGTAAGGAGTATAAATCAATATTCTTTATCGCAGTATGACAAAGAGCAAGACAATGGCTTATTAATGGGGCTAATGACATCTTCTGAAGTCAAATACTTCTCACTGTCCTGCTTCATGAAAGTAACAATTGAGGAGATTATTGAAAAAACAACATCTACTTCTTCACGGTGGCCCAGGATTTGACGCTTTCGGCGAACGCTCCCAACTTGACCGTGTCGTTCTCGCCGCCGACTCCCTCGTAAGCCATATTGAGCCAGGGGAAATTGCCATTCTCGCGCACGATCCTGGCCGAGATCGAGGTGATGATATTCCCCGGCATGCAGGTGAAAGGAAGGGTATTAACGATGCCGGAGCATCCCTTATGCATCATTTCGAGCGCCTTGCCCATGGCCGGCATGGCCTCGCCGCCAACGCTGATAGGCAGGTAAGGCTCGATGAATTTCAGAGTTTCGCCGACCGGCCTTTCGAAATGGCCATCCAGCTCATCGAATACGCGCCGGACAACTGCACGTTCGTCCCGATGTTGGAAATGGTCCTTGAGCGTGGCGTTAACAATATCTTTCAATGAGCCCTTGCGATGGGAATCTCGCTTGAACATCTCGGTTGTGAAATAAATCCATTCGGAGAACGAGGCCAGTTCCACCTCCAGCCCCACCGCCTCGAGTTTCTCCACCAGATTGTTATTCGAGAAACGGTTATTGCGGATATAAATTTCCCCGATGACGCCGACCCTGGGACGCTTTGGCATCGAGCTATCGGCCATGGAATTGAACTCATCAAACGCCTGTTGTACTAATTCATCGAGGCGTTTGCCGCCACGCTCGATCTCCGCTCGCGCCAGATCCAGATATCGCCGGTGAGCCTTGTTGGCAATGCCGGATCTGTTTTCGTATGGCCGGGCGCGAAGCATGAACTTTCGCAGGTAATCCCCGACTACAAATCCTTTCCATGCCAGGCGGCGGAATGACTTTTCGGTTTCCGGGAAATTGCCGTATGAATCGCTCGAACTGGGGGAGTAGACCGGAACATCGCCGTACCCGAGGTTCTCTAATATCTGCCTGTGCAGATGAGAATATTGCCCGAACCGACAGGGGCCGCCGGCGGTCGGCATGAAAAAGGCTATCTTCGAGGGGTCCACGCCGGGCTTCTCAAGCTCGCGCAGAAGGTCTCCGGTCGTGAGAGCCGCCGGATAGCACTCCCGGCCCCCGGTGTGCTTGCGCCCGAGTTCGAGCGAGCGGGCATCGGTTTCGGGAAGCACCTCGGCATCGAGCCCGCAATGGCGCATGGCGGCGGCAAAAAGCTCGGCATGTTCGCACATGTGAGGGATAAGAAGCTTGCGTTTGAATCCGTCGGCATGCTCTTTGATAAGAGGGCCCGCGAATCCTTTGGCCTTCTTCGGAAGACTATCCAGGAACGCCTCACAGCGGGTGATAAGGCCGGCGTCGGCCGAATGCTCGTCGAGTTCAAGCACCATGTGCGGCTTTTCGCCCATGATCTGCTTGAAATGATGCAGGATGAATGAATCGGGCCCGCATCCAAAATTGCTGATATATACCGGGTAAAGGCCGGGTGTCTCCCTGGCCAGTTTGGCGGCGCGAAGGATTCGTCGACCGCTCTGCCAGTAGATGAATCTGAACTCATCCGGCGGCAGGGGCGCCATCTCCATCGGAATGACCGTGACTCCAAGATCAATCAACTTGGCGGCAATATCCATCGAGACGCCGGGGTCAAGGCTGTTGTACGGCCGCCCGATCAATAGTATGCCCGGCTTCTCCTCCGATACCCGCGAAAGAAATTCCCGGCCCGTTTCGACAAGCTCCTTCTTGAATTCCTCGAACTGACCCAGTGCCGTATCGAGAGCTTTTTCGATCTCCTTGAATGAGAATCCATATTGCCGCAGAGCGTCATACAGCGCCTTCGAAACCGCCCTGGGACCTTCGCCGAATCTGATAATAGGGGAGACCACGTCGTGCGTATCGAGATCGCGAATCGACGAGCGGGCTATAAAAGGAAACGCCTGGATGTACGGGCAGTAATAATTCGACGTTCCCCGGGGCGGTTTCTCGACACCAGTCACTATCGATGGTAGAAAAATGAAATCGAGCTTTCGTCTTGCGAGATCAATCACATGGCCATGGGCCACCTTAACGGGAAAACACGTTTCCGAGCCAACTGATTCGACGCCCTGCCTGATGATTTCGCCGGCGCTGCTCTTCGAAATCATGACCCGGATACCAAGCTCCGCAAAAAATCGCCGCCATAAATACAAGAATTCCCAATTCGACAATGCCCGCGGCAACCCGACAACCATTTTTCTGGTATATCTGCCTTTCGGCGCGGCCAGGAACATCCGGTTGCGAATGGCGGCTGGATTGGGATGGCTCGATTTCCGGCCGCTGTCGGCATCGTATTTCTCGCAGCGAGAACCGAAATACAACTCGCGGCCGCTATCATTGACTTTGGTGATATTGCAGATGTTGGCGCAGTCCTCGCATAGGAACGTTTCCTGCTCGATTTTGCGCAGGGCGATCTCGAATCCCTTGAAATTGGTTTCCTCGACTGCGGCGTTTCTTGTCAGGATAGCCACGCCGATTGCGCCCGTTATATCGTGATGCGGCGGCACGACAAATTCCTTGCCGACCACTGTTTCGAATGCCGCCACCACGGCTTTGTTCCAGGCCACGCCCCCCTGGAACAATATCCTGTTGCCGACCTTTTTCCGCCCCACGACTTTATTCAAGTAGTTGTGCACTACGGCCAGGGCCAGGCCGGCAGTGATTTCCTCTTTAGAGGCGCCGCCCTGCTCGAACTTTACCAGGTCCGATTCCATGAATACCGTGCATCGTTCGCCGCATGCTACCGGCTGCTCGGCCGAAAGGGCCATGTTGGCAAATTGGGTCTTGATATTGACCGCCAGACGCTCGGCCTGCTCTTCGAGGAACGAGCCGGTCCCCGCCGCGCAGGCTCGGTTCATTTCGAAATCGACTACTACGCCGTTTTCGAGGCTGATGAATTTCGAATCCTGGCCGCCGATCTCGAAAATGGTGTCGACCTCGGGAACGAAATGGATTCCACCGGTGGCCTGAGCTGTGATCTCGTTGCGGATGACATCGGCGCCGACCAGCTCGCCAATCAGATACCGCCCCGATCCGGTCGCGCCCACGCCGAGAATCTCGAAATCTGGCGCGATCTCCTCGCGTATTTCACGCAATCCCTGCTGGACCACCTCGATGGGACGCCCGGCAGTCATGAGGTAGCGGCGCGAGATGACCTCGCAATCTTCATCTATAAGGACGACATTGGTCGAAAGCGATCCGATATCTATTCCGAGATAGCCCGATTCTATATCGCCTCGCGGTCGCTGCTCGCGAATAGTCTTTTCATAATATTTACTGCTCGGAAATGAGTAGGCAAGCGATGTCGTGCGCGCCATATCCGACATGGCAGCGTTTCTGGCGTCGGCAGCGGCCTTAACAAATTGCTCGGGACTAAACTCAAAATTGGAACCTAACAGGGCGCAGCCTATGGCGGCTGCGTGCTTGTGCCATTCCGGAACTATGAAATCGGCATCGGCGATTTCGAATATGCTCTTGATAGCTCTTATCACACCGGGATTGGAGGCCACTCCGCCGACAAACACAACCGGAAGATCAAGCTGCTTCGATTTTGCGATGGTCCCCTTAAAATTCCGGGCAACCGCATGACACAGGCCCGCGATGATGTCATAGACCGGTACGCCGCGTTGCTGATGATGGATCATGTCGGACTTGGCAAATACCGAGCATCGGCCGGCGATATGCGGCGGGTTGACTGACTTCAGCGCCAACTCGCCGAATTCCCCCTCGATTTCGATCCCCAACCGCTTGGCCTGCTGATCGAGAAAGGAACCGGTGCCGGCGGCGCACAATCCGCTGGCGGCGAAATCGTCGAGCGTTGCATAGGACGTGCCCAGCGGGGGGGAGAGGTGGATGTATTTCGCCTGCTGGCCGCCCATTTCAAATATTGTGCGTGCTCCGGGAACGAGGCGCGATACCGCCGCGCTTATAGCCGAAAATTCGTTGAAGAACGGGATCCCCGTGGAATTTGCCAATTGGGAGGCGCCGTTGCCGGTGGCCCCCCATTTATCTATGATGCCATGCCTGGAATTTATTTCAATTATCGACGGTATGGCACATCCGATCGGATCTCCATTGTGTCTGATATATCGTAATTCGATGATGTCGCCGTTATCGTCAGCCAAAACGAGGCTTAATGACACAGAGCCGATATCGAGGCCTAAGCGCAATGTTCAACCTCCATCAGGAATTTTCTTTAGGATATTATTTCGATGCGCTTAACGCAATAACAAAGAATTTCTGCCAGTTTCAGAAAAGGCCTTAGCGTGCTGATTAATGTCCTGGTTTTCTGTCCAATAAAATCACGGCTCATAAAATCAGGCTGCAGGCGTCTAATAATATTTGAGTGCCTACACAGCCCTTGACCGCCCTTTTTGCGACTCAAATCGATATCGATATCAACCCTATTCCTTGATCTTGCTTTCCTTCATGCGCCTGAGAAACGAAATGGCCGCGCCAACCACGATAGTCAGGAATCCTAACCAAACCAGGTTTATCATCGGCTTGGTGGACAGCTCGACCGTGGCCAGCATCGGTTTCTGGCTGGGGACATAAACGTAAGACGCCGAATCGCCGGAAGCATCGATTTCGACCAGGAATAGCTGGCTCCCGTCGGCGAAAGTTGCGACGCTATTATCGCCATGCGCTGTCGATGGATCGAACACAGGGGCAACCCTGGATGTATCGGCGCCCTCGATAACCAGCAGGTTGGTACCCAGGCTGACAGAGGCCTTCTCCTTTGATGTCGAATAGGACAGGCTGACCGCGCCTATATCGGCCCTGATTGCCGTCAGCGCGATCGCCCCGCCGCCCGGCATATCGATCGGATGAGAGCGGTGCTCCCCGCCGGCGAGCGGCTCATAGACCGGGACAATGGTCGTGGTCTTGCCATTCTGCTCGACGTGCAGAACCGCTCCGATATTCGAGGCCATCCCCGACTCATGAGCGCCCATTTCGAACTTTTCGAAAGTCACCTTGCGGTCGCCGATATTGAACGATTGCCCCTTGGCGACCTCGAATACCTGCGGCTGAAGGCGAGCCAATTGCCGCTTGTTCTCGTCGCTGTCGAATCCCGTGAGAACAAACTGCTTGCCTCCGAGCTCGGCTCTGCCGGCGATCCCCAGCGTGAACGGCTGCATGCTTAATTGCCCGCCCTCGGTGATATTTTCAAGCGATAAATATAAATCGGAAAGCAGATATTTCTTGATATGCGGGGTCCTGGCGAATTGGACATTGTCGCCGCGCCCCATCGCCTTGGTGACCGAATGCGCCTGGAACGACTCGCCGTCTCTCTTGACCTCGAAATTAGTCAGCTCTTCCTTGGGGCCGAGGCGTTCGGTCCCGACAAACTTGATATCGTATCCCAGCGCCGACTTGGATTCGCCCGCGGGTATGGTGATCTTGGTCTTGTCTCCAAAGCTCGACGATAGTATCACGCCCATCAGCATGATTGAGAATCCCACGTGGGCCAGGTAGCCGCCCCTGGTTCGAAAACTTCCGTTGCGATGCCGGACCAGATAAAGGAGGTTGGTAATGAAGGCAAAGAGAACGGAGAAAAAGAAAATCAGATATAATGCCGCGACCAGAATAATTTTGACCGATATGCTCGGTGGGTCGGGCCACGACCAGAATTCCACGATCTTCGTAAATCCGAATGCGAAAAACAGGATGGCGCCGGCGCCGGAAATAATCAGCGGCGGCAGGAGCCTCTTCAGAACAAGCTCGGTCTCGGTCTTACGCCAGTATAGAAGCGAATTGAATCCCAGGATCAGGGCGAAAATGGTCGAGAAAATCAGGCCCGCCATGTTGTAGTATGAGGTTGCAATCGCCGCCGGCTTCGGGGTTATTTTCGACAGAACTGGCACCTGGGAGAAGATGGTCGTGATCAATGGAAATGAGGTCCAGAACAGCACCAGGACTATAAATGGCAAGAGAAGCGCCACCGCCAGAAATGTCGTAAATTCCTGCGAGAGAAAATCGCTGCTTGGTGTGGCGCCCTTGATCTTTCGCGCTCTGTAAGCGAACAAGCCATACGCTAACGCGGCTATGACGGCTATCGATATCCAAAGAGCATTATTGTATCCCAGGTCGACAAAAGAGTGCACCGAGAAATCGGCCAGCACGCCCGATCGTGTCAGGAACGTGCCATAGACAATCAAGAGAAACAGCGTGATCGCCAGGAAAAGATTCATCCGTCGCCAGGAGCCGCGCGTGCGTTCCACGACCATGCCGTGAACAAGCGCGATTCCCGTCATCCAGGGGATTGCCGAGGCGTTCTCGACCGGGTCCCAGGCCCAATATCCGCCCCAGCCCAGGGTCTCGTATGCCCAATATCCTCCCAGAAAGATCCCCAGCCCCAGCGTCACAACCGAAAAGACGGCCCAGGGCATTGTCTGCCTGACCCAACTGTCGTACTTGTTCGTCGCCAGCGCCGCCATCGCGAATGCGAACGGGATGCAGGCCGCCGCGAATCCCAGGAAGACGATCGGCGGATGAATCTGCATCCAATAATTCTGAAGCAGGGGATTGAGCCCCTGGCCGTCGGCGGGCATGAAATCGAGCCTGGCAAACGGTTTGGAAATCAGGGCCAGAACGAGGAGAAATGTCTGAGCCAGGATATAGAAAAACATGACCCAGCCCTCGTTTTCCTTGGCTCGGGCGCGCACCCAGATTCCGAGGACCAGGCCATAGACCAGCCACAGCATGAAAGTGCCCTGCTGGCCGGCCCAGAGAGCGCTGAATTTGAAGAAATGCGGCCAGGTATTGGAAAGGTCGCGTGACGAGTAGGTGGCGACGTAGGAGAATTCGAAACGATCAGCCAAGAACAATGACATCAGGTTGATGAACGCCGCCCCAACCATAGCCAATAAGACCCAATAAACAACCCTGGCTCCAAGTTGATATTGCCTGTTTCCGGTGGCGGCCATCAAATATCCGGCCATAGCCAGTATCAATGGCACCGGGGCCCAGGCTAATAGAAAATTACCTATATCCATACTAACCCCTCATTTTATTGGCGGCCACATCGGGCCCCTCGCATTGAACATTGGACACGACTCGGCGTGTCCCTGTATGAATCTGGATAATCGCCCGCCCTTTTGGAGGACCAATCACGCTCCCGATTCGGTCGGAGCGTTCTGATATTTTGATGGGCATTTAATCAAGAGCTTGTCGGCGTAAAAGGCCTCTTGCTCGTAACGGCCTATGCATACCACTGACGTGGCCTGGTCGAAGTTGCCCGGCTTGGTGCCGCCATAAACCACCTTCATGCGATCGCCGTTGGCATCGATAATATAGAATGAAAACGAGCCGGCCTGCGTGTCATAGCTGGTCTGTTCAGCCTGGATTTCACCCATGACCTGAACATTTCCCTTGGCCGCCCGAGCCTCCGAAAAGCCGACATAGGGCGTGACCCCGCCGCCTGTGACCAGCGACAATATTCCGACTCCGGCGGCCACTAACACCACGCCAAGCGCAATTCCCCTCTTGAGATTCTTATGCATCCTTCTTTATCCTTTTGATCTTCTGATCGAGTGAAAAAAGGTATACCCATAGGGCTACCCAGCCCAATAAGGCAACTCCCATTGGAATGTAATTAGACACCCTTATTCCCTTTCCCAAGTTCGGTTATATCAACCGTCAGATTTTTCATCCAAATGAAAACACCGATATAGGCCAGGCATGACGGAATCAAAACGCTGGCCGTTTCAAGATTGAAAGTGATGATCGAGCCTTCGCTGCCGCCGGTCGGTTTCGGCGCCCCCGGATGAAGCCCCGGCATGATGCGCGGCATGATAAAGATGAAGAATATGGCCGCCACAAATCCGAATATCGAATAGACGGCCGAGAGATTGGCTCTCTGGTCGGGATCGGAAACAGCCGATCGCAAGGCAAAATAGGCGCCGTAAACCAGCAGAAGCATGAATATCGAGGTTTCCCTGGGATCCCAGTTCCAATAAGATCCCCATGTGTTCTTGGCGAAAATCGAGCCTGAGACGGCCGCCAATACGCAAAATATGGTACCCAGCCTGGCCGACGCCACCTCGCGCAGATCATATTTCATGTTTCGTTCCGAGAGATACTTTATCGAATAGAACATCCCCAGGCCATAAGCCACCACGGTGGTTATCGCCATCGGGAAATGGAAATAGATAATGCGGAAAACCTCCGGATTATCTATCACCGGTGTCGGCGGAGGGAATACCCAGGCGCCGACAGTTACCCAGCTAATTATCAGCAGCAAAACAACTTTCCAAATCATACCAGCGAAATCACCAAACCCTCATCTTAGTAGTTAAGTTTCGGCATTAATAAGACGTTTCGCAATTAAAAGTCAATACTAAAATACGTCAACGTAGTTCAATAACTCCCGATTTACCTTGATGTTACGTGATATCGGGAATCAATCGTTCCAGACCGCCTCAAAGAGCAGAAAGCTAAGCACAACCATAATAACAAGATAGGAAAGGAGGACCTGTATTTCCATGCGAGCCGCGCCAAACGCGATGCCATCAGTCATAGCTTTTTTTGTTCCGGAGATCGCCTCCACCAATAGGGGAAGTATTAGCGGGAACGACAGTACGGCGAATAGGGCTCCTTTCACAGAGGCCTTGGAAATGATCGCCGCCACAAATGTAGTCACTACCGCCAGCCCGGTTGAACCGATCAGCAATATCGCAAAAAACAACGGGTAGCTGGCGACTTCGAAACTGATGAATATGGCAAACAGGGGAATTGTGATCAGGTTCAGGCCGAAAAGAAGAACAAGATTGAAAAGAAGTTTCCCCGCGAAAATAACCTCGGCCGGCGCGTATAGCCGAAGAGCCATGGCGGTTTTCGATTCCTCCTCCTTGACGAAGCTCTGGGCCAGACCAGAGAGCGAGGAAAAATAGATTACTATCCAGAGGAGCGACGCTTGTAACTCTGTCGAAAGGCCGGTGCCCTTGATTGCGAAAGATATGGCGAACACGGTCACCACCGCAAACATGGCGATAGCGTTAATGGCGTAGCGGGTGCGAAACTCGCTCTTGATATCCTTGAGGAAAAGCGAGATCGCCTTAGTCGCCGAGCCTGATGAACTGGTCGCCATAGAAAAGTTCCGCTTTCTCGTTTGTCGCGATCACCACGATCCCGTGATGCGAACGAATTATATCATCGACCAACCCCTTGCCGCGCTCGTCGAGATTGGCTGTCGGCTCATCGAGAATGAGGATTTCCGGCTCTCGCAGAAGCGCCAGGCAATATTTGAGGCGCTGCTTCATTCCCGAGGAATAGGAACCGACAAAATCACGGCCCCGTCCCGCCAGGCCGATATTCTCCAGCCGCCGTTCGAGTTCGGGAATTTCGAATCTGTGGCCGGCCACCTCGGCGAAAAAAGACAGATTTTCGATTGCTGTCAGCTCGTCATAAAGGACCATATCGGGTGAGACCAAACCGATATGAGGCCTGATCTCCAGATGCGTGAGTTTCTTTTCGTCTATCTCGAATCCGACACTGCCCCTGGTCGGTCGGTTGAAAGCGCAGAGGATTCGAACCAATGTCGATTTGCCGGAGCCGTTCGGGCCGGTTATTACAAGCCTCCTGCCTTCTTCGACCACGGCCGAGATATCCGAAAAAACGGGTCGGCCGGGAAATTCCTTGGCCAACCCGTCAATTGTCAATTTCAAGCTCATGCGGTCTTAATAATAGCTTATCGGCCGACCTCTCGGCATAGCGGCCTGGTAAGCCGCGCCTCTGTCCAATCGGCCCGCGATATCGCCCTTATTCCCCGTTCTCCCCATGACAATAGCCGCAAAATCGAGTGCCGGCACGATTTGTATTGGTGTGGCACCGGAAACACTCGAATTCGGGATCATCATGCCACGGCCCCTTCTCCGAATCCATGAAATCGCTGGGGTGAATATCGGGATCGGTGCCCCTGATACCATCCCGGTCGCCATGACAGCCGGATTGGCCGCAGGTGAAGCTTTGATCGTCATGGCACGAGGCGCACGATTCGATATCCTTCCTGGCGAAATCGGCGTGGGTACCGGGATTAGTCCGGGGATTCCAGACTTGATAAAAATGGCTGAGCGGAATGACGTCCTCCTGGTTGTGACAATCGCCGCAGAATGTCTCGAAATCGTGGCAGCTCTGGCATTGGGATTCCTTGCCCTTGGCATCGAGGCCATGATTGAAACGATAGTTCAGGTCGTGCACGGTTTCAACCAGGTTATCGCCGGCGTGACAATCGCTGCAAAACGATTCATTGTGATGACACGGGGCGCATGACTGCCTTTGATCATCAGCGGCCGCAAACTTGTGCGCATGCCCCCAATCGGGCGGATGAACAAGCGCCGTCACGATCGCCGGCCTGGAATGGCAGGCCTCGCACTCAACCCAGGGATATTCTGTGGATGTCAGCTGCGATACGAGCTGGTCGATTCCCTGATGACATGAAAGGCAATCATCCGACGTGGGATTGTCTCCGAGATGCGCCCTATGCGAGAAGGTGATTTCCCGCTCAGCCATTGTGATACCTTTGGGGTTTGCCGGATCGGCGTGGCAAATTCCGCAATCATCGGGAGCGTTGGAAACCGAGTGGCATTCGGAGCATTCGTCATGACCCGGCATATTAATGTCATCGGCCGATACGCTCTGGGCGGCCTTATGACATGCCTGGCATTCGATATCGCGATCTCCGAAATGGGCCTTGTGGCTGAATGTAATGTCCGATTCGGTTTTCTCGTAGGTCGTGAATATCAACGACACGATTATGTTAAAAATAATCGGAATCATCGGTAAAGACCTCCTCCAGACCCGCTGGTTCGGGATCTCGAATTGAAATTATAACCGATCTTAAAGTAAAATCTGGTATCGTACTTAAAATCACGGTTTGAGAGCAACTGCAACTCGGCGCGGCTGCTCACGCCCCTGAAAACGCCGAATAACGCCCCAAATGACGTGGCAACGCTCGGTGTTGTGTCATCCACCTCGGTGTCGAGTTTGTAATTATACATATCGGCGTTGAGATACACCCGCAGTTGTTGCACGAGGTCATAGAACAGGAAACTGTATATTCCCAGTCTGGTCCCGGCATACCCGGCCGAGTAAACCACCCCGGCTGATTGCCCGTCATAGGATCCCCCCAGCGAGATACGGGTATTTTCATCGTCTTCGAAAATGGTATATGACATCGAGCCCTGGGCTAAGACCTTCTTGTTAATCCTATATGTGGGACTCAAGCGCACCTGATGAAAAGGCTCGTTCTTGAAGACTGAGAAGACGTTGCTCAAATCCAGCGATGGTCTGCGGTAGAAATATTCGAATTCCGCGCGGTGGCCGCCCTGGAATTCAATTCCTGTCCTTGAAACGCCCGATCTGAGATGCTTGAACAGGAAATCGTAATCCAGTCCCGCCCATTCGCTGTAAGGCCCGGTTTTAATGGCGACATCGAAGCCGCCCGCCTGCATGACCAGATCATTATTCGAGCTGCGCTGAAGATAGGAGATCGATGGCCGGAACTCTTTGAATCCATTGTATTGGAGTTGTCCGCCGATTGCATTCCTATCATCCCATTGGGCGATCCGATCGTACTTGTAAAAGGATGGTCCCGGCAGACCGCCAGCGAACGCTGTGAGCTTGACGACGTTAACAGGGAAGAGGTCGATCCTGCCTCCATCCATGGTAAATCCGCCAATGCCCGCAGAAACGAATTGCCGCCCCACGCGCAACATCAGTAGGTCGCGGCGCTTATATTCAGCGTAGGCGCCGAAGATTCGGAAATCGGGGTCGCTGGCCAGTTTCTCGGAAAGGTCCGACAAGACTCGCCCGCGCAAGAAGAAACTCAGGCCCGGCGTTCCGACATTGCTTGCCCGCAGCCTCAGCCCCTGAAGCGACCTGACCTGCTGGTTATCCTGGTCGGGGACCTTGAAAGTATAGAACTCGGTCCAGGCGCCAGCGTCGAATATGGTTTGCGGGAAGGCCGGCTTGGCCAGGCACAAAACTGCTGCCGCGACACTAACCTTAATCAATTTGGACATTTTCCCTCCTATCATGCCAGCTTCTTATGAGGATAACATACCCGCTGTCAACTTATTTATATTATCATTATCGAATTGGCAAATGAAAAATTGAATTTTCGGATTAACCTCAGCGTCGGATTCGATTCGTGCCCGTATACTTGGCCGGATTAAAGCCCGGCCCCATTTCATCCGACTTATAATATAGATACCATATGTCTAAAGCCATTTCTGCTTCATCCAAAGAGCGGACAGCCGCCCGCATTCTCGTGGTCGACGATGAGCCGAGCATGTGCGAATTCTTGAGTATCATGCTCGGCAAAGAGGGTTACGCCGTCTCGCATCAAACATCGGCCAATCAGGCCCTGACCGAACTGCGCCAGGGCTCCCGCGACCCCGAAAAAAGATTCGACCTGGTAGTCACCGACCTTATGATGCCGGAAATGTCGGGTTTGGAACTGCTCAAATCGTCGCAGAGAATCGATCCCGGTATAGATTTCATTGTCATGACCGCATTCGGCTCAATCGACACGGCAGTCGAGGCCCTCAAGAATGGGGCTCATGATTATATTACCAAGCCGTTCAAGGTCGAGGAGATCAAAATCGCGGTCCGCAAGGTTATCGAGCAGAAGCAAATCAAGCGTCAGTATCAGGTGTTGAAAGAAAACCTCTCCACCGGATTCGATTCCTTCATAGGATCCTCGGCGGCCGTGGTGGAAATAAAGCGGCTGGCGACCAAGGCCGCCGCCACCGATGTCACGGTTTTAATCAGCGGTGAATCGGGCACCGGCAAAGAGGTCTTGGCGCGCGCTATCCATAGCGAGAGCAATCGATCCTCCGAGCCATTTTTATCGCTCAACTGCGCGGCCCTGCCCGAAACCCTGCTCGAATCGGAGCTTTTCGGACATACCAAAGGATCGTTTACGGGCGCTATCAAGGATAAGGTCGGGTTATTCGCCGCCGCTGTCGACGGCACCTTTTTCCTCGATGAGATCAGCGAGACCAGCCCGGCGATCCAGGCCAAGCTGTTGCGCGTTCTCGAGGAAAAAGAGATTACCCCGTTGGGAGCCACCAAGCCACAATGCGTCGACGTGCGCTTGATCGCCGCCACCAATGCCAACCTGCAGGAGCGCGTCGATCACGGGGCGTTCCGGGCCGACCTTTTCTACAGGCTTAACGTTTTCAGCATAAAGATACCGCCCCTCCGTCACAGAGGTGAGGATATCGAGCTGTTGGCGGTGCATTTCGTCCGACGCCATTGCGCCAAGCTCGATATGCCGGACAAAGCGCTAAGCGAACAGGCCATGGGGCTGCTCAAAGCCTATAGTTGGCCGGGAAATGTCAGGCAACTCGAAAACCTCCTCGAACGCACCGTCATGCTCTCGCACGGGGTCACCATTGGACCCGATGATCTGCCCGACGAAATCAGGAATGCCACCGATATCAAGAACAGAACCGCCAGCCTATCTGTCGGGCCGGATCTGGAGTCGATGGAGAAAGCATATATCTTCTACACTCTGGCGCAGACCGGATGGAACAAGAACCAGGCCGCCAAGATTCTCGGTATCGACCTTTCCACGCTCTACCGCAAGATAGAACGGTACGGCTTGCCGAAAAAAGGGGAAGCGTAAATCCCAAGCGCCCCGACTCTCTCAGGCAACCATTCCCGCCTCTTCATTGTTATTAGATATCGAAAATGAGTGTCAGGTCCTGTCGGATGATTCAAAAGAGGGCTTGATTAAGCAATGCAACCAATATTATATAACCATTATGACCAACCACAACTTCCGCAAAGACATTGCAGGGCTGAATATTAAGGTGCCGGTTATCGGGGGGGCCTTGCATGATTATATCAATTTCGACAATGCCGCCTCGACTCCGCCGCTAAAATGCGTTTGGGAAATCCTCGAGGAGTTCAAGGATTACTACTCGTCGGTGCATAGGGGGACCGGCTATAAATCGATCGTCTCGACCAGGGCCTATGACCTGGCGCACGAGAAGGCGCTGCAATTTGTCGATGCCGACCCCGAGCATTTCACCTGTATTATGGTGCGCAATACCACCGAGGGGATAAACAAGCTTTCACGCCGACTCAACCTGACCAAAGACGATATTGTGCTGTCCAGCCTGATGGAACATCACTCCAACGACCTCCCCTGGCGCATGCGGGCCCGGATTGAATATATAGAGGTGGATAACAATGGCCAGATCGACCTCGAGGACCTTCGACATAAATTAACAAAATTCGGCCGTCAGGTTAAGCTTGTGGCTATTTCAGGCGCTTCCAATGTAACCGGGGTGATGCCGCCGATAAGGGAAGCAGCCCGAATTGCCCATGAGCATGGCGCGCAGTTCATGGTCGATGCCGCCCAATTGGCGCCGCATCGCAGGATCAGAATGGGAAAGCCCAGCCGCGAAGATGCGATTGATTACCTTGTTTTCTCCGGACACAAGATGTACGCCCCATTTGGAGCAGGCGTCTTGATCGGCCCCAAGAGTTTGTTTAAACAGGGGGACCCCGATTTGGTCGGCGGCGGCTCGGTAAATTATGTCACCCTCTCGCAGGTGCAGTGGGCCCACTTGCCCGATAAAGAGGAAGCCGGCAGCCCCAATGTCCCGGGAGCGGTTGCCCTGGCCTCGGCCATAGATTATTTGCGCAAAGTGGGCTTTGATAAAATCGCGGCCCACGAAAAAGAGTTGACAAAATATGCGTTCGAGAAATTCGCCAAACTCGATGGCGTCACCTTATATGGCCCATCCAGATGGATTCCCGGTCAGGATCGAGTCGGAGTCATCTCGTTCAATGTCGATGGCGTCTATCATGCCGTGACGGCCGCCATTTTAAGTTTTGAGGGGGCGGTGGCAGTGCGTAACGGATGTTTCTGCGCACATCCCTATATCATGCGCTTGCTCAAGATCAGCGAGGACGCCTCTAAGAAATATCGAGACCAGATCAACGCCGGTGTGCGAAGCGAAGTGCCCGGTCTGGTTCGGGTGTCTTTCGGCATTTATAACACTAAGGCCGAGATCAATACCTTCTTCAAAATTTTGAAATCGATCGTAAACAGGACATTTAGAGGCAAATATCTAATGGATGAGCATACCGGGCAAGTTCGCCCCAGCGGCTTTAGATTCCCTGAAAAACTGAGATTCCTCCGCAATGAAAATCATAAAGGTCCTACCCGAAGGTCTCATCGATAGAATCGCCGCCGGCGAGGTGATTGAGAACCCAGCCTCGGTGATCAAGGAGCTTGTCGAGAACTCCATCGATGCCGGGGCGGCCAATATCGAGATTTCCATCTCCGGTGGCGGCAAGGATGAAATTATTATTGTCGATGACGGCGAGGGCATACCCAAGGACCAGGTGGAATTGGCCTTCTACCGGCATGCCACGTCGAAAATTCGCAGTTGGGAGGATCTCCTCAAAACATTCACCATGGGGTTCAGGGGAGAGGCTCTGCCGTCGATATGCTCCGTTTCCCTCATGGAGCTGACCACTTTCTACGATGGTGAACGGGTCGGATCAACCATCAAATTCGACGGCGGAAAGCAGACGTTTTTCGGCCCCGCTCCACCAAGAAAAGGTACCGCCATCACGGTCAAGAACCTGTTTTACAATGTCCCCGCAAGGCGGAAATTCCTTAAATCGGAATTGTCGGAGAAACGAAAAATCTCCGAGGTTATAAGACGATACCTTATCGCCCACCCGGAAATAGGATTTAAGATTACACATGACGGCAGACCTGTCAGCTCACTCCCGGCGACAAAGAACCTCCTCGAAAGGCTGGAGTCGGTCTGGGGAGATTCAATCACAGATAATCTGGTTGAACTAGCGGGAGGGCCGTCTGGTCCAATGACCATACACGGGTATGTTTCCAAACCCGAGGTCACACGCTCCAGCAGGGGCGAGATATTCTTTTTTGTTAACAGGCGCCCGGTCCTGGAAAAATCGTTTTTCGGGGCAATTGCCGTATCCTACGGGACGACTCTTCCACCGGGGCGACATCCATACGCCGCAGTTTTTTTGGAAATCGAGCCAAATTTCATCGACATCAATGTTCATCCCGCCAAGACCGAGATCCGTTTCGCAGATGACGGCTTCATGTTTACGACTCTGAAGAAATCGCTCGATAAGGCCCTGGCATTGCCGCTTGGATTCTCTCTTCGTTCATCGACAGAGCCGAGGCTGGGTTCACAGACTCATAACGGGCCGCAAACTATCCCGTTTGGCAGGGCGCGTCAGGAGGCTTTCGATGAGCGTCGATTGAGCATGATTCCCGGTGAGCCGGCATCCTTTGAATCGCCGGTGGGGCCTGTGATGACATCGCCCCAGATTGATTTTGTTGGGCAGGCCGCCTCTGTTATACAGCTTTTCGACACCTATATTCTCGCCCGTCAGAACAACGAAATGCTCATTGTCGATCAACACACCGCACACGAGCGCATCCTTTTCGAAAAGAACCTCAATTCGTTCGAAATTCAGGGTATGCCGTCGCAGAAACTTCTATTCGAGGAACAGGTTCACTTAAGCCCCGAGGAGCAAAGCGCGCTTGATACGGCCGGTGGTCTCATCGCCAGGGCCGGTTTCGAGCTTCGGCCGTTCGGCGGTGATCAGTTCATCATCTCCGGCGTGCCGCTCGATATGGGAGGTATGGCGCCTGCCGAGGCTCTCAAGGAGACCCTGGCCGTCCTTGGCAATAACCTTCGCCAGGGGCAGGAGCTCAAGCTGGCGCTGGCGGCGGCGGTGGCCTGCAAGGCCGCAGTCAAAGCCGGGCATCGGCTTTCAGAGGCTCAGATGCGAGCCTTGATTGTGGAGCTTTTCAAATGCCGCGAACCTTATAGGTGCCCTCATGGACGACCTACAATTGTTGTAATGAGCCGCGATGACCTCGAGAAAATCTTCCGACGGAAATAACCGCCCCAGGGCAATCATAATCTGCGGCCCGACCGGCTCTGGCAAATCCGACCTGGGCTTCGCCCTGGCCGAGAAATATGGCGGCCGCATAATCAGCGCCGATTCACGCCAAATCTACAGGCGGCTCGATATCGGAACCGCCAAGCCATCGCTGGAGGATAGGGCCAGAATAATTCATTATATGATCGATGTCGCCGATATCGATGAGGTTTTTACCGCAAGGCGATATTCGGCCATGGCGATGGCTGCCATCAATGAAACTTGCGCCGAGCATGATATTCCTTTTATCGTTGGGGGAGCTGGCCTTTATCTGGCGGCCCTCACGCGGGGCATTTTTGAGGGGCCCTCGGCCGACCCCAACCTCCGACACGATCTCGAGGCCGAGGCCGACAAGGCCGGACAAGACTATCTACATCGTCAGCTCTCTCGGATCGACCCTGAGGCGGCAAGACGAATATCACCGGGCGACAGAGCGCGTTTGATCAGGGCCCTGGAAGTATTCAGGCTCACAGGAAAGAAAATAAGTGAATTGCAGTCAAGGGGATACTATGAGCGGCTCGACACGGAATTCCTATGGATCGGTGTCACGCCGGAGCGAAAACGGCTCTACGAGCGTATAAACCGGCGTGTCGACCGAATGGTCACCTCTGGCCTGGTCGATGAGATTGCGGGCCTCAAAAATGACGGCCTGGGAAACTCGATCAAGCAGAAGAGAATTGTAGGTTATTATGAGATACTCGAAGCGCTCGAGGGCTTGATAACGATGGAAGAAGCTATAGACCTTGTCAAACAGCATAGCCGAAATTACGCCAAAAGGCAATTAACATGGTTCCGCCATCAGGCGTGCGCAAAATGGTTAGATCCTGACGCCAACCATTATTATAATGAAGTTTCGCGCATAATTGACGATTATCTTAAATAAAAGGGCTTGACTTGAAATCTTTTTCTTGTTATTAGAGGTAAGGTTATGGCATGGAGGAGGATAACTACCCTAACGCTTTTCCCGGCGGCGTTGACGGTTATAATTGGCTGTTCCCAGCCCGATCCGATCTGGACTCTTCAGACCGCCGCTGAGACTCCGGCGCAAAGCTCCGCGTTGACTGATACGGCCTCGGTAACTGTAGACTCGCTTAAGACTCCCGTTTCGCGGCCCGACCTTGATGAGGCTCTCGACAATGTCGAGGCTCTTTATGCGACGGGCGTATACTATTTCCAAACCAGCGAACTCGACTCCGCCCAGGCCTCTTACGAGCAGGCCCTTGCCATTCTGGCGGAAATCGACCTCAATTCCGAGCAAAGCCCCGACCAGGCCGCCCGAATGGACCGTCTCCTCAATGAAATCGAAGAGGATTATCGCCTGACCCTGATTGCCTCCGGCTCTCTTTCAAATGAAGCTTCGGTCACCGCGTTCAGAGAGCTTTTCGCCGATTTGAAAAATTTCAAGCGACTCAAAGAGCAATCCGAGGTCAAGGTCAAGGAGTTTAACGAGGCCGATACAGTCATCTACGATATAGATATCGAATGGAATGAGAAGGTCGAAAACTCCCTGATATACCTTCAAACCGTGGCGCGCGAAAAATTCAATACTTACCTCGAGCGGGCCGGCGCGTACCTTCCCTTGATGGAGAAAATATTCGAGGAGAGAGGCCTTCCCCACGACCTCGTCTACCTGCCGCTTATCGAATCGGGATTCAAGGCATCGGCCTATTCATACGCCAAGGCCTCGGGATTCTGGCAGTTTATATCATCCACAGGCAGGCTCTACGGATTGGAGCACAATTGGTGGTATGACGAAAGGCGTGATTTTGTCAAATCGACAATCGCCGCGGCCGAGCATCTCAAGGATCTTTATGATCAGTTTGGCTCATGGAACCTGGCTCTGGCCGCCTATAACGGCGGCGCCGGCAGGGTTTCGCGCGAGATTAAGAAGGCCAAAACAAATAATTTTTGGAAACTGAGCCTGCATAAACAGACCAAGGCCTATGTGCCTCTTTTTATGGCCGCCACCATAATAGCTAAGGAGCCGCAAAAATACGGCTTTTTCCCTAATTATCATGATCCGATAGAATACGATATTTTCAAAATCGACAAATGCATGTCGCTCGAGGTTATTTCGGCCAGAACCGGAATTGGCACAGCCGACCTCGAACGGCTCAATCCCGAACTCTTGAGGGGTATCACTCCACCGGGAGTGAAGCAATACGATTTCAGGATACCAAAAGGCATGTCCGATGCCCTCGGCATGGCATATAATAATATCCCCGAGGAAAAGCCGGCTACCTTGTCTCGCCACAAGGTGCGACGAGGAGAAACCCTGTCGGGCATCGCCAGGAAATATGGTGTTTCCGTCAACACCCTGGTGACGGCCAATAATATCAGGAAGAATAAGCGAATCTATATCGGCCAATATCTGAATATTCCAACTGGAGGCGGCAAGCCCATACGCCGGGCTTCGTCCGATCTGGCGCAATCGCGGACAGCGAAGACACAAACTGTCGATAAGTCGACAGGAAAGTATCGGGTCCGCTCGGGCGACACGCTCTGGAAAATCGCCTCTTTATATGGTATCAGCATCGCCGAGCTGAAAAGGCATAACAATCTATCATCCAATACGGTCTATGCCGGGCGATGGCTGAAGATACCAACTCGTTCATCCCCCTCCGCAGAGATCAAGCCGGCTGAGATGACTCTCGAGATTTACACTGTAAAGAGAGGCGATTATCTCAATAAGATTGCCAGCCGCTTTGGCACCGACCTGGCGACAATCAAAGAGGCAAATGGCCTGACCTCAAACAGGATTTTTCCCAGTATGCGACTCAAGATACCATCCAACGGCGCTGCGGGTAACTCCGATGCCTCCGATAAGCCAAATAATACTAAGGAGTTAAGCCAGAAAATCTATACGGTTAGGCGAGGCGACACGCTTTGGAAAATAGCCCAGGCGCATGGCGTTTCGCTTAATAGCCTGGCCCGATGGAACAACCTCAGTGTTAGAAGCCGCATCTTCCCCGGAGATAAGTTGAAGATTTATTTCGACTAACGGCAAAAAATGATTTGACATTAAAATCCATCCAAAATAAATTTACGCCAAGTTATGGCCTCTGATAGAGATAAAGTAATTATCCTGGTTATAGTTGTAGCCGGCCTCTTTATGCTTGGGGTAATCAGCCTTGCGACGCTATTGGTGACCAGGCCCTCGACTGCAGAGCTCCCTTTCGCCTCTCTCGGCGGACGAGTTGCGCTCATTGAAATCTCCGGGGTAATCGAGAGCTCGGAGGATGTTGTCAGGCAACTCAAGAAATATGAAGAGGATAATTCGATCAAGGCGCTCGTGATCAGAATCGACAGCCCCGGCGGGGGGGTGGCTCCGGCGCAGGAAATTTACGACCAATTGCTCAAATTCCGTGAAAAAGATAAATATATCGTCGCCTCCATGGGGAGCGTTGCGGCATCCGGGGGTTTCTATATCGCCTGCGCCGCCGATACCATTTTCGCCAATCCCGGCACTATCACCGGTTCGATCGGAGTGATTTTCTCCTATCTCGTATTCGAGAACTTGATGGACAAGGCCGGGGTCAAGATGGAGGTCGTAAAATCGGGCGATTTCAAGGACGTCGGCAGTCCGGCGCGCAGCCTCGACCCGCGTGAGCGGGCCATGCTGCAATCGGTCATCGATGACACTTACGATCAATTCGTCAATGTCGTATCGGAGCGCCGCGGTCTGGATCTCGATTTTGTGAAGAGCCTGGCCAACGGGTCGATATTTACCGGCCGCCAGGCGCGCGATAAAGCCCTGGTCGATAAGCTCGGCACTTTGGATGATGCCATTTCGTTGGCCGGCGACATGGCCGGTCTGGGGCAGAAGCCGCGCGTCGTCAAGGAACGTCCATTTAGACGCAATATTTTCGAGCAGTTGGTGGGATTGCTCGGGCTCGATAACTTCAAATCGCAGATTCGCCTGTGGCCGGCGCTGGAATATAGATACAATTAAATTTTATGCCCATTTTTGAATACCGCTGCAAGATATGCGGAAACGAATTTGAAGTCCTTATCAGAAGCTCCGAATCGAAAGTCAGTTGTCCGGACTGTGCGGCTGAAAATGTTACGAAAAAATTCTCGACATTCGGTTTTATATCGGGAAACTCGACGGTGGTCGCATCAGGCGCCAAAACCTGCGGCGGATGCGCGAGTCACAATTGTGGTGGATGCCATCATTGACAAGATAAATCCTTTGACCATGGGAGGTGGTTAATGACAAAAGCCGATCTGGTAGAACAAGTGGCGGAGAAAACCGGCTTGACCCGCACCGATGTTGCCGCCACGGTGGATTCTTTTCTGGATGCCATTAAACGGGCGCTGGAAAACGGCTCCAACATCGAAATAAGAGGATTCGGCACGTTCAAGATCAAGCCTCGGAAGGCCCGCAAGGCCCGGAATCCGCGGACCGGCGACGTGGTCCCGGTTCCGGACAGGAAGATTCCCGTATTTAAACCGTCGAATGAATTTAAGAATCTCGTGATGAGCGCGGCATCGCAAAGGGGATAAGGAAAAATATGCCAAGTGGTAAAAAGCGCAAGAGACATAAAATCAAAACCCATAAGCGCAAAAAAAGACTTCGCAAGGATCGCCATAAAAAGAAACTGAGATAATCTGGCGATTAGCCGGCTGATCGGTTTAATGGCAAGGCGGCCGTGATCTGGGTCATCTCCGATACTCATTTAACCAGAAATCAATTCCTCCCGGAGGCCTTTGTGAAACGGGTCTCGCGGGAGGATATTATTTTGCATCTGGGCGACCTGGTCTCGCTTGAGGCTCTCGAGCATCTGCGCAACCTGTGTCAGTTCGAGGCGGTCAGAGGCAATTGTGATATGCCCGATGTTCGACGAGGCCTGCCACCCAGAAAAGTCATCGAGATCGAGCGATTGAAAATCGGCCTCGTTCACGGTCACGGTGGGCCATCCGACACTCTCAAAAGCGTCAAAGAGGAATTCGCCGGCAAGGTCGATATCGCCCTTTTCGGCCATACACACATCCCATATCATCACCGGGAAAACGGCACGCTCTATTTCAATCCCGGCAGTTTGCGAAGCGGCAGGGGAGAGGCCAACACGTTTGGCCTTCTGCATCTCGACTGCGATCCCCCCTGCGGCGAGGTAATCAAAATCGCCGGGCCATAGCCGAAGCTATGGCTCCCCTTAAGAATCAAGGGAATTACAGTATACAATTGAATGACTTTCCGCGATAGAACCTCCATTGCTCCTGCTGCATGATTCCGTGAGTGATGGAGATATTTTTGTGTTGACCTGCGGCAGTTGTGCCAGTTTATTGCCCCGCGTAAGAACAGTGCGCCATAATATGGAATGATCGATGTTATGAATTTCATGCCCCCGTAGCTCAGGTGGATAGAGCGACGGTTTCCTAAACCGCAGGTCGCCCGTTCAAGTCGGGCCGGGGGTACGTATTATTTTTATCTCCATTAGCCGCAAAAAAACCCTTGCAAATGAACGACATAGGTTTTAAATTCCTGAAGTTTTCGAGGAATATTCGACCTCGATGATGGTATATTGAGGGGGGCAAGGAGCGGGTGCAAGTCACCTTATGAGTGGGGAAAAAATTTAGGCATTCTTTTTTCGCCTGCATTGACTTCCAGATTATGAACTCCGGAGGAATGATGAAGAAATTTTCTGTGGTGTTTTTGACGGTGGCATTAATGGCTTTCATGCCACTTTTGGCCCAGGCGCAGGTAGGTGAGGCCCTTTCTGACCTAAGCCAATTCCTGGAATTTAATTCGCTCGGAGGTGGGGCCAGGGCAGCCGGTATGGGAGGGGCTTTCCTGGGATTGTCGGAGGGTGAATATGCCTATTCTTGGAATCCCGGGGCGTTGATATTCGCCGAGAAAAAATACGTGGGGATTCAATTCGTTTCGGCAGCCGATAAATTCGTCATACCGGTGGCAAACGGAAGCTCAACTCTTGATATCTATACGCTACAAGCAGCCGATGTTAAGCGTGACCATTTCAGCCTTGATTTCGGGGGTTTCGGAGTTCCATTTTCGTTTATGGATAGAAACTGGGCGGTCGGCGGCGGCTATAGAAATATATTCGACTTGGATATGAATTACGAATCCGAATCTTTCTATGGCGATATTAATAGCAACACCATGACCGACGGCGTCGATGCCATAAGTGTCGCCCTGGCCGGCCTGATTACCGATAACCTCGGGTTCGGTGTAACTGCGAATTCTTACGTCCGCGGCACCGAGCGAAATGCATGGTTATTGAAAGCGGAGGAATTTTATACCTCAACCGATCCATTTCCCGACACGATCGATATCTGGGATAATGAGACATCCCATTACAGCGGCGTGAATTTTGATCTGGGTCTGGCGGCTTCATTTGGCATGTTCAAGGCCGGCGCCGTAATGCACACGCCTTTCAATTTAAAGCAAGACGTAAAATTTACCAGAACTTACATGTTCGCCCCGCTTCCCATAGGCGCCATTGATCGCATAACAATTACAACAGACATGCCGCTGGGATTCTCGGCCGGTGTCGCCGTTATGCCTATCGAAAAACTCACTTTGGCCCTGGACCTGGATAGCCGCCCGATGTCGAAAACCAGGATAAACGTAAATTGGGAAGTTATCGACAGAACCGATTACGAATACGATCCCGACTGGGAAAATCTGACCCAATTCAGAATCGGTGCCGAATATATGCTGAACGCGGGATTTGCTTCGCTGCCGCTAAGGTTGGGGTTCAGAAACTATCCTTCCATTGAGAAGGAACTGATTAGTTGGTCAGGAGATTCGACCGGCTCCACTTCGTCGTATGGAGACCAGATCAACACGAATATCATTACGTTTGGCTCGGGCCTGCATTTCGAGAAGGCCTGGATTGACTTTGCATACCAGTTCGGAAGCAGCTCCTACGATTCCCATATTATTTTCTTTAGCAATGATAAGATAATTGAGCAGAAGCGCGATTACAGCCGGCTCTTCGTCTCGGCCGGGATGTACTTCTAAGCCCGCCGAAATTAGTTCGAATGGGCGTCCCACCGGGCGCCCTTTTTTTATGGCCACAACCCGGGCGCGGCCGACTTTGAGATAAATACTACTTGCAGCCATGCGGGCTATTTGATAAATTGGCGGTCTAAGTTATGATAAGGAGTGAGTTTGATGGCACCCGAGAAGAGAATCACAAAACGGCGCATGAAGGAAGACAGGCTGGTCTCGACAACCTTCAGGGCGACCGAATATATACAGAAGAATCAGACACCCTTTGTTGTCGGCACATTGGTCGTGGCGGCTGTATTCGCGCTGGTCGTTTTTTTAAGATGGAGCGGCGATCGCAAGAGGAATGAGGCCGCCGGAATCATGACCCGGGCCGAGATTACCGCGGCCATGCAAAATATGGATCAGTATCTTGGCGACCTGGCGCTTCTCTCCGATAATTACGGCGGAACCGCCCAGGGTAAACTGGCCACATCGAGGCTGGCCAATAATTATTTCCGAAGCAAGGACTACACCCGGGCCGAGGTTTATTTCAAGAGGATCATCGATCGCTATTCCGATGACCAGATTCTAAGCGCCGGAGCCTGCGCCGGATTGGGCGCCATACATGAAATAAACGGCGATTATAAACAAGCCGCCGAGCAATACAAAAAAGCCGCCGATCTGAGCGAGGGCCAAACCTGGGCCTCCGGCTATCTGCTTAAAGCCGGCCTGGGCTATTCCAAGGCGGGCGATAAAGAAAAAGCCGCCGACGCGCTAAAAATCATCGAGGAAAAGTATCAGAACTCGCTGGAGTTTTCGGCCGCGCGGCGTGCCCTGGCCGAGATTGGCTATTGATTAAGGCGCAAGGGCTGTTTTTCAATGACGCCCGATCCATCATCAAAGCCGGCCGGCCAGGTATTGAAACTGGCCTTCCTCTGGCATCAGCATCAACCATACTATAAAGACCTCCTGACCGACAGATATCTATTGCCGTGGGTCCGCCTGCACGGAGTCAAAGATTATTTGGACATGGTCGAAATCCTCGATTCCCATCCTCGGATCAAGCAAACCTTCAACATGGTGCCATCCCTGCTCGAACAGCTCGAGGATTACGCTAACGGCACGGCGCTCGACCCGCACCTGGAAATAAGCCTCAAGAACGCCCAAAATCTCACTTTCGAAGATAAGAGCATGATGCTCGAGCTTCTATTCCAGGCCAATTATGACACCATGATCGGCCCCAACAGGAGATACGCGGCCCTGCATCGCGGCCGAGAACGAGCCGGAGCCGAATGGAATACAGCGGAATGGCGGGATTTGCAGGTCCTGGCTAACCTGGCCTGGGTAGACCCGATGTTCAAATCAGGCGGGCGCATGAAGGAGCTGGTCGCGAAAGGGGAGAAGTACACCGAAAGCGATAAGCTCGAGGTGCTCGAATTCCAGAGAAAGATCATTCAGCGAATAGTGCCCTCGCTAAAGGCTCACATTGAATCAGGGCAAATCGAAGTCTCGGTGACCCCTTATTTTCATCCCATCATGCCGCTTCTTTACGATACGTCATCGGCGTTGACCGCTATGCCGGGGGCAAGCCTGCCAAAGAAACGGTTCCAACATCCCGAGGATGTCGACCGTCAAATCTCGGATGCTGTCGCCATGTATGAACGCCTGTTTGGCCGCAAACCGGTCGGCATGTGGCCATCGGAAGGTTCTGTCTCCGAGGATATTATCCCTATTATATGCAAGTATGGCTTTAGGTGGATTGCGACCGATGAGGAGATACTGGCGGAAAGCCTGAGAATTCCGGCCAGGCATGATCTGCCCAACAGTCTCATCAATTCAGGTGAATTATATCGGGGATATAAATTTCAAAAAGAAAGCGCAACGATTTCGATTTTCTTCCGCGATCACGCCTTGTCAGACAATATCGGATTCGTCTACTCGGGCTGGGAACCGGAACGGGCCGCCGATGACTTCGTCGGCAAGCTCCGGGCAGTTCACAATAACCTGATACTCAGAAACGTGCCCGATCCGATTGCCTGTGTCATACTCGATGGCGAAAACGCCTGGGAATATTATAGGAACGATGGCCATGACTTTCTGCAAGCCTTATATACAAAAATCGGCGCTGCTCCCTGGTTGGAGACCTGCACCTTTGAACAGTATTTGAGTGGTAGACCTAACCTTGTGCAGCTCAAAAGATTATTTCCTGGAAGCTGGATTAGCCACAATTTCGCTGTCTGGATCGGCCATTCCGAGGATAACAAGGCCTGGGACCTTTTAGGCGCGGTTCGCGACCAGCTGGAGGCGTTTCAGAAGGCCACCCCGGGGTTTGACCAGGATAAACTCAAGGTGGCCTGGAAAGAGATAATGATCGCCGAGGGTTCCGACTGGTGTTGGTGGTTCGGCCCCGATCATGTTGGCCCCAACAATGACGATTTCGATAGGCTTTTCAGGTCGCATCTGGCGAATGTTTACCGATTAACCGATCGCGAGCCACCCCCGGAGCTATTCCAGCCGGTACGGACCAGTTTTATCGACGCCCATTATCTCAAGCCTATCGATTTTATCAGGCCTAAAATCGATGGGCGTGTGACACAATATTATGAATGGGCGTCGGCCGGCTTCTTTGACTGCGCCAAGGCGGGCTCGACCATGCACAAGGCCGAACGGCTGCTTTCGGGTATTTGGTTTGGATATGATGAATCTGAGCTTTATTTCAGGCTCGATAGGGGTGTCACAGTCGACCGAAAGCGTTTCATGTCATTTGACTTTGAAATTGAATTTGTCAATTCCCGCAAATCGGCGGTCCTTATTCGGCCCACCGAAAAAAGCGTTACGCTTGATGGCCGACTCGATGACAAAATCAATTTTGCCATTGGTGACATCCTTGAAGTCGGCATTCCGTTCAATCTGCTTCCGATTCCCAAGCAAAACCAATATCTGGTCCGCCTGAGCGTACTGGATGGTGGCAAGCCATCGGAATCATGGCCTCCAGCGGAGGCCCTGAAAATCGAGCTTCCAAACCCGAAAGAGATACCCTGGGTAGTGTGAGGCAGCAGGTGCCAGTCATCGGGGGCGACATCTTTCTGTGTGTATTACGTCCTATAAGATATATTATGTAAACTTTAGATAGCAATCAAAACCCGCATCAACTCTCGATGCGGGCTAAGGTTATCGTATTACTATATTCAGGAGTTTTCCAGGGACAAACACCTTCTTCACTATCTGTCTGCCCTCTATGAATTTGCCCACGCGCTCGTCTTGCGACACGATTTTGAAGAACGCGTCCTCATCGATCCCGGCCGGAACGTCAAAATTACCGCGCAATCTGCCATTAACCTGCACCACCATCGTGATAGTATTCAGCGCCAGTGCCTGTGGATCGGCCTGAGGCCAGGCTTGCGAGAAAATCGTCCCGCTGCCGCCAATCATGCTCCAGAGTTCCTCCGCCAAATGCGGGGCCATTGGCGCCATCAGCAGGACCAATGTCTGAAGCGAATAATAGAACTGATTATTATTGAGGCGCTGGCTTTCAGAAACCTTCTGCAGGTCGTTAACCAATTCCATGCAGGCGGCTATAGCGGTGTTGAATTCCAAGGTCTCGATATCCCCGCTGACATGCTTGATTGTCAGATTCAAGCGATGATTCAGGCCGGCGTCCATCTGATCGATTGCCGAATACGCCAATGGAAAGCGCGTCTTGATTTCTGACGCGTATTTCGAAACAAGCCTGTAAACTCTTCCCAGAAAACGAGATATGCCATTTATGCCGGAATCATCCCAATCGCCGCCAAGGCTGTACGAACCCATAAACATCAAGTACATGCGAAGCGTATCCGAACCATATCGTTCGAGAAAATGCTCCGGATTGATTACGTTGCCCCGCGATTTGGACATCTTGGAGCCTTTGCTTGTTATGGAACCCTGGTGCCGCAGTTTAAGAAACGGTTCATCGAAATGAACCAATCCGATGTCGAACAAGAACATACAGAAGAAGCGAGCGTACATCAGATGCATTACGGCGTGCTCCGCGCCGCCGATATACATGTCGATCGGCAACCACTTGCGAACCAGATCGTGGTCCCATGGACCTTTCTCGTAGGCGGGATCGAGGAAGCGGAGGAAATACCAGGATGAATCCACGAAGGTGTCCATCGTCTCGGTCTCGCGTCGGGCGCCCCCGCCGCACCTGGGACATCTGACATTGACAAACTCCGGCGATGTCGCCAGCGGCGATTCGCCCTCGCCGGTGGGATGGAAATTCCTGATATTGGGCAAGAGCACCGGCAGTTCGGATTCCGAAACGGGAACATCGCCGCATTTCTCACAGCGGATAATCGGAATCGGGGCGCCCCAATACCGTTGCCGCGATATGAGCCAATCCCGAAGCTTGTAATTGACCCTAAAATCGCCCTGGCCTTGCGATTTGAGCTTTTCCGTGACCTTGTTCATGCCGATCCTGGAGTCCAGGCCTGTGAACTCGCGCGAATTGACCATCCTGCCGTAATCCTCGAAGGCGCCTCGAGCCAGGTCGAACGATGAGTCATCCGACGGCTCTATAACCTGCCTGATCTCCAAATTGAACTTTGTGGCAAATTCCCAGTCACGTTGGTCGTGGCCGGGCACTGCCATCACAGCCCCGGTTCCATACGAGTACAGGACATAATCGGCAATCCATATTTGAATGCGCTCTCCGTTAATGGGATTTAGGGCGAAACTTCCCGTAAAGGCGCCGGTTTTCTCCTTAACGGTCGACAGGCGTTCGATCTCCGAAAGCCTGCGGCTGCGTTCAACATATTCGATGACTGCCTGTCGGCATTCCGGCACGGTGATTTTTTCCACCAGCGGATGCTCTGGCGCCAGCACGATATAGGTCACCCCGAACAGGGTATCGGCACGGGTGGTGAAAACGGGGATCCTCTCCCCTGACTTCTCGCCAGTGAAAAAAATCTCGGAACCCTCGGAACGGCCAATCCAATTGCGTTGCATGGCGATCGTCTTGGCCGGCCAGTCGAGCCGGTCCAGGCCGGCAAGGAGCCGGTCGGCGTACCTGGTGATCCTGAGAAACCATTGCTTGAGGTTCTTATGAGTGATCTCCGTCTCGCAGCGCTCGCAACGGCCGTTAATAACCTGTTCATTAGCCAAAACGGTTTTACACGATGGGCACCAGTTAACCGGCGCCTCTTTTCGAACTGCCATGCTATGCTCGTAGAATTTCAGGAAAAGCCACTGGGTCCATCGGTAGTATTGCGGGTCGCTGGTGGCCAGTTCTTTCGACCAATCGTACATGGCGCCGATCTGTTTGAGTTGCTCGCGGATATAATCGACGTTGGCCGCCGTGGAGATGGCTGGATGAACTCCCGACTTGAGGGCGAAGTTCTCAGCCGGCAGGCCAAACGAATCATACCCCATCGGCTCGAAGACGTTGAATCCCTCCATCTTCTTCTTTCGGCTCCATGTGTCGGCCGGCCCGTAATTGTACCAATGGCCAATATGCAGCTTCTCACCCGACGGATATGAGAACATCACCAACGAATAAAGCTTCTTAGCGGAATCGTTCAGGTCGGCCGTATGATGCCCGTTGTCCTCCCAGAACTTGCGCCACTTGGCCTCAATTTCCTTGAACGGGTGCGAACCTGCGGATACTTCTTTCGACTTTATGTCAGACATATTCAGGATACCTCAACGTTCGATTCAGGCTATCGAATCTCTGATAAGCCAATTAATGGCCCACGATATCAGCGATATCAGGAAGGCAGCCAGGATAGCGACCCCGAAATTCGCCAGCCGGAATCCGGGGACCAGCGCCGCCACCAGATACAGGATCAGGCCATTGATTACGAAGACGAAGAGACCGAAACTTAATACCGTTATCGGCAGGGTCAGGAAGATGAGCAGCGGCCTCAGTATGGCATTGAGCAGCCCCAGAATAATGGCCGTAACGAGGAGCGATAGCGGGCTTTCGACCTCGACCCACGGAAGGATCATGACCACCACGAAAATCGCAATTGCCGTAATCAGTGTCCTGACCAGAAACCTTTGCACCGCAAACCTCTTTGCCGTCCTCCCCCCTATTTACCTTATAAGAAAATAATACGTTATGATAGCGTCAATGTTTGCATTTGGCAACCCAAAAAGATATCGCTGTCGGAAGTGCGAACCGACGGCGGCTGGACATATTTGCCAATGTCAGGATATTATTCCAGCGCCGAGAAAATATCTCCCTCGACATTCCCCATGGTGACGGCCGTGAAGCGGTCGCGCCGAAAGAGCTCGCGCGCCAAATCGGTGATCTCCTCAGCTTTGACAGTATCGATTCCCAGCACGGTTTCATCGAGGGGTATGTATCTGCCGATCAATAGCTCGTGCTTGGCCAGCCGGTTCATCCTGCTGGAGGTGTTCTCCAGGCCCAGCATGAGATGCCCTTTGAGCTGCTCCTTGTTGCGGCTAAGGTCGGCCTCGGGAAGCGGCTCCGAGGCAATTCGGTCGATCTCCTTCATGACAGCCTCTATGGCGCGCCTGACATTCTTCCTGTCGGTGGCCAGGTAAATGCCTTGAACGCTGGTATCCTGGAAATAATCCAAATATGTATAGACGTTGTAGACGATGCCGAGATTGTCGCGCAATTTCTGGAATAGCCGCGATGACATTCCGCCACCAAGCATGGAATTCAATATAAACATGGCGGATCGCGAGGGATCGTTGAATTCCCTGGCGGGGACTCCCAGGCAGATATGCACCTGCGAGGATTTGCGTTTGATCGCCTTGCGCAATGGCTTGAAAACCGGCCTCTTTCTATTGATAGGGCTGCCGTCATGCTCGCCGGCGCCAAACGCCTGCCCGACCAAATTCACCAGGGCGGCGTGATCCAGATTGCCTGAGGCCGCCACCAGCATTCTGTCGGGACGATAATACTTGTTCAGGTGCCGAAGGATCGCCACCCGGCCCATGCCTTTGACAGTAGCCTTCTCACCGAGAATCGGACGGCCAAGAGGGTGTGGCCCAAAAAAGGCCCGGGCAAATCTATCGTGGACCAGGTCCGATGGGGCATCCTCGATATCCTTGATCTCCTCGAGGATAACGCGCTTCTCCTTATCAATATTGCTCTTGTCAAAAAGGGCGTTTTGAGCCAGGTCGAATATTATATCCACCGCTCGGGGTAAGTGCTGGTCGAGGATTTTGGCGAAATAACAGGTCTGCTCTCGGCTGGTAAAGGCATTGAGGACACCTCCAACCGACTCGAGATACGAGGCGATCTGAGAGGCATCCCTGTTCCTGGTACCCTTGAAAACCATATGCTCGATGAAATGAGAGACACCGGCGTTTTTCTCGTTCTCATCGCGCGAGCCGACATCGATCCATAGCCCCAATGAGACAGAGCGGACATGAGGAATGGCCTCGGAAATGATTTTGAGGCCATTCGGAAAAACTGTCCTTTTATAGCTCGAATTCTCGGTAACCAATATTACCGCCTTTGACGACCACCGGAATGCCGATCCCCGCGGGGCGGACGAGGCCTGTCATCATTGGAGTGTGGCGGCCTATCCTCGGCGCCCTCCAGGAGCACCCGGCGCGACAGCCTGACCTTCCCCTCGGCATCGATGCCGATTACCTTGACCTTGATCTCGTCACCGAGATTCACGACATCCTCGACTTTGGCGACGCGGTGGTTCTCGAGTTCGGAGATATGCACGAGACCGTCGACATTGGGCAGGATTTCGATGAAGGCGCCGAATGTGGCGATGCGTTTGACCTTGCCGATATACACCTTGCCGACTTCAGCCTCCTCTATCAGCGCCAGGATTTTGTCCCTGGCGGCCTCGCCGGCGGATTGGTCGACCGAGGCCACGGTCACGGTGCCATCGTCCTCGATATCGATCTTGGCGCCGGTGGCCTCGATTATAGAGCGAATGACCTTGCCGCCCGGCCCGATAACTTCGCCGATTTTATCGATCGGAATCTTGATCGTGATAATTCTCGGCGCATATGGCGAGAGATCCGGTTTCGGTTTCGAAATCGCCTCGTTCATCTTGTCGAGAACGAAGAGCCTGGCCGCGCGCGCCTTTTCGAGCGCCGAGGCCATCAGTTCTATTGTAAGGCCGCCGATTTTGATATCGAGCTGGAACGCGGTAATTCCCTGCGCCGTGCCGGCCACCTTGAAATCCATATCGCCGAGATGATCCTCGACCCCCAGGATATCGGTCAAGATGGCGCTGCGGCCGCCCTCCATCACCAGCCCCATGGCGATCCCTGCCACCGGCGCCTTGATGGGAACACCGGCGTCCATGAGCGCCAGCGAGCCTCCGCAGACAGTCGCCATCGACGATGATCCATTGGACTCGAGGATATCGGAGACAATCCGGATCGTATAAGGAAAATTCTCCTCGGCCGGAATGACGGGATCGAGGGCGCGCTCGGCAAGGGCGCCATGCCCAATTTCCCGGCGTCCCGGGCCCCGGATCGGCCTGACCTCGCCCACCGAATATGATGGAAAGTTATAATGCAGCATGTAACTTTTGAAAGATTCGCCCAGAAGGTCGTCTATTCGCTGCTCATCCATCTTGGTGCCCAGCGTCGTAACGACCAGCGCCTGGGTCTGGCCGCGCGTGAATATCGCCGACCCATGCGTGCGAGGCAGGACGCTGATTTCGATCGAGATGTCGCGGATATTGTCGAGCCCCCGGCCGTCGGCGCGGACACCCTCGTTCAGGATCATGCCGCGCAAGTCGGCGCTTTCGATGTCGCCGATTAGCTTCGCGATGTCCTTCTCCGATTCGGGGAAACGTTCCGCCATGGCCTCGACTGTCTCGACTCTTATGGCCTCGATGGCTTCTCCCCGAGCCTGTTTTTCCTTGATCCTGTCGGCGGTTTTAATCTTCTCGGCCGCCATCTTGGTCACGGCCGCGACCAACTCGGGATTAATTTCGCGCTTGACCACTTCCTTCTTGGGGCGGCCGACTCGAGCGGCAAGATCCTCGATCATGGCCACGACCTTCTTGATATGCTCGTGTCCGAATGATAGAGCGGCGACCATGTCTTGCTCGACAATCTCCTGCGCGCCACCCTCGACCATGATGATATAATCCTTGGTGCCGGCGATAGTCAGGTTGATATCGGATTCCTCAAGCTGTGAGAATAGCGGATTGACAATGAATTGCCCGTCGACCCTGCCGATTCGAACCGCGCCGATCGGATTATGAAACGGGATATCGGATATCGACAGCGCCGCCGAGGCGCCGATGATTCCGAGGATGTCGCCGTCGTTCTCCTGGTCGGACGACAAAACCTGGATCATCACCTGGACCTCGTCGTTGTATCCCTCCGGGAAAAGTGGACGTATCGGCCTGTCGACGAGGCGGGCGGAGAGAATTTCCTTCTCGCTGGGTCGCCCCTCGCGCTTGAAAAATCCGCCGGGGATCTTTCCGGCGGCATACGATTTTTCCCGGTAATCCACCGTGAGAGGGAAAAAGTCGCGTTCCTCGCCCGCCGGGGCGCTGACTGCGGCGGCCAGGACCATGGTGTCGCCAAGACGAACCAGAGTTGCGCCGCTGGCTTGCCTTGCGACTCGACCAGTTTCAATTGATAAGGTTCGACCGTCTTCCAGACGTAATTCTGCTGTTTCCAATTAATTCCTCCAATAAACCCGGATTGTTACTTTCTCAGGTTCAGGTTTTCGATTAGCGCCCGGTAAGCCTCCAGATCGGAGCCCTTGAGATATTCAAGCAGCCGGCGCCTTTGCCCCACCATCCTCAGCAGACCCAGACGAGAGTGATGATCTTTCGTATGAGTTTTCAGATGATCGGTCAATTCGTTAATGCGAGCGGTCAACAGGGCTACCTGAACCTCGACCGAACCGGTGTCGGTATCATGCAGGTGGTACTGCTTCATCAGGTTACCCTTCGCTTCCTTGGTCATCGTCAACTTACAGCCTCCTTATTTGAAAATTTCTTTCTAATTTCAATTTCATCTATCTTCATCTGCTGGGCCAATTCGCCCGGTGTCTTGAATTTTTCGGGCGGCCTGACATAATCGGTTAGCTCCAGGGCGGCATGATCGGAGCCGGCCTTTCCGTCGAAGTCAAACAGGTTCACCTCAACCGATATGGAGGTGTCGCCGAATGTCAGCCTGGCGCCGATATAGGCCATGCCGGCATATTGGATCCCGTCGAAACTGGTCAATGCCGAATAAACTCCTTCTTTGGGCAGGAGTTTCCCTGATGGTATGGCCAGGTTGATAGTGGGAAAACCAAGCGCCTTGCCGACACCGTGCCCCTTAATGACCTTGCCGGTCATGAAATAGTTATACCCCAGGGCGCGCCTGGCAAGGTCGAATTCCCCCGCTTTAAGCAATTCCCGTATTATGGTCGATTTCACGGTCTGATTGTTAATCTTGAACTCCGGCACCACCAGGAAATCGAAGCCCTCGGATTTCGACATCCGTTCGAGAAGTTCCTTATTGCCGCTGCGGTCCTTGCCAAATGCGTGATCATACCCTATCACCAAAGCCTTCATCCCCATTTTGCCAATCAACACGTCCCGCACGAAGTTCTCCGGCGGGTAAGAGGCCAACTGGCGATTAAAATCGAGGATGACTACGTTTTCGACCCCGATCTTTTCGAACAACTGCAGTTTCTCTTCGAGCGTAGTCAGAAGCTCCGTAGGACCCCTGCGACCCAGCACTATCTGCGGATGCGGATGAAAAGTCAGCAACACCGGAGCCAGGCCCTTATCGCGGCCATATTCGAGCGTGGTCGATATGATTCGTTTGTGGCCGGCATGAACGCCATCGAACGACCCCAGCGTGGTGATGACATCCGAGAGCCCCGATGCCTCGAGCTCATTTATCCCGAATATGACCCTCATCTATAACCCTCAAATATGTGCCCATGATCTCGGTGGGACTGAGCTTATCGGCGGTTCTCCAATTCATATTCAGCCGGGCCAAAGCCAGGACCTTCTCGTCATGGTCGAGCAGAAGCGACAGCTCACCCCCGCTCCCGCGATAAGCGTCATTTTCGAAAAATTTCTTAACCAGCGGCCGTCCCCCAAGCACAGCCCCGCGATATTGTTCCTTTATTCTAACTCCCGGCAGCATCGGCAAAGCTTCCTTAAGCGGCCGGATAAATCCGAATGGATCCGCCGATTCCAATAGATCGGAAAGGCCCACGGCCTCCGATAAATGAAATGGGCCGACTTCGATCCGCCTCAGGATTTTGAGATGGCCGCCGCATCCAAGCTCCTCGCCCATTTGAAACGCGAGACTCCTTATATATGTGCCTGATGAGCATTGTATATCGAACGCCACCTCGGGCCAGGCAAAATCCAGAATCTGGATATTCTCGATTTCGACAACCTTTAGTCCCGGATTGAATTGGCTTCCTTTACGAGCCAACTTGTAGAATTTCTTGCCCTGCCGCTTGGTTGCGGAATAGGGAGGAATCTTCTGCTCGATCTCCCCCATGAACCTGGGAATTAGCTTCCCGAATTCTTCTCGTCCGACTTGTCCGGGGTCGAATTGACCCGTGATCTCGCCATCGGCGTCATAGGTATCGGTCGAGCTTCCGAATGCGAACCTGGCGACATAACGCTTGGGCATACCGATAAGCCAGCTCGACAGCAGCGTGCCCCGCTCGATCAACATGATTAGAAGCCCGGTGGCGTTGGGATCGAGTATGCCGGTGTGCCCGATTCTGCGGGTCTTGAGTTTGCGCCTGAGGTGGTTAACCACGTCGTGCGAGGTCATCCCGGCCGGCTTGTCGATAAGGATTATCCCGTTCTTAGGCAGCATCGATATACCCCTCGGCCTCCGCCAGCACCTTTTTGACGACATCATCTATCCGGCCCTTGAGCGTAAATCCGGCGGCGTTGACATGGCCGCCGCCATCGTACTTCTTCGCGAATGAGGCCGCATCGATTCCATTTTGCGAGCGGATCGAGACCTTAATCTCGCCGTTGCCCGACTCCTTGAAAAGCATGCCCATGCGCACGCCGGCGATTGCCAGCGAGTAATCGACGAAGCCCTCGGAATCCTCGATTCGGGCCCGGGCCTTGTCAACATTATCCCTGGTTACGGTCAAATATCCTATGCGGCCGCCGGCGGTCGTATCCAAAGTTGCCAGCGTTAATCCGAGAAGGCGCAGGGTCGCGGCCGATGATTTCGTGAAAATCTGGTCGAATATCGCTTTCGGGTCGGCCCCGTGTTCCACGAGCGTGGCGGCGATCTTCATGCCCCTGGCGGTGGTCGATGCAAACCGGAAATTGCCGGTATCGCAAATTACGGCGGCATAGAGGTTCTTTGCAATCAGCGGGGTAAGTTCATAGCCGCCGTCGCTCAGGATGAAATAAATCAACTCGCCGACAGCGCAGCTTGCGGTGTCGACCAGATTTATCTGCCCGTAGTTCTGGTTATCCATATGATGATCGATATTGACCAGCCCGGCCGATTGCGGAATCAGCTCTCTTACAAAACCGATTCTATCGAGCACCGGGCACTCGAGGATTATGACGACCTCCGGCTCGAAAGGCAATGGCCCGTTAGAGAAACTAATGGTCCTCTCGGCGTCGAGAAACGCGTATTTTTCCGGGATTGCGCCCTGATTGACAATGACCACGTCCTTGCCGCGGCTCTTGAGCGCGTGGAATAATCCCAATTGTGACCCAATGGAATCACCGTCGGGGTCCTTATGCGACGTTATCAGGAATCGCTGCTTACCGGTCAGAAGCTTATGAATTTGCTTTATTTCAGGACTTGTTTTCATCTTTCTTCAATTGTTCCAGAATCTCGTTTATCCTCATGACATTTTCGATGGAAGCATCGTAATGAAACGATAATTCCGGCAGCGCGCGGATCCTTATCCTGCGTCCTATCAAATGTCTTATGATACCGGTGTGGCGCCGTAAGTATTCGTCACAATGCTCAATTCCCTCGTCGGAGCCAAAGGCCGAAAAGAAAATTCTGGCGAATTTCAGGTCGCGGGTAATTTCGGCTCTGGTAATCGTTATCATGGCCGGCGGCGAATCCTTCAGCTCGTTGGCGACTATGTCGGATATCTCCTTGATGAATTGACTCTGAAGCCTGTCGACGCGCGAAAAATCCATAATCTTACCGCCATTCCATCTCGCAATGTGTCATGATGGCGTCGCTTCTGTCCCTGATCGAATCCTGCACCCGGGAGAGAACGCCGTTGGCATAAGTCGAATCCTCGGAGATGACCGCTATGCCCAGTTGGGCGGTGCGCCAAATGTCCTGGTCACCAATCTCGGCCACCGAGACGTTGAAGCCGCTGCGAATTCGGTCCTTAATGCTTTTAAGAACGCGGCGCTTGTCCTTTAATGAGTTTGCGTGAGGTATCGATATGCTGATCCTGAGTATTGCCACAACCATCTTTTTCTTAAACGCCCGACTCCAGCCGGCGGGCCTCCTCAACCTCGGCGAAGACCCTGATCGTATCTCCTTCTTTGATGTCGGTCACGTTTTCGATGCCGATCCCGCATTCAAAACCGCTGTTGACCTCTCTGACATCATCCTTAAACCGCTTCAGCGACGTTATGGTGCCCTCGCCTATTTTGACACCGTTGCGCAAGACCTCGGCCGCTGCCCCGCGTTTGATAGTGCCATTCCTGACATAGCTGCCCGCTATGAATCCCAACTTTGGGACTCTGAAGAGCTGTCTCACCTCGGCCTCGCCGAGATTTACCCTGACGATTTCCGGAGCCAGCAACCCCTCGAGGGCCGCCTTGATATCGGCCTCGACCTCGTAAATGATCTTGTAAAGACGGATATCGACTTTCTCGCGCTGGGCAAGCTCGGCGGCCCGCGGCTCGGGACGGACATGAAAACCGATTATGATGGCTTGCGATGCCGCCGCCAGCAAAACATCGGATTCCGATATTGCCCCAACCCCCCGATGAATCACATTGACCTTGACTTCCTTATGCTGAATCCGGGCTAATGTATCGGACAGAGCCTCCACCGAACCGTCGACATCGCCCTTGATTATCAGGTTGAGGTCCTTGATCTGCCCCTCCTTGATGCGATCATAAACCTCGGTGAGGGTCAACCTCTTAAGGGTGCGGAAATCCTTCTCGCGTTTGAGTCGAAGCCGCTTATGGGCAATATCCCTGGCCTCGGCTTCATCCGCCACGACCATGAACGTATCTCCGGCCTGCGGGACACCATTGGCGCCCAGAATTTGAATCGGGGTCGACGGCGTGGCCAATTCGACATTCTTGCCTCGCTCGTCGAACATGGCGCGAACGCGGCCAAACTGAGTGCCTGTAACGAATGGTTCGCCAACCCGAAGCGCACCCTTCTGGATAAGGATAGTGCAGACGGGACCTTTGCCTCGGTCCAGCCTGGCCTCGATAATAACCCCGTGAGCCTCTCTGTCGGGATTTGCTTTAAGCTCCATCATCTCGGTTTGCAGGAGAATCATCTCCAGGAGCTTATCCACGCCCTGGCCGGTCTTGGCGGAAACCTCAACCATGATGGTCTTGCCGCCCCAATCCTCGGGCACGAGGTTATGCTTGGCAAGGGCCTCGCGAATCCTCTCGGGATTTGCAGTCGGCAAATCCATTTTGTTTATGGCGACTAAAATCGGTACGCCCGCCGCCCTGGCATGATCGATAGCCTCGATCGTCTGGGGCATCACGGAATCGTCGGCGGCCACAACCAGGACCACGATATCGGTCGAATGGGCTCCCCTCGCTCTCATGGCCGAAAACGCCTGGTGGCCGGGTGTATCGAGGAAAGTGATACTGCCCTTGGACAGCTCCACCTCGTAGGCTCCGATGTGCTGGGTAATCCCACCCGCCTCACCGGCAATGACATTGGATTTGCGGATATAATCGAGAAGCGAGGTCTTGCCATGATCCACATGCCCCATGATGGTCACGACCGGCGAACGAGACTTGAGAGTGCCCGGTTCGTCATGGAGTTCTTCTTCCTCTCCGATTTGCTTTGATTCCTCGATATTAAAGCCGAATTCCAGGGCCAGGGTGCCGATCGTATCCATGTCGAGGCGTTGATTGATGGTGGCCATCATGCCCATCTCCATGCACTTGGCCACGACCTGCGCCGGGCGCACACCCATCAGGCCCGCCAGCTCCGAAACGGTCATATATTCGGTTACTTTAATGATGTTTGTCGGCTCGCTCTCCTCTGCCGCCATTCCCGGACGCTCGTCCCGTCGGTGAAATCGTTTCTTCTTGCCCAGGTCGAGGCTTGACATCGTCTTTTTGAAACTGGCGTGTATGGCCTTTAAGTCAACGACTTTTTCTTTTCTCTTTTTGCGGCGGTCTTTCTTCTTCCTGAGAATCGGCCTCTTTTCCTCTCTGGGCAGCTCCTTCTTCTTGGGGACTGCCGCGGCGGCGACGGCGGGGCGAAGCTCGGCCATCATTCGGCGCTCGATCTCCTGGCGCCGGCGAATCGCTTCCCCCTCGGCTAACTGGCGCGCCTCGGCCTTCTTCTTGCGCTCCTCGATCTCCTTTTTCACCTCTTCCTTTTTGGAGGCAAACTTGTTCTGGACCGCCTGAAGCATTTCATCAGTGGCTGTCGAGGAGTGCGATTTCACGTCAAAGCCAAGCCCGTGAACTATATCGACCATGGCCTTGGATGAAACATTATAGTCCTTTGCCAGTTCATAAAGTCTTTTTTTCGACATTATTCACCACCAATCATTTTCGCTCATTCTCTTGCAGCCGAGGATTTCGGCCCGTCGTGCCGCCTGACTCCGGCGATATGCGGCCATTTTCCCTGATGGCTGCCCTTAAAAATTCGAGCCTGCCAGCCATTCTCAATAGTCCTCCGGACGTGGCGGCGCCTGCCCCTCGTCATCCGGCGAAAACTCCAATGTTGACGCCGCCGGAGCCGGCTCCTCCGGCTTCTCCCGTTCGATAGCGGCTTTCTCGATGGCTGCCGTGCAGGCCGCTATTATCTTATCTGCGGTCTTCTCGCCGACTCCTTCTATGCTCATCAGGCGCTCCCTATCGGCCCTGATGACATCTTGCGCCGTCTCGAACCCGGAATGGAGGAGCTTCTGGATCATCTTGGCGCCGATTTCCTCGACGGTTTCGATATCGACCTTCTCCTCTTCCTCCGATTTCTTGAGCGCATCATATTCCGTAGCCGACATGATGTTTATCTTCCAGCCGGTCAGTTTGGCAGCCAGCCTGGCGTTCTGCCCGGCTTTCCCGATCGCCAGTGACAGCTTGTCATCGGCAACCGCCACCAGCATCTTCTTGTCGGGCGGGTAGACGTCGACATTGACGATCTTGGCCGGCGCCAGGGCCTTGGTCACAAAGATCATCGGCTCCGATGACCAGGGCACGATGTCGATCCGTTCGTTATTCAGCTCGCGGACTATGTTCTGAACTCTTACTCCCTTTACGCCCACGCAAGCCCCGACAGCGTCGATTCTGTCGTCGTTCGAGTAAACCGCCACCTTCGATCTCTCCCCCGCTTCGCGGGCCATGGCCCTTATCTCGATTATTCTCTCGGCGATCTCCGGTACTTCCAGCTCGAAAAGCTTCTTTAGAAAATCGGTCGAGCCCCTCGAAAGCGTGATCTGGGGGCCGCGGTTGGTGTCCTGAACCTCGGTTATGACCGCGCGAATCCGGTCGCCCTGGCGGAATTTTTCTTTCCTGATCTGCTCGCGAGGCGGCACAATGGCCTCGGCGCGACCCAGGTTTACAATGATGTTCCCTTTGTCCACCTGCTGCACATTTCCTGTCACCAACTCGCCGACACGATTCTTATATTCCTGGAATATTTTTTCACGCTCGGCTTCGCGGACCCGCTGGATCAGAATCTGCTTGGCGGTCGCGATAGCGTTGCGGCCGAAATCCTCGAAGGCCATGGGGACATCGAGCACTTGCCCGATCTCCACGTCCTCGTAATATTCCGAGGCCTCCTCGACCGTCATCTCCTGCCCCGGATTGCCAACTTCCTCGACAACTTTCTTCGTCAGGAAGACCTTGATTTCGCCCTCGGTGCGATCTATTTCCACGCGGACATTATCCTCGGTGTTGTATTTCTTCTTTACGGCCGATGCCAGAGCCGATTCCACAGTCTGCAGAACATAATCCAACTCCAGGTTCTTTTCCTTGGCTATCTGCCCAAATGCTTCCAGAATATCGTAATTCATTTTCCCTCAACCTCCGCGGTCCATACGGATCCGCAGGTACGGAGCCCTCAAATTATTATCTTCCCCCTGGGGTTCGCGCCCGCAGGAATCGTAATCATTTCACCGTTGCGGTCGATCTTGATATCCGTATCGTCGCTGAAAATCAAAATGCCTTCCACTTTCTTCGATCCTCCGTCCACCGAATAAGATACGCTGACCCGTTCACCAATCCGACGGCTGAAATCCTTTGGCGTAATCAATGGCCGGTCCAGTCCCAGCGACGATACCTCGAGCGTATAGCGCGTGTCGATGGCATCGAGGGTATCGAGCATATCCGAGATTTCCCGGCTGACCCGGACACAGCTATCGAGTGTAACTCCTTGGGGTGAATGGATAAAGACCCGCAGAATCAACCGCCCGCCGACCACCGGGGCCGTCAAATCGGCCAACTCGAAACCCATCCCCTCGGTGACGGTTTGCATCTTGTCTTTCAAACTCTCAACATCTATTTTCAAGGCCTATACCCACCGCGCCGTTTGCTAATGTTGAATACGTATAGCCAAAAGAGTGGGTCTGACCCACTCTCGAACCTAAAATTATAACCTTCTAAATTCCTAAATGCAAGCTTTTTTTAAAGTTGCCCGAATATTTCGATAGCCTTGTCCACAGCTTTTTCGACTGGTATTTTGACCATTTCCTTGCCCCGACGCTTGACTATCTCAACCTGTCCGTCCTTGAGGCTTCTATCGCCGAACGAAATCCGCACCGGGATACCGATCAGGTCAGCGTCATTGAATTTCACGCCCGGGCGTTCCTCGCGGTCGTCCATCAAGACAGCATATCCGCGTTCCTGAAGTTCCTCGTATAAAGCGAAAGCGACCTCTCTCTGGCGGCGGTCGGTGATCTCGATCGGCACGATGTGAAAATCATACGGAGCTATCGCTTTGGGCCAAATGATACCTTTCTCATCATGGAAAGCCTCGACAGCCGCCTGGGCGGTGCGCGTAATTCCGATTCCATATGAGCCCATTACAAACGGTTTCTCCACTCCATCGGAGTCAATGAAATTCGCGCCCAGCGCATCGGAATACTTGGTTCCCAGCATGAAGAGGTTGCCGACCTCGATACCCGAATAAGACTGCAGCCGACCCTGATTGCAGCGCGGGCATATTTCTCCGGCCTGGGCCTGGCGGATCTCGGCGTATTCGTCGACCGTGAAATCGACGGTATTGACATTGATTATGTGCGTGTCGTCGCGATTGGCGCCGACCACGAAGTTGCGCATGCGCTTGACCTCGGGATCGGCTATGATACGCACCCTGGATAGCCCGATCGGCCCGGCAAATCCAACCTGCGCTCCGGTCACCCTCATGACCACGTCAGCGGCAGCCATGACGAGCTCATTGGCCCGCATATAATTCTTGAGCTTGACCTCGTTGATTTCCCTATCGCCACGAATCAAGGCGGCCACGACCTCGCCATCGACCTCATAAAGAAGCGTCTTGACCAGTTTTTCCGGCCCCACCCGAAGAAATCCGGTGACCTCCTCCACCGTTTTCATGCCCGGTGTGAACACCATCTCCTTTTGGCGCGGCTCCTCGGGACGGGCGCCCTCATCGGCCAGGCTTAGCGATGTCGCCTTCTCGATATTGGCGGCGTAGTCGCAACGCTCGCAGGAGAGAATGACATTCTCGCCGCCGGAAGTCTCGACCGGCACCATGAATTCATGAGCCCCGGTTCCACCCATGGCGCCAACATCCGATTCGACCATCCTGACATCGAATCCTATGCGTCGAAATATCTTGAAATAGGCCTCAGCCATTTTATTGTAGGCGTTCTTAAGGCCATCCCAGGTGGCATCGAACGTGTAGGCGTCCTTCATGATGAATTCGCGGCCGCGCATTAGGCCGAATCGCGGCCTCGGCTCGTCGCGGAACTTGGTCTGAATCTGATAGAAGTTCTTGGGCAATTGACGGTAACTGCGAAGCTCTCCCCTGACTATCCAGGTGATAACTTCCTCATGGGTGCCGCCCAGGACCAGGTCGCGTTGATGGCGGTCTTTCATCCGCATCTGCTCTTTGCCGACTACGTCCCAGCGGCCCGACTTTTGCCAGAGCTCGGCCGGGTGAAGCACCGGCATGGTGATCTCGATAGCGCCGGCGGCGTTCATCTCCTCACGCACAATCCTTTCGATCTTGTGGATGACGCACTGCATGAGCGGCAGGTAGTTGTAGATTCCCGCCGTCAACTGACGGATAAATCCCGCGCGAAGCATCAGCTTATGCGAATCGATAACGGCATCGGCGGGGTCATCCCGCAGAGTGGGGATAAATGTCTGGCTCCAAAGCATGGCCCTATTTCTGTTTCCCTGTAATGAGTTACATCGTTAGTTTAATGTTTTAATATGTGCTTAATCGTGTAGGGGCGTATTGCGATACGCCCCATCATGTTCATTCTATTTCTGATACTAATGGCCGCGGCTTCTGGCCCCGGACTAACCGTTTCCTAAAATGACATTTAATCTTTCGCGGTCAGAGCCCAAACAGGTTCAGAGCAACAAGCTCTGACTCGCGAGGGATACGCTGATTATCCCATTCATTGATTCAATCACCGGCGGCTTTATTTCTTGTTCTTTCCCTACTGGCTACTCGCTAATCGCTACTCGCTACTACAAAAAATACCCCCGGGCCGACTTGAACGGCCGCACACGGCTCCGGAGGCCGCTGCTCTATCCAACTGAGCTACGGGGGCGTATGCATCTTAACAACAAGGCGTAATTTATCATTATAAAGCCAGCTTGGCAAATAGTTTCTTGGATGGACGATGCGATAACGCCGGCAGCCCTCTCTCCGGGCCGGCGTGGGAACTATAATACGGCGCCGAAGTTACTTTGATATAGCCCCTGAACTTGAGAAAAATAGAGCATGATATTGGACATCAATAAATACCAGCATAGTTTCCCGGAAAGGAATCAGACTATGTCAAACGACACCTTGCCCTGGCGCGCGCATTTCCCGATGATCTTGCCATTGTGCGTTGTCTGCGT
>MEWP01000094.1:0-145 GCA_001775395.1 candidate division Zixibacteria bacterium RBG_16_53_22 | reverse complement strand
CTGACGCCGGTATCGATACCAATGCCGATATCGGGCATGGCAAGACGGTGGTGGTGGAATTTACGCCCACCAAGCCGGGCGAATACCCCTTCTATTGCGACAAAGGCGGCCACGCCGAAAAAGGGATGACCGGCACCCTGGTGGT
>MEWP01000093.1 GCA_001775395.1 candidate division Zixibacteria bacterium RBG_16_53_22 | reverse complement strand
GATCGTCGTGCCGGAAAAACTGGAAAGGATCGCATGGCTGCGGGAGTTCAAGGACATCACCCAGATCCTCTACCAGATCGCGGTGACGGCTGGGGTGATCTTCGTCGCATTCTAGGGCATCTGCAAGTCGATACGAATTCTTTTCAGGGAGCACGTCTTGGATGAAATAGAAAATAAAGACGACATGGAAATCAACATACCCGAACTGCTGGCTAAACTTGCCAGGCATAAAAAAATGATCGGGGGGATCACGGCCGGCGCTGCCGTCGTCTCTCTGGTGGTCAGCCTCTTGATGACCCCGATCTTCAGGGCGGAGACGAAGATCCTTCCTCCGCAGCAGAATTCCTCCAGTATCGCCTCACAATTGTTGAACCAGATGGGCGGATTCGCAAGCCTGGCGTCGAGCACCATCGGCATAAAAAATCCAAACGAGATGTATATCGGGTTCCTTCGCAGCAGGACGGTCTATGACAGAATCATCGACCGGTTTGGATTGATGAAACTCTACGACGCGAAATACCGGGAGGATGCAAGAAAGAGGCTCGCCGATACGCTTAAAGCGACCAGTGGGAAGGACGGGATGATTGTTGTAAGCGTGGAAGACCGGGATCCGAAAAGGGCGGCGGATATGGCGAATGCCTTTGTGGAGGAGATGATCGGAGTCTCCAAGGGGCTTGCCCTCACCGAGGCGGCACAGAGAAGATTGTTTTTCGAAGAACAGTTAAAGGATGTAAAGTTGGGGTTGGCCAGGGCGGAGGAAGGAATAAAAGGCTTCCAGGAAAAAACCGGAGCATTGAAGATCGACGACCAGGCCAGAGCCGTAATCCAGGGGATCGGAAACTTGAGAGCGCAAATAGCCGCCAGGGAGGTCCAATATAAAGTGGCGCAGACCTTTGCGACTCCCCAGAACCCCGACCTTCAAAGAATCGAAGAGGAACTGAAGGGACTCAAGATGGAATTGAATAAATTAGAACAAAAAGGGGGAAACAGTCCCGACCCTCTCATGCCGACGGGAAGGATGCCCTCCGTCGGGATGGAATATTTACGGAAATTGCGGGACATGAAATACAACGAAACGCTTTATGAACTGTTGGCGAAACAATATGAAATGGCCAAACTGGACGAAGCAAGAGATGCTGCTGTCATTCAAATCGTCGATAAAGCGGTGCCTCCGGAAAGGAAAGTGAAGCCGAAAAAGGCAATCATCGTTGCTTTATCTACAATTGGAGGATTTTTATTCTCGATTTTAATGGCTCTTTTGGTCGAGCGTAGAAAGACCGACTGATGTTCGTAAATTACAATATGGATAAGGGGAAAAACTGCCTTCGGTAAGAAACGCTCAATCGGGCGATGAAGAGCAAGAAGTTCATCGAGTACCAGATCGTAAAGACGGTCGATGCATTAACGCGAGATCGCCTCTATTCGTCATATGGTCAGGAAGTCGAGCGTGAGTTGATGGCCAGGAATCAGGAGCAGTTCGGTTTCAGGGTCATCGACTCTCCCCGGGTTCCCGACAGAAAATTCAAGCCCCGGAGGGATTTGGGCGTAATGCTGGCTGCTGTTCTTTCATTCTTCGCGGGATGCGTCTATTTCGTCGTTCATGGAAAGGCCGGCAAGAGTGAATATCAAACAACCGTAGTGAACGCGGGAGGATAAGCCTGTGAAGGTCGTCATCCTCGCGGGCGGCTTCGGAACCCGTATCAGCGAGGAGTCGCATCTGAAGCCAAAGCCCATGATCGAGGTCGGCGAGCGCCCGATCCTGTGGCACATCATGAAGGGCTACTCCTATCACGGCTTCAACGAGTTCGTCATCTGCCTGGGATACAAGGGGTACTCCATCAAGGAGTATTTCGCCCACTACTTCCTGCACGAATCCGACGTGACGTTCGACTTCCTAGGCCCAGGCAGCCGCGAGGTCCACAGCCACACCGCCGAACCGTGGAAGGTCACGCTGGTCGACACCGGACTGGAGACGGCGACCGGCGGTCGCGTCAAGCGGATACGTCCCTATATAGGGAACGAGACCTTCATGCTGACCTACGGGGACGGAGTCTCCGATATCGACATCCGGCTGCTGGTGGCTCTTCATAAGTCCCACGGGAAACTGGCCACGATTACCGCGACCCAGCCGGGCGGCCGTTTCGGCGCGCTGGACCTGGCGGAGGACGACCGGGTCCGCGGTTTCAAGGAGAAGCCGAAAGGGGACGGCGGCTGGATCAACGCCGGCTTCTTCGTCTTCGAGCCACAGGTCTTCGACTACATCGCCGGCGATCCGATCTTCCTCGAGAAGGAGCCGATGGACAAACTGGCCCGCGAGGGCCAGCTCGTGGCCCACAGGCACAGGGGCTTCTTCCAGCCGATGGACACTTTGCGCGACAAGAACCTGCTGGACGAGCTGTGGAAATCGGGCAAGGCGCCATGGAAGGTGTGGTGAGCGGGATGGACCGCTCGTTCTATTCCGGCAAGAAAGTCTTCCTCACGGGCCACACCGGGTTCAAGGGGTCCTGGCTGTGCCTGTGGCTCCACGCTCTGGGAGCCAAAGTGACCGGCTACGCCCTCGACCCGCCGACCGATCCCAGCCTCTTCGACCTGTGCGGCGTCGGGAAGCTCGTCAAAAGCGTCATTGCCGACGTCCGCGACCGGGAGACCCTCGCCAAAACGCTGCACTCGGTGAAGCCCGACATCGTCCTCCACATGGCGGCCCAGTCCCTGGTGCGCGACTCGTACAAGTTCCCCGTGGAGACTTACTCCACGAACGTGATGGGGACGGTCCACCTGCTCGAGGCCGTCCGGGCGTGCGGGAACGTCAAGGCCGTCGTGAACGTGGCGACTGACAAGTGCTATGAGAACCGGGAGTGGCTCTGGGGATACCGGGAAAACGAGTCTCTCGGGGGGTACGACCCGTACTCCAGCAGCAAGGCCTGCTCCGAGTTGGCCACAGCCGCCTACCGGAACTCCTTTTTCAACCTGACCGACTATCCCCGCCATGGGGTGGCGGTTGCCTCCGCGCGCGCCGGCAACGTCATCGGCGGGGGCGATTGGGCGGACGACCGTCTCGTGCCAGACTGCGTGAGGGCCCTCCTGAAGAGGGAGCCGATCCTCGTCCGGAACCCGCGAGCCGTGCGTCCGTGGCAGCACGTGCTCGAGCCCCTATCTGGTTACCTCGCGCTGGCGAAGCATCTCTATGAAGACGGCCCCCGGTTTGCCGGCGCGTGGAACTTCGGCCCGCCGGAGGACGACGCGAAGCCTGTGGAGTGGCTCGTCAAGCGGATCTGCGCGGAGTGGGGGAGCGGCGCACGCTACCGGGTCGACAAGGGGAAACACCCCCATGAAGCCCATTACCTCCGTCTGGACTGCACGAAAGCACGGACGGAATTGGGCTGGCACCCCCGCTGGGACCTTTCGCGAGCGATTCGAAGCGTGGTCGAGTGGGCGAAGGCCTACAAGGAAAGAAGAGACGTGCGGCACGCCTGCCTTGCGCAGATCGGGGAATACAGCAGGACCCCAAGGGCGAGTGATTGAATGTTCTTCTCACAGGCGGCAGCGGGTTTATCGGGAAGAACCTCGCGGAGCATCTTTCCCGGAAGCACACGGTCCTTGCTCCGAGCCATGCCGGGCTTGAGTTGTTGGACGGGGAACGGGTAAGAGAATTTTTTCGCAGGCATGATGTTGACGTCGTCATCCACAGTGCCGTAAGGCCTGGCCACCGAAACGCCAGGGACCCTTCCCACCAACTGTACAACAACACGCGGATGTTCTTCAACCTTGTCCGCAACGCCTCTCGGTTCCGCAAGATGATTTTCTTGAGCTCCGGTGCGGTTTACGACGAACGCCGCTACCTGCCGAATATGAAGGAGGAGTATTTCGACACATCGGTGCCTGCGGACGAGCACGGCTTCTCGAAGTACATCTGCGCACGGTACGTTGAGCGCGCGGAGAACATCGTCGAACTCAGACTGTTTGGCGTCTTCGGGAAATACGAGGACTACGCCATTCGGTTCATTTCCAACGCCATCTGCAAGACGCTGTTCAACCTTCCCATCACGCTTCGGCAGAACCGCCGCTTCGATTACCTGTACATCGACGACCTGGCGCCAATTGTCGAGTATTTCATTGGACACGATGCCCGCTACAAGTGCTACAACGTGACCCCTGATGAAGCGGTTGAACTTCTCACGCTTGCCGGGAAGGTGCTCGCCGTCTCGGGCAAGGACCTCCCAATCGTTGTTGCCTTGCCGGGGATGGGACCGGAATACAGCGGCGACAACGGCCGCCTCCGGGAGGAGATCCCCGGGCTTGCCTTCACGGACATCGACGACGCCATCGCAAAGTTGTACGGATGGTATACGGCGAACAGGCATCTTATAAACCGGGATGCCCTCCTCTTTGATAAATAATGAAAGGAAGGACAGCACTCGTCACGGGGGCGTCACGGGGGATCGGGCATGCCATCGCCGAGCGGTTCCGCGCGGGCGGTGCCTCCCTCCTGAGTCCCTCACGGAACGAACTGGACCTTTCCTCGTCGGAATCCATCGGCCGATACGCCGGGACGATCGACTGCCCAGTCGACATCCTCGTCAACAACGCGGGGATCAACGTGCCGGCGTCGGGAACAGAAATCGAGGAACCCGACCTGAGAGACACCCTCGAGGTCAACCTCGTGGGGCCAATCCTTTTGACGAAGGCGATCGTCGGGGGAATGATCGAAAGGCGCTACGGGAGGATTCTCAACATCAGCTCCATCTGGGGTCTTGTCGCTAGGCCCCGCCGGGTTTCATATTCCGCGAGCAAGGCCTGCCTGCTGGGATACACACGGACGCTGGCCGCAGAACTGGCCACCCATAATATCCTTGTCAACGCGCTGGCGCCCGGCTACATCAACACGGAAATGACAAAGAAAAACAACTCTCCCGAAGAAATTGAAGTGATTCGGAAAAGCATCCCCCTGATGAGGTTTGGAGAGCCGGAGGAGATCGCGGAAGCCGCCTTCTTTCTCTGCTCCTGGAAGAATTCCTACATCACGGGCCAAACGATCGTGGCGGACGGCGGATACACATGCCTTTGAGACTCTCCGGCAAGTGTGTGCGGGCTCGAGGAAACCATCGCCTGGTATGCGGCTCTCCTGACCGGGACACCCCAAAGGAAAAATCTCCTTCGTAAATGAAACTCTCCGATTACGTTGCCGAGCGGATCGTGGAAGCGGGGATCCGCCACGTCTTCATGATCACGGGCGGTGGAGCGATGCACCTGAACAACTCGCTCGGGAAGCATCCGCGCCTGGAAGTACTCTTCAACCACCATGAACAGGCCGCCGCCATGGCCGCCGAGAGCTACGCAAGAGTCAGCGGGAAGTGTGCGCTCGTTTGCGTGACCAGCGGCCCCGGCGGAACCAATGCCATAACGGGCGTCCTCGGCGCCTGGCAGGATTCAATTCCGATGCTCGTTGTATCCGGGCAGGTCCGGTACGACACGACCGTCCGGAGCACCGGAATCAAGCTGCGGCAGCTGGGGGACCAGGAGTTCGACATCACGAAGGCGGTCGAGTCCATGACAAAATACTGCGTCATGGTGACGGAGCCTTCCGAGATCCGCTATCACCTGGAACGTGCGATCTGTCTGGCCCAAACGGGACGCCCGGGACCATGCTGGATCGACATCCCCATGAATGTCCAGGGAGCCGCAATCGATCCCGCGAAGTTGAGCGGGCACGACCCGGCGGAGGACCCGGAGGAGGTTCCCCCCGTCGTCCCGCCGGGAACCATTCGCGAAATCATCGCCCTCCTCGGAAAAGCCAAGAGACCCGTCGTGATGGCCGGTTCCGCGATCTGGCTGGCCGGCGCCCAGCCGGAATTTCTGAAGCTGGTCGATCTCCTGAACATTCCCGTTGTAACGGCTTTCAACGCCCACGACTGCATACCGAGCGCCCACCCCTTTTTCGTGGGAAGGCCGGGCACCATCGGGGACAGAGCAGGCAACTTCGCCGTCCAGAACTCCGATGCGCTGCTGGTACTGGGATGCCGACTGAACATCCGCCAGATCGGTTACAGTTGGAAGACTTTCGCGAGGGAGGCGTACAAGATTGTTGTCGACATCGATCCGCTGGAACTGGCCAAGCCGACCGTCACACCGGATCTTCCCGTCTTAGCCGACGTCGGAGAAGTAATCCGGTTGCTTGTCCGGGAACTTCCTGCAAACGGACTTCCCGGAAAAGGGGAGTGGCTGGAGTGGTGCCGGCAAAGGAAGGAAAGGTACCCCGTTGTCCTGAAAGAGTATTGGGAACGTGACAAACTCGTCAACCCCTACTGCTTCGTCGAAGTCCTGACGGAATTTCTTCCCGAAGGACAGATTATCGTGACAGGCGACGGCACCGCGTGTGTCTGCACGTTCCAGGCGGCCCAGGTCAAGAAGGGACAGCGGCTCTATAGCAATTCCGGCTGCGCCCCGATGGGATACGACCTCCCGGCCGCCATCGGAGCGTGTGTCGGCTCGGGACGATCCCGGATCGTCTGTCTGGCGGGGGACGGCAGCATCCAGATGAACCTGCAGGAACTTCAGACGATCGTCCACAACAAACTCCCGATCAAGATCTTCGTAATCAACAACAATGGGTACCATTCGATCCGGCAGACGCAGGAAAACTTCTTCGGGCGCCCTCTTGTGGGGTGCGACCCGGAGAGCGGGGTCAGTTTCCCCGACATGGAAAAAATCGCAGGGGCCTTCGGGATCCCGTTTGTTCGATGCGCGACCCATCAAGACCTTACCCGGACGATCACCGGCACGCTGGGCGGAGACGGGCCTTCCATGTGCGAGGTCATGGTCGCGCCGGATCAACCTTTCGCTCCCAAGACGTCTTCCCATCGTCTTCCTGACGGAAGGATCGTGTCCCGTCCTCTTGAAGACCTGGCGCCGTTCCTTGACAGAAATGAATTCCTTGGAAACATGATCATCTCCCCGCTGGAAGATTGACATGTCCGCTGATCCCTTTTGCGAGAAGAGACGGGAATGAACGAGAAATATTTGAAGAAGATTCGGGACATCCTGGCCTCAAGAACCGAGCCGAAATCCCGATTTGCTTTCCTGAAATCGTGTAAGAACGTCATGGTCTACGGAGCCGGAAATTGCGGAAAGGACGTTCTCTCGATCCTGGTCCGCCATGGCGTTCCGGTCCTCTGTTTCCTCGACTGGAAAGTTCCATCGGGGACCATAGTCAACGGGTATATGGTCCTGCCCCCCGACGACAACAGCATATCGACAGACCAACGAAAGACGACCTGCGTCGTCATCGGGATTTTCAACCGGGATGCGGATGTCCCGTCGATCACCAAAGCGCTCAGAAAGAACGGATTCTCCAACGTCGTCAACTTCCCGGAATTCCATTCCCATTTTCCGGACGAAACCGGCGATCGGTATTGGCTGACATCCACGAAATTCTATGACGCCCTTGTACATATTCTTGCCGAGGGTTTGGCCGTCTGGAACGACCAAAAGAGCCGGCAACTGTACGAATCCATCCTGAAGTTTCGCTTCACCGGCGATTACAAGTTTTTACCGGAACCTGAAGGCGGCACGCAATATTTCGATCCAAAAATGCCCCGTTGGAAGACACCGATCAATTTCGTCGATTGCGGAAGCTACACCGGGGATACGTTGATCGAATTGTCCGGAAAATACGGCAGGGTGAATCATATATCCGCCTTTGAGCCAGACCCGGAAAACTTTGCGAATCTGAACCGGCTCGTCAGGTCGAGAAAGATTCCTTTCGGGAAAACAATCGTTCTTTTCCCATGCGCGGTCTGGTCTCACACGACACAAATGAATTTTTCGACCGCCCCTCAAGGCGGTGCCGGCAATCTTTCCTCACGGGGGGACATCACTGTCCAATGCGTGGCTATCGATGAATGCCTCCATCATTTTCACCCCACCCTTATCAAGATGGACGTCGAAGGGGCCGAATTGTCCGCACTCCTCGGTGCAAAGGAAACCATTCGGGATTCCCGGCCCGGCCTTGCGATCTGTCTCTACCACAGGCCGGAGCATCTGTGGCAAATCCCCCTGCTGTTGAAACAATGGGATCCCAGATACGAATTCGCCCTGCGCCTCTATCGCCATGCCGGTTTCGATCTCGTTATGTACGCAAGGCCTTCGTGAGTATGCGGTGGGAATCTCCTCCATGAATCACGGGCCGATTGAAAGCGTCATCTTCGATCTGGATGGAACGTTGATTGACTCCGCCGACGATATCATTCGTTGTCTGAACAGAGCGTATGACTCGATCGGGATTAGCCCTCTTGAAATCAAGCGATCCCATATCGGTCCGCCGCTTAAGGACATCATCCAAAAGGTGACGCCGGATATCGGTTCTGACAACGCAGAGCGGATCATCAACGGTTTTCGGAAATGTTACGACAGCATTTCCCATGAAAAGACGCGCATTAAATACGGCTTTCGAAAAACCTTGGATCAGCTTTCATCATGGGGGATCAGGACATTCATCGTGACCAACAAGCCGCAGAAACCCACGCGAATGATCGCCGACAAGCTGAGGTTGACAGGGTTTTCCGAAATATTGACCCCCGATATCGGATTCCGTGAAAGGAACAAAGCGGAGATGATCACGGACTTGATCGCGCATTGGAATCTGGATTCGGGCAGGACCTTGATGGTTGGAGACACGGAATCCGACGTCTATGCGGCCCGCAAGAACGGGTTGCGGGCCGCCGTCGTTAGGAATGGATACGGTTGCCCCTGGAAAATCGCCGTCAGCAGTCCCGATTACGTGCTGAAAACAGGGCGGGATCTGATATATCTTTTGTCAGACAATTTCCGATGAGGGGAAATCGCATGGCGAAGAACATTTTTGAAGAACTTTTTGTCCTGGAGATGGCCAATAACCATTGGGGAAGCGTCGAGAGGGGCGTCAAGATCATCGGCGAATTCTCCAAAATCGTCCGTTTCAACAATGTCAAGGCCGCCATCAAGTTCCAATTCCGCGACGTGGAACGTTTCATCCACAAGGACTTCCGGAATCGGGCGGACATCCGCTACATCAAGAAGACCCTCGACACCAATTTGTCCACGGAGGATTTCATCACCCTGGCGACGGCGGTCCGAAAGAGTGGATGCCTCACGATGGCCACTCCCTTCGACGAAAAATCCGTCGACCTCTGCATCGAGCTCGGCATCCAGATCATCAAGATCGCCAGTTCCGACTTGAACGACTGGTTCCTCATCGAAAAGATCGCCAAAGCGAGAAAACCGGTCATCGTGTCAATCGGAGGGTTCTCCCTCAAGGACCTAGATGATCTGGTGACGTTTTTCGAGAACCGGAACATCCCCCTGGCCATCAACCACTGTGTGTCTCTGTATCCCTCCGAAGACAATGAGCTGGAACTCAACCAGATCGACTTTCTGCGCAGCCGATATCCCAACCACGTGATCGGACACTCGACGCACGAGTATTCCGACTGGCAATTCTCGATGCTCATCGCCTATGCAAAAGGGGCGAGAACCTTCGAACGGCATATCGACATCGACGACGGCAAGCACCCCGTCTCGCCTTACTGCTCCCGACCCCACCAGATCGACCAATGGTTCAAGGCGTACAAGAAAGCCAAGGAGATGTGCGGGTCCCCCGGCACTCAACAACGGTCGATTCCAGCAAAGGAGATCGAATATCTCGACGCCCTGGTCCGGGGTGTCTACGCAAGGAGAGATCTGCCGGAAGGCCATATCCTGCTCCACGAGAAACTGGACGATGATGTCTATCTTGCCATCCCCCTCCAGAAGGGACAGATTTCATGCCGGGAACTGATGTCGGGTGAAATGCTCCTCAAGACCGTGAAGAAGGACGAGCCGATTAATATCGACGCAATCGACAGTCCCTACGCCTACAATGAGGAGCTCAGGCAGATAATCTACAGCCGCGGCTTGTAGCTCGCCTATGCATGACAAAGGATACCGAGTCCGACGGTGCCGGGAGAGCACACCATGCAGGCGATGTTCAAGAAAGTCCGCAGGCCATGTCCCATCTGCATGGGCGATACGGGAGATGTTTTGCACCACCAGCGTTTCGTGATCCCCGACAGGTACCGCCTTCCCGATTCCTACGACGTCGTTTCATGCAAGCGATGCGGATTCGTCTACGCGGACACTCCCGCACGACAGGAAGATTATGACCGATACTACAAGGAATGCTCCATATACGAGGATGTGGAACTGGCCTCGGGGGGAGGCGCGACGGAATGGGATGCGAGGCGTCTCGACCGGACAGCCGCGGATATCGAAAGGATTCTGAGCGACAAGAACGCGGCCATCGTCGACCTCGGCTGCGCCAACGGCGGATTGCTCATGGCGCTGAAGGACAGGGGATTCCTCAATGTGACGGGAATCGATCCGTCCCCGACCTGCGTGGCTCATGTCGGTAACCAGGGCATCAGATGCTTTGTCGGAGGGTTGTTTGCCAACGAGCCGAATTGGTTCTCCGCAATAGGCGGCCCGTTCGACTGCGTTATCCTCTGCCACGTGCTGGAACACGTCCTCGATCTGAAGACGGCTCTGGAAAACGTCATGCAGCTCGTCAAGACCAACGGGATCCTTTACATCGAGGTCCCAAACGCATCACGGTACGCCGACTGTCCCGTCGCGCCTTATTACTATTTCGACTGTGAGCACATCAACCACTTCGAGGGGATCTCGATGTCCAACCTCCTGGGGCAATACGGGTGCAGACCGATCGAGAGCCGCGAGAAGGAAATCCAGGTCTCGGACTCTGTCGCCTACCCGGCGGTCTATTGCGCCTTCGTGAAAACGGACCGCCGCCTAATTTTTATTGCCCCTGTGCCCGACTTGAAATCCCGGCAAAGCATCCTCGCGCATATCGAGATTTCCTATCGTGGAAGCGGGACAAAAACGCTGGAAGATCTCGCCAGGAATCAGACGGAGATCATCGTCTGGGGCGCGGGATCCCACACGCTCCGGCTTCTGGGAAACACCCCGCTCGGAAAATGCAACATCGCCGGTTTCGTGGACAAGGATTCGAAGAAGCAGGGCCTGAAGATCATGGACATCCCCGTCCGCTCGCCGGCGTTCCTCCGGAGCTTCACCGGCCCCGTCGTCATCTGTTCCGCTCTTCACAGCCAGGAGATCCTTCGCGAATTGCGCGGCATGGAATGCAAGAACGAAGCCATCGTATTGTGACCAAATATCCTATCCCGAAAGGATGCAGCAGGAACATCCGAAGATGAAGCCAACCGAAGCCATAACGAAACGGCGGATCCTCGATCTGGTAAGAAGATATTATGCAATATCCTTCCCTGCCGACAAATTCATCCCCGGTCGTTCGCGGATTCCATACGGTGGACGGGTTTTTGATGAAAAAGAGATGGTCAATCTCGTCGATTCGGCGCTCGAATTCTGGCTCACGGCGGGACGCTATGCCGAGGAGTTCGAGGAGCGGATGGCAGCATATCTCGGGGTCCGGCATTGCCTCCTGACCAATTCCGGCTCCTCGGCCAACCTCCTGGCCGTGGCGGCGCTCACCTCCCCCAAGCTCGGGAGCGACCGGCTCAGGAAAGGCGACGAGGTGATCACCGTAGCCGCGGCGTTTCCGACGACCGTCGCTCCTCTCATCCAGCACGGGCTCGTCCCAGTGTTCGTCGACGTGACGCTGCCGACCTACAATGTGGATACCGAGATGCTCGAGGAGGCCAGAAGCCGAAAAACCAGGGCCGTCATACTGGCTCACACCATCGGGAATCCCTTCAACGTCGACCGGGTCAAGCGGTTCTGCGACCGGCAAGGCCTCTGGCTGATCGAAGACAACTGCGACGCCCTCGGGTCGAAATACAAGGGGCGCTTCACCGGGACCTTTGGGCACATCGCGACGCAGAGCTTCTATCCCCCGCACCACGTGACTATGGGGGAGGGCGGAGCCCTCTTCACGAACGATCCGACCCTCAAGCGCCTCATCGAGTCGTTCCGCGACTGGGGCAGGGACTGCTGGTGCCCGCCGGGAAAAGACAACACGTGCGGAAAGCGCCACAGGCAACAATTCGGCGAACTGCCCTTCGGATACGATCACAAATATGTCTTTTCCCACTTCGGGTTCAACCTGAAAGTCACCGACATGCAGGCGGCGATCGGCTGCGCGCAGCTCCGCAAACTTCCCCGGTTCACCGAGGCTAGGAAAAGGAATTTCCAGGCACTCTACAAGGCGATGGAGCCCTACGAGGACTTCTTCATCCTGCCCAAGGCGACGCCGGGTTCGGACCCGAGCTGGTTCGGATTTCTCCTCACGGTGCGGGAAGGAACTAGAGTGTGCCGCGACGAGATCGTAGCGCATCTGGAAAAGAACCGGATCCAGACGAGGATGCTTTTCGCGGGGAACCTGCTTCGCCACCCCTGCTTCGACGGGATGCGCAATAGCCGGTCTGGCTACCGGGTTGTGGGCGACCTGCGCAACACCGACGCGATCATGAACCGGACATTCTGGGTCGGGGTATATCCCGGGATTTCATCCTCCCGGCGTAGGTATATGATCGAGACATTTACAGAATTTCTGGATGGCAAAAAATGGGAGAAATAATGCTGTCAGTCCAATTACCTTTCTTCTGCCGGCTCATGAAGGTCGTCGACTACAAATATGACGAACTCTCCGCGGCGGGGAAAGAGATGGAAGAGGTCGTCCGAAAGGTGCGATAGCCGAAAAATCAGGCTTCATCTCATGATCCGTGCTTGGTCATCTGAACATGCGCTTTCCTTCCTTATATGACTCGCTCTGCTGCCACTGTTGGTGCACGTCTGGCGACGGTCCTCAGCTTGTTGGTGACTATGGCTTTGGGGTCACGCCGGCTGGCAACGGAAGAGTTCGGTCTGTGGACCATCCTGTTCGCCTTAATGAATTTTGCCACGGCGGTGGACTTCGGGTTCCGTTACGGCCTTGGGAATCGGTTGGCGGCGCTGAAGGCGGTTCCGAACTCGGATGATGAGCAACGCGACAGCTTCCTTGCAGTCTTCCACCTTGAATGCCTGATCGGGCTGGCAGGCTTCTTGCTCTTTCTGGGGCTATTGCCCTGGGTGGATTGGCCCGGCCTCTTCAAGATTCAATCGCCCGTCCTCGCCGCGCAAATCCGGTGGTTGTTTCCCCTGGTGTGCGGCCTTCTCATGCTGAATCAGCCGCTGACCTTGGCGAGCACGGCCTTTTTCGCCGATCAGCAGATCGTTTTCATCAGCATCCTCAGTGCAGTCCAGTGGGGGCTTCTGGTGTTGGCCTTCTGGGTGGGGCTGTACGCTCATTCGTTTCCGGCACTCGTCCTGGCTTTTTTCGGCATGTATCTGTTATGTGGTGGAGGAGTGACCGTGCTCCTGGCGGTGCGCAGGGGCTGGCGTTGGAACTGGTCGCCGTGGCGACACCAGAAATCGATATTGCGTTCGTTCTCCCGGCCTAGTTTGGAATTCTTTGCCTTGAGTCTCTCGGCAATGACCGCCAATCTAATCGGCCCGTTTCTGGCAGGTGTCGTCGGTGGGCTGAAATCCGCCGGAGATTTTTGGCTGATCCAGCGCATCTTTGGTTTGCTTCTGACGTTGCATCTGGCCCTGCTGTCGCCGCTCGCGCCAGCCTACACCTTTCACGCTCGCCAGGGAGATTGGGTTTGGGTAAAAAATAAATTCCTTTATAGTGTTCGTGTAGTATGGCCCCTGCTGTTCATCGGCGGTGGACTTGCTTTATTTCTGGCCCATCCCCTGTTGTTGCGCCTGTGGTCGGGCCGCTGGATCGGTGATTATTGGCTGGCTGGCCTGCTGGCGGTTAGCGCGATTCTCGCCGGCTGGGCGAACACACACTCCATACTGCTCAACAGTCTTGGTATTATCCGGGTCCAGGTGGTGTATTCGTGGATTGTATTAATTCCAGTAATAGTTCTGCCGGTGATATTCGGGAAAATATTTGGTATCTATGGAGTGGCCTTGGCGTCAGCTGTTTGTACTGCTCCCGCTACATTCCTCTATATTGGGTGGGTTCGCAGTGCGTTGGAATATAAACAATTGAACATATAGATACGAACTTGGAGGCGAATAGTTGATTACTGTAACTGTTAGCATTCCGACTTACAACCGGTCTGGCTATCTTAAAGAAGCCATCAACTCTGTGTTGGCTCAAACATTCACGGATTTTAAACTGTTAATTACGGACAATTGTTCTCAGGACGGCACGCGAGAGCTAGTGGAGGACTATATTACTCGTGACTCTCGCATCATTTACCATCGTTTTCCATCTAACCAAGGTCCTGCCTTGAACTGGAGATATGCTCTTGCTACTCCAGACACCGAACTGGTGGCCTTCTTGCTTGATGACGATCTATGGATGACTAAGCATTTGGAACATGCTGTAAGAGCAATGACGGAATTCCCTGACGCAAGCTTGTATTGTTGTAAAACTGAGGCGTTTGGCGATTCGCCGGATTCTATTGGTAGCATGTATACTCCTTTATGGCTTGCGAATCGGCAAACGATAACCGTATATGATGCCGGGAATAATTTTGCTCCTTTGCTGATGGGTACGCCTATGGCGGCTTCAAGCATTGTATTTCGACGGCGCTTTCTAGATAAGGTCAACATTCTTAACGATAATACTTTTTATCCGGGGGACTATTTTCTCTGGGCACAAATGGCGCTTCAAGGTTCTATTGTCTATGAGCCAGTGGTTCACGCACGTTATCGTTGGCATGCGAGAAATGATAGCGTTCGAATTCGGGGGACAAGACGTGCTTCCGCTCAACATCGTTACGTCCTTCGTCAGCTTGCGATCATGGGTTTGAAGAAAAAAGTGCTGGATTTGGATCGCTTGGCAGACGAAGCTGTGTCTTGGCCCGCGGTTCCCCTGTCAAATCTGATTGTAGCGTTTGCTGTTCTGGATGCTCCTGTTTCATTGCGCAAAATGGCTTTTCAGCTCTTTTGGAAACGGCGGAACGATATGGAGTTTCCAAAGATCAGTCGGCATTATCAAATTGCGCGCCAGGTTGGGGCATGGTATCTGCTCTTTGCCGATTTGATGGACCGGGCTGTCAGCGGATGGTGGAAGCCGAAGGGAATCGAATGAGAATCCTGTATCCGGACATATTCTCGCTGATCAGCGGATCTCATGTATCTCTTAATCCGGATACAGTCCCATTGAACAACTTTGACATACTATGTTTTGGTGCGGGGAAGCGGGCCATCCTAGAGTTGGTTACTCAACTTGACCAAAAAGGGAGCTTTCCGGTATCTCAAACCTATGGATCAAGCATGGCAATCAGGTTGAGCGGAATCTTACCCAGCCCTTTTTACAGAACCTTTCAAACTGTTTTCTGCAATTGCGGTGAGGTGGGGGATCATGATGGATACTTCCGTTACAATTTTGATCCCCACATTTAATCGAGTCCGTTCGCTGCAAGCTGTTTGGCCAAGTTATCTGGCCGACAGAAGTGTCAAGCAAATTATCGTGGTTAACGATGGCAGTACGGATGAGACTGGCGAGATGGTTCATTCATTCCAAAAGAATTCTCCAATTCCAATTACTCTGATTGATCATCCCGCAAGACTCGGCCAACAGCGCTCCCGCCAGACCGCGATCGCCGCGACGGACACGGAATGGCTACTGTTTGGAGAAGACGACGTTTATCTGGGCGAGGGATACGTCCAGATCCTGTTGCATCAAGCGAACCAGTTTAATGCGGATATAATAGCCGGGCGGTTGGTAACAGCCTTGATACCAGGTGAATTTTCCCCTAATCTGCTTCAGGATCCGCCTAATGTTCCGGATGGTCCATTATTTGATATATCTCGCTTCGAAGCAAATTTTGCGGCTCGTCCTTTCTCACCCATACCGGCTCCTTACCTTCATTCGATTTCTCTTGTCCGGAAGTCTTTATTTGAGAAAATTTCTTTCGATCCTTGGTATAGAGGCAATGCCCATCGCGAAGAAACCGATTTTTACCTATCGGCAAATGAACAGGGCTATCGGGTTTTTTTTACGCCTGATGCAGCCTGTTTTCATCTACGTGGTCCAATTTGTGCGTCTGGAGGTCAACGAATAAATCGAATTGCCCTTGAGTATTGGCTTTTTATCAATTCTTGGCACATGGTTAGTAAACACTGGGCATATTTGCACTCTGTGCATGGTTTCAGGGGGAATGTTGCATCTTGGATATTGAAGCATTTTGTAAGACGGCAATTTTCTCAAGTACGCCGTATCCTAAGAACGGGTTTTCGCTCCACATTTCAGGGACAAAACCCATGATATCGAAAAAATCTTTTACTTCCAACCTAACACAAGATGTTTTAGCTACGGCACTGGTGGGTGCTATAGCAATTCATCTGCCGGGGATTATATTTTTGTTGATGGGGTATGCTGTATTTGGTGCTTTACTACTTTATGTCGGGCAGCTCGTAATCTATCTTAGTAAGCTATACCGTCTTGACCGTGGGTTTTGTTTCCAAGACATACGGCTGTTGTTTGTGCTGATATACACTCTTTATGGCTGTGCCTACCCTATATATTTTCTTTTTAGTCCGGATAATAATCAAGGTTTTGAGGTGTATAATACGGGCGTGGTCGTAGCGATACTACTTTATGCTTCGGGACTAATTGGAGTTAACATCGCTCTTTGGTTGCGGCCTGCGTCATGGCACGACAATGAGTTTGAGGGCGATGCGGCTAGGTATAATACATGGCCGGGACAAATATTGATGTTTGGAATAATTGGAATTATTCTGGGTTATGCTGTTATGCAGGGCACGCAAATTTTATTTACGATAGATCGTAGCAGTCAAGGAGATTTTAATAATCAGACTTGGGTTGTGTTAATGTTCATGGCCGTCGGTGTGTTGATGTATTTTCTTGCAGCGTTTAGCAGTCTATCTTGGTTTTCCAAATTTAACGTCATCCTCTGTGCAACAACGTTTATTCTGTTCATGATTATTCTTGGCAATCGGCGCGATTTTCTACCTCTAATTTTATTTGCTTTGGCCATCAAGGCCACCCGCTCGCGTCTCCGTTTCAACTGGCGTTACGCACTGGCATTGATTGTAATATTTGTTGGCTTTATGTATGTTGGTTTTGCACGTTACCCAAGCGATTTATTCATTGATGGCATTTGGATGGAGATGTTTAAAAGCAATGAATTTTCTTATCCCATCCAAACTCTTATAAATTATGTTGATACAGAAAGTTGGTCTTTGCACTGGGGGGAAAGTTACTTCCGATTGCCTCTCTATTTTATTCCAAGACAGATATGGACTGGCAAACCAATTTCGTTGGGTATGCAATTTTTATTGGACATCTTTGGCACAACCAGTGTTCAGGGGTATGCTTATACACCTATCACGGAGGCGTTTGTCAACTTCAGCTGGTTTGGTCCATTAATTGTTATGTGTATGTTTGGGTTTATTATGAACTGGTTGGTAAGGAATTGGCGAAGATATCCATCTATTTATTTTATCTCTTTGGCATACATCGTTGATTTTAATCGTGGGGAGTTCTCAACTCATATTTATGGGCTGATTATTGTATGGTGCTGTTATCGATTTACCGATTTTTGTTGCCGGATTTCTTCACATAGAGAGAGTAGGCCAAGGACAGTTATTCTGTGAGAATTGGCTTGAATCTACTTTACTTGATGTCAGGTGTTGTTGGAGGTACAGAAACTTATGCGGATGGTTTGATAAAAGGTTTTGCCGGCACAGATAATAAAAATGAGTATTATATTTTTGTAAATCGTGAGAGCGCTGAATGGCCGTTACCGAACCATGCTAATTTCACTCGTGTAGTATGTCCCGTTTCCTCTGCAAGCCGGTCAAAACGATATTTTTATGAGCAGGTACTTTTACCTAAACTGCTCAAATATTATCGTGTAGAGATTGTTCACTCTCTTGGATATGTCGGGCCATTATATAGTCCATGTCCATCTATTGTTACGATACACGACTTGAATTATATAGACTTAGCGCACACCATGAGTTTTAGAAGGCGACTCATGTTACGCTTTTTCTCGACACAGGCGGCAAGAAGAGCAAACCAAGTTATCACAGTTTCTCAATTCTCAAAGGAACGTATAATTCGAATATTGAGGCTGCCTGCTGAGAAGATTACTGTCACCTATGAAGCACCCGGAGAAAGAGCTAATTTTGGTAAGATATGGGATTGGGCGGAATTGGCACGACTCTATAGAATAACGACGCCTTATGTGGTGGCGTTTGCTGGCGGAACAGTTCATAAAAATATTCGACGCTTAATTCAGGCGTTCTCTACAGTGAGTGATAGGTTTGCCCATAGCCTTGTCCTGATCGGTCGTCTTCCCCCAGGTGTCGATCTGAAGGCTATGATGAAAAAAGGATTTGGTCATCGAGTTATCTCCACCGGTTATGTGCCTGATTCTCACATTAACCCGATTTTGAGTCATGCTGACTTATTTGTTTTACCATCATTATACGAAGGATTTGGTATCCCTGTATTAGAAGCACAGCAGGCAAATGTGGCAGTGGCATGCTCAACGGCAGGATCACTGCCCGAAGTGGCAGGCGAAGCCGCTATATTCTTTGATCCAAACTCGGTTGATGCTATCGCTCAAGCAATGTGTCGCTGTTTATCGAATGATATGCTGCGGGCAGAACTAAGCCTTTTAGGCCAACAGAACTTGAAGCGGTTTGCCTGGGAGAAGACTGCTTCTCAGACCTTGGGCATATATAGAAAAGTCCTGAATGGATGATGAGTTGCCTGATTGGAGACATGTCTGAAAATACAACGCTTTATGGGGAAACGGACATGGGTCATTTCCGAACTTTATTATCCTGAATATACTTCATCCGGCTTTTTCCTTACTAAAATTGCTGAGGGATTGGCGGAGCAGTTCCAGATCGGCGTATTGTGTTCCCAACCTACTTATGATGGAGTCGTAAGAACCCCCTCATCCTCATAACCAATGAAAAATATTCACGAAAAAGCGATTTTCCCCTTGACTTCCCCGGGGTCTCCGTGCTAAATTCCCAAGCAATATCAGCATGTTCCGGAGGACCCGTGTTCTTCGTCAAGGACCACAAAACCCGCGACATTTTCGACCCTCTGGCTCGTTTCGGCCCTCACCGGAGGGACAGGCTGGAGAAATCCTGGGCCAAGCTCTTCCGGGAGGAAATCCTGCCGGTTCTTCCCGTCCACAAGCTTTTCCCTCACTACTCCGGCGTAACGGGGTCTCCGACCAAGGACCTCTACGCCATGCTGGGGGTCATGCTCCTGCAGCAGGTGCACGATCTGACCGACGAGGAAGCGGTCGATCAGGTGGCCTTCAATCTGAAATGGCAGTACGCCTTGGGGATCTCCGAAGAGAAGGAGAAAGAGGCGTACGTCTGCCCCAAGACGCTGTGGCCGATGCGCGACATCCTCGCTCGGGAAAACCTCTCCGGAGTGATCTTCGAGACGGTGACCGACAAACTCGTGAAGTTGTTCTGTGTAGACACCACCCGCTGTCGGCTGGATTCCGTGCACATCTTCTCGAACATGCGCCACCTGGGGCGGATCGGCCTGTTCGTGCGGGGCATCAAGACGTTCCTTGTGAACCTGAAGAGGCACCACGGGGAGCTGTTTGCCGCCCTTGCGAAGGAGATGACGGAGAAGTACCTCTCCAAATCCGGGGAGTCGGTCTTCTCGATGGTCAAGTCGTCCGAGTCGGAACGGACGCTTGCCGCGCTGGGGGACGACCTGTTCTTCCTTGCGGAACGGTTCCGCCAGGTGGAGGCGGTTGCCGGGATGAGCAGCTACAAGGTCCTTCTTAGGGTTCTGCGGGAGCAGTGCACGGTGGAAGAGGCTGCGGGGACGAAGGGGAAGACGGTTCGGATCAAGCCCAACAAGGAGATTGCTTCCGACTCGCTGCAGAACCCTTCCGACCCGGACGCCACCTACTGCGGACACAAGGGGCAAGGGTACCAGGCGCAGGTGATGGAGACGTACTGCCCCGCGCCCACCGACGAGGATGACCAGACGCAAGGCAAGGGTCTGTCGCTGATCACGCACGTTTCCGTGGAACCGGCGCACGCAGGCGACGCCCATGCACTGCTGCCGGCGATAAAGGACGTGGAACAGTGTGGGCTGGCGCCGAAGGAGATTCTGGCGGACTCGCTGTACGGCAGCGAGAAGAGCGTAGCCGCGGCCGCCGCAATGGGAACGGAAGTCGTCGCCCCGGTTCCGGGCGGGGAGAAGAAGAGCAAATCGTCGCTGCTGTCGGAGTTCACGCTGACCGAGGAAGGCGGGATCGAGCGGTGTCCGATGGGACACACCCCGATTGAGGACGCCGCCCGCGGGAATCACCGCGAGGTGGTCTTCGCCGTGAACAACTGCTTCAGATGCTCGAGACGGAAAGAATGTCCGGTCAAATCGGTGCGTTGTGGTTACGGGTTCTCCTACGACAAAAAGCAGGTGAAGATGGCTCGTCGTCGCGCGGCGGAGAAGACGGCGTCGTTCCGGGATCGGTACCGATACCGATCGGGGATAGAGGGGGCCTTTTCGGCCTTGGACCGGTTGACCGGAATGAAGCAGTTGCGGGTTCGAGGGATGAAAGCGGTGCGGTACTGCGTCACGCTCAAGGCCGCCGGCGTCAATCTCTTCCGGGCGGTGGCCGCCTGGAACCCGGAACGCGGAGGAAAACCGGCCGGATCGCCGCCGATCACCGGCATCTGCGGCCTGACGGGTCACTTGCTTCACGGATGTGTACGTCTTGCGCGTAGTCTGCACGGAATCTTCTCGTTCGGCTCTTTCGGTCACCCGATCTTGGCGGCAAGCGCCGCCTGAGTTGTTACGAGGGCATCACTGTTGGGCTTCAATAAGGCAAAGGAACTTACAATGAACGAAAGAGAGATATTTTACCATAATGGTGTTCGCGATCTAATTGAGGATAAAAACGTCTCAATACTCGTTTGCGGTGGAGGAACTTCTGATAAACATATATTTGAGAAATTAGGGTTTCAGGATGTTACAATTTCGAATCTAGATACAAGAATGACAGAAAATGAGTATGCTCCCTTCAGATGGAAGCACGAGAATGCTGAATCCCTCTCTTTCAATGCCGAATCATTTGACTACGTAGTCACTAACGCGGCAATTCATCATGCTTCTTCCCCTCACAAAGTACTAACTGAGATGTACCGTGTGGCAAGAAAGGGAATATTAGCTTTTGAATCACGTGATTCGGTAATAATGCGTTTCTTGGAAAGGTACGGGGCCACACAAACTTATGAACATGCAGCAGTTTATTATAACGATTGCAAATATGGAGGAATGAATAACACGGAGATTCCGAATTACATATATAGGTGGACAAATAGGGAAATTGAAAAAACGATTCAATCATATGCCCCATATTGTAAGCATAAATTTGTTTATAGATATGGCACTGCTTTCCCGTGTACTCCTGAGTTAGAAGTCAAAGGGCAATTAAAAAAGAACTTGATAAAGTTTATGCGTCCAGTTTTTATTGTATTTGTAACAGTATTTCCTAAACAGAAGAATTTGTTTGCGTTCTATGTTGAGAAACCTATAATTCCCAATTCACTTTTTCCTTGGCTCATTTTCGATGCTAAAGAGGGCAAGATAAGATTCAACAAGGAATGGGGAGATCGAAAATACAAAAGACCAACAAAACGTTGCACTTGAGCATTATTCCGCGTCGCTCCTTCCATTGCCTTCAGTGAACTTTGTCGTTAGACTCAAGTTTGATTCCCCCGCACAAAGGCTTGAAGATGCGATCCCCGAGGGAGTATAGGAAGTTCTTAACAGCATCGAGTGGGTGTACAGTTTAACGGGGGTAACTCCACCATGACTTCGAAAGAGCAGCGTCAAATCAGACCTGACAGGTGTCTACGAAATCGGGGGAAGTCCACCGATTGTCCTTAACACATCCTTCAACGAGAGCGAACCTATCGTGAACGAGCCCATCGTGAACAAACCGGAGGAGGCACTCGACTGCTTCTTTCGGACAAAGATGGACGTGCTTGTCCTCGGATCGACGATTATAGAGAGAATGTAAAATTCAGCCCGTGAAAGTTCGATTCGTCCACCAGTACTTCCATCCCGATTTTTCTTCGGTTTCCCAGGTGATCAGCCAAGTAGGCTTCCATCTGGCCGCGCAGGGGGACGAAGTGTCGGTCATCTGCAGCCGGAACACCTATGACGGGGCGCAAGGGGACAGACTCTCCACTCGTGAGGTTATCCATGGGGTTGAAATCCGGCGTTGCTGGGGACCTTCCTACGGTCGACGTTCCCTGCCTGGCAGGTTTCTCGACATGGCGTCCTTCTGCGTGCTCGCCACGATCCGCCTGACGGTTGCACCGAAGGCGGATACAATGGTCTTCCTGACGAACCCTCCGCTTTTCTCCTTGCTCGGTGCGATGATGAAGAAGATCCGGAATGAACGGTTCGTATATGTCCTGATGGACGTCTACCCGGATGTCGCGGTCCGCTCCGGGATGCTTCGGGAAGGCTCGGCAATTACCCGCGTCCTGCGCGGGATTGCACGCGCCGCGTTGAAAGGGGCGGATTGTGTGGTCGTACTGGGTGAGGACATGCGGGACGTGGCGGTTCGATCGGGGGCAACGCCGGGGAAAGTCGTCGTCATTCAGAACTGGGCGGACCCCGGAGCGATCTATCCGGTTCCTCCGGAGGAAAACCGGCTCCGCCTGGAATGGGGCCTCGAGGGGAAGTTCGTGGTCGAATATTCCGGGAACTTCGGGGTTTCTCATTTTTTCGAGGACATTCTTGCCGTGGCAGAGGATCTTGTCTCGTTCGCAGACATCAGGTTCGCCTTCATCGGGGGGGGATTCCGCTTTCTCGAAGTGGAACATTTTGTGCTCTCGAAAAGGTTGACGAACGTGATTCTATTGCCCTACCAGAAGGAATCATCTTTGGCGATGAGCCTTTCGGCTGGTGACGTCCATTACGTATCCCTGCGGCCCGGCTTCGAAGGCCTTGTCGTTCCCAGCAAGGCCTACGGGATCATGGCGGCAGGACGGCCCATTATCTATCAGGGAGCGGAAGGCGGGGAAATTGCCCGGATGGTGACAAGGGAAGGGATCGGGTATGTCATCCCTCCTGGAGATCGGGAAGGGCTGCGGGAATGCATTCTCTCCCTCTATCGGAACAGGGAGACCGGTTCGAGGCTCGGCGCGGTGGCCCGCCAAGTCCTGGAAAATAAGTATTCATCCGCGAAAGGTCTCTCCCTTTACCGAGAGGTGTTGGCAGGGGAACGGTGAACGTTGCCGTTACAGGCGCGTCGGGGTTTATCGGCTCCCACCTCGTGCAGGCTCTGGAGGGATGTGGTTGGGACGTTACCGCGGTAACGGAACCGGGAGATGCAGGCGGGTGCGGCAATGCCCGCGTTTTTCCGGCGGACATCGTC
>MEWP01000092.1:5912-6044 GCA_001775395.1 candidate division Zixibacteria bacterium RBG_16_53_22 | reverse complement strand
GCCTCGTTCTTCCTGGGATTGCGGGCGTACGGGACCACCCGCTTGATGTCGACAAGCGCGACTTTCATGGGGCCTCTTTTGTGTAGTGAAATGGGAAAAATAATTCTGACGGTAGAAAGAAACCGCGGTCGC
>MEWP01000092.1:0-5759 GCA_001775395.1 candidate division Zixibacteria bacterium RBG_16_53_22 | reverse complement strand
GCCCGTGAGCTGGTACATCACTCGCAGTATGGATCTCTTGCCTCGCCCGACTCGTTGGAGGAGGAGCGGGACTCGGCCACCTCTCGTCTCGACCTTGAACGCCCGCTTGAGCGCCTTGGGCCGCTGGGATCTGACAATGACCTGGGTCTTCGTGCGCCTGACTTCCGGTTGCGCGATGGCGAAGTGCGACCCCTCGGGCGTCCGCGTTGTTCCCTCTTCGTGGGCCTCAAGCCAGGGTGCCCGACTTTCGATGATCGCGACTAGGTTCTCCTTCGAGGCGGGGGTGATTCCGACGCCGAACCGCCCACCTTCCCGAAGCCACGATCCCCGGACGGTGAAGGCAGTTCGGATATGCCCAATCTCCTCGCGTTGGACTTCCTTGGCCGTTCGCGTCAGCGCCAGGGCCGTGGCAAAGGGGATCTGTTTCTCAAGGTTAGAGAGGTATTTCGTCGTGGCCTCGAACCCCTGGATGTCGACCCTGATTTCCACGTTCGCTCCAAAATAAAAGGCCGGAGCTCCTTGGCAGGAAAACCGGCCGTAGCGGGAGATCGTCTCCCGAAAGTTCAACCAGTGTAGATCGAAATTACATCATCCCTTGGGGGATCAGGAAGGGGCCAAAATGGGCCAAGGAGAAAAACAATCACCCAATGCAAAGCTGGAGGGGCAATTCACGCATAGCCTATGGAAACAACATTTGATAGTATTCCCTCAAAGTCGTAGTGGCCGCACCTGGGAGGTCTTTTTGTTTCCTCAGAAGTTGCTATTATCCGTATTTTGCGCCCCCTGTGTTACTGAAACTGGGGGATATACGGCGCGGGCTGCAAACCGCCGTGGCCCGCACTGTCTAATCAACTGTTAGCCAGATCTGAGAAGTAAAAAGAGATAATATTATATGCCTAAGTGGTTTCGAGCCCGTTTTTTGTGTTCGCTACTCTAGAACTGAGCCATACTTGCCGTTTGATACTCGAAAATTGAGCCACCCCGGTCTTGCTCCCCGTATGCCTTATCTGATGTGTCCTTTATAAAGCATCCAAGAACATAGTAAGATCACCGATACTGTGAAGATGTGCCCATTGGTGATATGCTGACCAGTATACTCAATCGTTAGCCCGCAACCTAAGAGGAGGGAGCTCATATGTTCGCAGCCTGTTTTCGATTCGTGTTACCTGAAGGGACCGATTGGAATGCGATGCGCCAACTCATGAAGGAGCGTTCGAAGCAGTTCATCAAGCTTCCGGGCCTTCGCTCCAAGGCTTTTCTCCTGGATGCCGATCGAAGAGAAATGGGTGGCAACTACGTCTGGGAGACGCGTGAATCACTGGAAGCCTACCTGCGCTCCGACCTTTATCTTGCGGTTGTGCGCAAGCTTGGCGAGCCAAAGGAGTTGCGTATCTATGAGGTACCGGAGTATGTCGATAACGCGAAGTGACCTCTCCAGTCGATCACAACTGATGCAGCCACGTAAACGAGCGGTCTAACCACGCGGTCGAGCGGGCGCGCCAAGAGCGGCGCGCTGCTCACCGCAGCCGTTAGGCAGAGAAGTTAGAGGGAGAGCGTCTCCTCCCAGTAGTGCCCAGCTTCGTCCGGTATGGCGCGCCATGCCAGACGAAACTGGGCACTGCTGGAAGGAAACCATCTCCTTGTCCTAACTTCCTTCATACATATCACCCATGCATCATGACTCATCAAGACGGGCGAATCCGAGCACCCCGTCAAGGATGCCCGGATCGGATTTCCTGGCCACCCAATTGTAGGAGTAGCCGATGCGCCCAGTTGCGCACACTACTTTACCATTGTGATAATCTCAGCCCCTTTCGGGACCAGAAAGACCGCCACAACCCGCGCGGTAGCAGTGCCTGCATTCGCGATCGAATGTACATTTCCGGGAGATTCCGTCCAACTCTCTCCTGCTTTAACGATCTTCTCGGTGCCCTTCTCGCGCAGGGTCATCTCGCCGCTCAACACGGTTACGAGCACATGCCCACCGTGCATATGGTTCGCGACCCCTGCCCCTGCCGGAAATTCCTGGATTCTAGTGATCAGGTCATATTCGCCACTTCCCACGTTGAGGGGATACTTGGCCTGAGAAACTACGGTCGGACCCGGTATCGCTGCCTGACCGCCTTTCTCATCGGCTGCCGCCACGGAACTCCAGAGAAACACCACGAGTGTCAGAAAAAGTAACTGTTTCACGATCTTCATCACATACCTCCTCGTTAATAAAGCATCATGCCTGCTTTATTCCCTTAATATTTACCCCCTGCTTTCTGGGGCATGTCCATGAATTTGACGTCTGACGGGTTTTCATAAATTAATTCCATCATTATGATGTGATCGTCCCGATATCGGGTTCCTGTCCGGAAGATTTGGCGCCCCTTCCTTCGGCAAGGAATCATGGTTTCGAGGGATTTGATTTGGGATTGTGAGAGGGACCATCGGGACGCGGGGATGCTTCGCCGAACTGGCGAAGGCCTTGAAACGAAAAAATCCGAGCACCCCCGTCAAGGATGCCCGGATCAGATTTGCTGGCGCGCCTTAAAGGATTCGGACCTCCACTGACCAGTGCCCAGATTCGTCCTTCCCAGGGAGCCAGGGCAGACTCGCACTCAACACTTATTGGAAGCCTTTATACCGACGAGAACCCTATCCCGCAGGTCGGGCATATCTTCGCCTGCCTATGTTCCACCCAAGCATCGAGCACCTCTGGCGACACGTATATCGTCCCTCCCCTGCGATGTGCCGGGAAATCCGGATAGCGCTTAAGGTATCGCTTGCCCGTACGCACGCTCACGCCGAGCCTGTTAGCAACTTCTTTTCTCCCGACCAGGGGATGAGGAAGGGGCCATGACGGCTCAACGGACTTTTCCCCTCCAATCGATTTGCAGACTGGTTTCCTTTCCTGGGCTGAACAGGTCTTTCCCCCTCGACATCACGAGCCGATTTCCGGTGCATGTGATGAAGACGAGTTCGCACACATCCTGAAAGTCGGTCAAACGTTTGGTGATCCACCTTTTCGTACCTGATGGCATGAAGTCATGCTTCCTTTGTACGAACTTTCTTGCAGCTGCTTTTATCAGGGGGTCATAAAAGTTGAACGGGTTTTCGTAGATCAGTTTCTTGACGGAGGGATGGAACAGGTAATAGGGGTCGCCGACGTCCCATATTTGATAGCTTCCGATCTTATGCTCTGGGAGGATCAGCAGCCATACGAAATACCGCGGTATCCCATCCTTCCTGCCCAGGTCGTGATGGTTCGCAATGGTGCCGTAGTAATACCAGAGCTTGTTATAGTTGTATTTTTCCGGTATGCCCTTATGCTCCCAGAACAGATACAACTGGGCGCGGTCCAAAGACTCCAGTTCGAGAAATATTTCGACCTTGCGTCCCCTCCGGAACACATAGTCGACCACCTGCCTTTTCCCGCATTCGTAGACGTTCGGATGCGGCATCGGGTTGGAGACCTCTTCCCTCAACCGCAAGCCCATTTCCCCCGCCAAATGCATGGCGATCTTGGGGAAGATTTTGCCGGTGAGTTTCTTGTCCTCCAATCCCTCCCGATGAAACAGGGCACCACGTTTCAGCTCTCTTGAATGTTGCTCCAAACTCGTTTTCAGGCTCTTCAGAAAATGTTCAATCATGTCGATTACCTACGATTGAATTTCAAGCAATTTCCACTTTCTTCTTACCTCGAAAAACTCTGGTATTTCGCTATAACCCCTCCATCTTTCCGGAAGAATATGTCGGTAATTTTTCTCCTCTTGCTCCAAGAAAGGGAAGGGAGACGGTACAGGATAAATCCCTCCTCGGAATCTTGTTCCAAGAGTTGCAGAACGAATGAACGGCAGAACCTCCCTAACAGCGGGGATGAGATGGCGAGGATGCACCGGCACGCGAAATAAAACCCATTTGTCTAGTAACCCTGTTTCGGCTACTGCCGCAGCAAAGGAGAGAAAGTATGCCCGAGGATTCACGAGGGCAAAGACATGCCGGATGCCCAGATCGGCCACTCTGCGTACTCCCCTAGCTAGGGCATCCGTCATCCTTTCGAGTTTTACCCAGTTACCGGCATTGGTCGGCCGAAACCATCGCCACGACGGCGCACCCCAGTCATCCCCCGTAGGGTTCTTAACTCGGTGCATTTCCGTTTCGAGGACGATCGCGCCAAGAGGGTCGGCCGGATCAAGCTCGAGAGTGGAACTATCAACAGCGGCAAACCCCACCAGCCCCTTGATTCTTAGGTCTCCAAGATTGGCATCTGCCTCCCGCCAGGTGTTCCATCCCCGCTTGCTATAAACTTCTGCGCGGAAATAGTTCCCTGTGCATGCCGCCGCGTTGCAGGGGAGGATGAACAAAGCCTTTGCATTTCGGAAGTTGCGGAGTTGTATCCAAGCCGGCTTTCCCAAAACAATCCCCGCTAGGAATACGAGAATGATTCAATTGCCCTGGAACATACCACATAAAGGACATGTTTTGATTTCCCGGCGCTCCACCCACGCCGCAAGCGCCTCTGGCGAAACAAAGATCGTCCCGCCTCTCCGGTTCGCCGGGAAATCCGGGAATCGCTTGAGATACCGCTTAAGCGTGCTCACGCTCACCCCGAGCGAATTCGCTACGGCCTTCTTCCCCACGAGCCAGTCACTCAACGGAATATCCTCCTTCTCGTAGCTCTTGCCTGAACGTGCGTAAATTAGCCGACACCTTGCCCTGCAGCGGCCCCGGGATCGATTCCCACCTCGCGCCTTCGAGATACGGAATCATCCACTTCGACATGTCACAGCGCTCTGCAGTGAGGAGGATGTCGATGGCGTACTCCAGGAGTTTGTTCGAGAAATCAACTTTGATCGGCGACGCCGGCGCCTTGCGATACTTGATGATCGACGGACACCTGACGATCGACATGATCTCCAAGGCCTTTAAGTAATGTCCCCTGGGTGAACGAGGCATCTATACCGCCTCCCGGATCTTTAAGATCGTTCCGACCTGAGTCACAGCGTCGCCTCCTCGCCCCAACCGTAGGCCATCGTGAGCGGTTCGTCCTCGGCCCACGGACCATGATCGAAGTCTCCACTGGATATGAGGTTGGTCGTGGTGTCGTCGCGGCGCGCGCGGGCGTGATCACTTCCTTGACCCTTCAAATCCTTTTTTTTAGATCCATCGGAAAGCGTCGTACCCCCTGGCAGATCTACAGATACGGTGAGAACTCGACGTTGGGAATCGGGCAAAACGGCTGTTTTCAGCGATGAGTTTTCACCGCTACGAGGGAAATCGGCCGACTCATAACGATGAGTTTTCACCGTTGGTAACGGTGATTTCTCATCGGTGACTTTTCCCTTCGATCTCTTGCGGAAGCCCTCGAAGAAATTCTCGGGGAAGAGACTCTCTTCCCATTCCGGGGTGCCGTACTTCTTCCAGCGATCGCTCAAGGCAAACTTCGTATAGTCCCCCTGTATCCCTCGTCCCAGGTGAGCTACATCTATGAAGCCAAATCGGAACAGGTCCTTGAGGGCGTGCGAGAACTGCTGGCTGCTCAGTCCCCGCCAACCAGCCTCCTGGAAGAGGAAACTGATTTTTCCGTTGTTCAGGATTTTGTCGATCTTGCCGACGGGAGATTCCAGGCCCTTCTTCTTCAGCTGTTTGGGATACTCTGCTTTTTGCCAGAACCAAACGAGGACCTTGACCGCTGGGCCATACGTTAAACTTGCAAACGCTGGGCTATCAACGAGCGTGTTGGACAACCCGACGAATCCGCTACTGGCCTG
>MEWP01000091.1 GCA_001775395.1 candidate division Zixibacteria bacterium RBG_16_53_22 | reverse complement strand
CCAAATTTACATTTATTTGAAAACTGTTGCTAATTTCAGGGTTAGCCGGTTTTGAGCATCGCTTTACCTTGGTAAATCGATAGGATAAAGAGCGTTTTTGAGTGGGAAATCTGTATCATGGTGAAAATATATGCACATAATTAACATAAATTTTGCCTTAAATAAAAAAGCGCGATGACAAACGCCACCGCGCCTTTCGCTCACAATATGACTGCTTATTTGAGCATTAGCATCTTCATGGTAGACTCTTTTTCGCCGGCCCTGAGGCGATAAAGATATACTCCCGATGCCACCGCTTCGCCGGAGGCATCTCTGCCATCCCAGACGACACGCTTGTATCCAGCGCCCTGCTCCTGATTAACCAGGATCTTGACCCTCTGGCCAAGCATGTTGAAGATCTCGATTTTCACATGCGAGTAAGAAGGCAGGCCATAGGATATCGACGTGGCGGGATTGAACGGATTGGGGTAATTCTGCGACAGGAAAAATTCCCGTGGAACCCGGTCGGCATCTTCAGACACGCCGGTGATGGTCCTCACCCGCCCGGAGTCCTTTGTGGAAGCTCCTGAAACTGCTGTCCAATTCGCTCCGGCAAACGCGGCCTCGACAAAATACCAATAGACATTGGTGTCCAGCACAGCCAAATCGACAAAGTTCGTGGATGTTATCGGCTGCGCGTTTAACTTGACGTATTGGCCGTTTTGCCATCTGCTCCTGAATACATTGTAACCCACCAGGCTATCGTGAGCCACAGCATCCCACGTAAGCTCGACTACCACCTCCAAAGAATCGCTGGCGCGGAAATTGGCCGGCACCGGGCAGGCGACCAGGCCAAAATCAATCCCGCTCAGCGACTGATCGGCCTCCACAGTGATACTGTCTCTGGTCGCCGGAAAATACCCGTCGATCTCGGCGCTCAGGGCGACAAACCCCGCGGGGACATTCTTGATCCAATATTCGCCCGATTCGGATGTCAAACGGCGTTGGCCGGTTGACGTCCTGACCAGGACGCCGCCGTTCTGGCCGCCGTTGTTCAAGTCGACCGTTCCCTTGATACCACCGCCGCCGGTATTGGTCGTTATCTTAACGGCCCGGCCGGTTGCCAGCGTGGCCGCGGTTGCCGCGTAGGCCCCGTCATACGTATATTGCAATCCTATCGTTTCAGTCTGGTCTTCGAATCCCACCGAGGCATAGTTTTCCTCGCTGTCGGTGTTTTGCACGGCGCTGTATTGAAACACGAATTCGGCGTCGCCTGTAATAGTCGGGTAATATGCGGGGTCATAGATGATCATCTCGAAAGTCTCTATCCCGCCCATTGTAGTGTGTGTCATATGATACCACTCTATTATGAATCGATGATTGGTGGTATCATTCCTGGTGAAGACACCATAAGTGGTTCCGATATACTCCAGGTCATCCCAGAAGGGGGATATCTGCCCGGCGGCATTGCCCGGATCGGGAATCGGCCAATTGAAAAAGAGCGCCCAATAATTACCGCCCATATCGATTCGGAAGGTATCCAGCGCAACGAAACCATTTGTGCTGACTATGAGGTGGCCAACGGAATGTCCGAAATAAACGAAATCAAACGGCATTTGAATTAGAACGGACTTATCATCGGTGTCGCCGCCGAAATTCAGCCTCGTACCGGATCCACCCTCGGCCGGCGCGATACCCACCCAGCTATAATGCGGAGCGGGAGAATAACCGAGCGTGTCGGTGTTATCGAACATATAATAGCCATAAGCATCCGGACCGGTGGGGTCGCTGACGGTGGGCGCGCCGACCGACAGGGTAAATGGGATCGCCGATCTTGACCCGCTCGCGGTTACGGTATTCAGGAGTAAATTGATATTGTGGCCATCGAATATGGCGCCTGATGTTGCCAGCGAAATCTGGCCGTCGGGATTCGCGATACTGCTGTCCACGGGTATGTCGCCGAAAGTGCAGTTGCCGCTGATCACTGTGGCGTAATCATCCATGGTGGAGATGTACGCAGTCACGTTTGGCGCCATCACGCTGCCAACGTTCTGCAGGGTCAGCGTCGCCGAAACAGTATCGCCCTGATCGAGGCGGTTATTCTCATCGGAGATAACCACTCCGGGAATAATGAACTTGGGCGCCGCAATTGGAATCTCGATCAGAGAATACCAGTTATCGCTGCTCTGGTCGGTCACATTCAACTTCAGCCTGTAAACGTCACCATCCTGGGCCTCGGGCGACACTTGAACAATAAAGGGGTATGTGTTGACGGCGCTCTGGCCGGGGGCGATATCGCCATAGCCGCGGATACCGTCATGCACAATCAGGTTATCGTCAAGCGATTCCAGGGTTGCGACGACGTTGGTCGCAGATATGCCGGTGCCGAAATTGGTCATGGCCACCGTAAGCTCAATCGTCTCAGCCGGAGAGGTCAGGCCGTCGCCATTGCCGATCGAGTTGCCCTGAGCATCATCGTCGATAGCGGTGGAATCGGCGCCGACGGCGATTTCGCTGCCGATTATCTCGATATTCGCGAGGCAAGGGATAAGATTTTGCCCGGAAATGGTAAGAGCCATCCGGCCGGTAGTCGGCGCATCGTAATAGAGGACGGCGTTCCCCGATTCGTCGGTTTTTTCCACGCTGAAGAACTCCTCGCCGGATTCACCGTTCTTTATGAGGGTCACGAAGGCTCCCTCGATTGGGCTGCCGCTGCTGTCCGTTACGTTTACCTCGTAATGGTTTAGCCCAAAGGCTACCGTATCGTCGTAAGAGGCGACGATATAGATCGGTATCTTGGTTCTCAGCTCGAGCTCGGGGTCGCCAAGCATATTATAAGTGTGGAAATAGAGCCGTACTTCGCTGTTCCGGGCCCTGGGGAAAGTTGCGTATTGCTGCATTTTCCCCCTTACGGCGGCGGAGGCGAAATGATAGTTATTCTCCGCAAATATGCCCCAATAATATCCCATCATGATGGGGTTATTCCACTTGGTGTGCGTGTAATGGTCTGTCACGCCGTAGTAGGCTGGACCGCCCTTAAGGCTGTCGGGGCTATATCCTTGCCTGAGCCAATGTTCGCCCAGGCATTCGTAGCCGAAATCGCCGGTACCGCATGTCAGGATAGCCATAACACCCAACTTCTGATTATTCGGCATGGTGCTCAGGTCACCGATAGTGAAGGACGGACCCCACCAGCCATTCTGGTCGCCGGCTCCTCTGTATTGGACCATGGCCCGACCGTCGATGAGGTAGGTTCTGACCCTGGGATCGTCGCCGCTCCCGAAAATCGAATCGACGCGCACGAAGCCGTGCTGCAGTTGAAGTTGACGTACCCAGAGCGTCGTGAGCCGGGCCGTCGCATACCAAGTGTAGCCTATTGAAAGACCGCGTATCCAATGTTGAGGATCGAACATCTGAGGGTTGCGCTCATATTTGAATATTTTCGAAACGGCCTTTCTGAATTCCGCCATATTATCGACAGATAACCGCCCTACGAAAAGCTCCGGCAGGTAATCGGTGCCTTCCACGCAGGCATATTTGTGATCCGAGGGATACGACGAGTAAGGATAATCATCGACGCCGGATGTGGTCAGTAGGTCCTGGTCACCTATGATCATGACATATTCCGGGGGCGTATCCCAGGTACGGTAGGCGTTTTGAATATAATTAAAGATCTGTTGGCTGCTGGGATTATTGTCCAGGGAATCGATCTCATGCGTGGATACCACCTTGACATGATACCCCTTGCGATGCTTCCACTCTGCCAACGCCTTGAGAGAGTCGATATACATCGGCTTGGCGATGATCATGTATCCGCCTCGCCTCACCTCGGTTGTGGAGAATATCTCGTCGAAATTGGAAAACATATTCTTGTAAATTGGGTAGAAACCGTCGGAAAGATATCTATGCCTGATAAGCTTGGGATTGACGACTTCACCGTCGTATGAAATCGACACCGATAAGTCGCGATAAACGCGCATTTCCTTGCTGACCGGATTATACTGCACCGGGTACAGGGCCACTTGTATAAAGCGAACGTCACGCATGATCTGAGGCTCGGATGCCTCGGCCAGGGGGCCGGGGTAAAAATCGTCGGTGTTATAAGCCGGTTCATCGATCGCGAACGGAACCGGCGTGGGATCAGACTCGGGCTGGGCCGGCTGGACCGGCGCCAGATTGATATTCTCGAATACGTCATATCCGGAGTAGGCAACATTGAGCCGGACACCGGCCCGATTGGGTATAATGATCATGGTGGTTAGACCGGGAATGTCCGGCTTGCCCTCTTCAGAGGTTTCGGCCAGGTTCAGGTATTCCGCCACCGGCAAGGACACTTCCCGGTATTGGGTGGAGTTTAACTCAACCGAAGAAAGGGAGATGGCCGGAATCCCGACACTGAAATCTGTCCGGGACAGGTCGGAAGATGTGATATTAAAACCAGCCGTGACAGTGCTGACATCAGGGACGATTTGAACTGACTGATTGGCCGGAAGGTGACCAGGCACGGTTAACGATGAGGTGAACAACAAACCGAAAACTAAAAAACGCCTCATAAGGCCTCCAGGGATTAGGGAGTATCGCAAAAAGGTGTCAATTTATTTTCAATCGCTACAGCCTTTTGTTAGCGGGGCAAAATTCCCCATTAACAGCAAATAAAGTAGGCAAAACGAGCATGATCGGCAACAACAAAAGTGACATGAACATCCCAAGATCCGAAAAATCCAAGGGTGCCGTTGCCGTTATTTTGGATAATAACAAATATTCCTTTTGTTAGAGTTCCGAAAAAGGGCTTAGGGTGCTTGCCGTAAAATGCCTTATGTCTTGTTAGTGCAGGAAATTTTGACATTTGGATCTGTTTATTTAAGGTGATGATAGAAGAGAAACAAGATTCCATCCAACTCATCAGGGAATTGGAATCGTGCGAGCTGGACTGCTGGCAAGATATCTATTCAGCCTCAAGCCCAGATCTGGCAAATGAGTGTGGTATCGGGTAAGACCAGGAATTTAGTCTGCCTGACTATGGCTGGCGTCAGGTCTTTCAACCCTGCCCGAGTCCGTTTGGCCCAGTGCGGGGTCAGACCCGACGCCTTTGATCTTCATCATTTCCTCAGCAGCTTGAACGCATGTTTCCAATGATTATTGAGGAATCCATATCTTATCCAGAGCATGGCCAGCGCCTCCAGCAAGTAAGATTCTCGTATCCCCCCGATATCGACCACATCCCAGCCCCAATCGGCGGCGAGCTTCGCGACAAAATCGTTTGATGCTTTGTCATCACCGCAAATAAACATCGTGGCCGCTCCTTCCTCGAGTTTCGGATTAGTCATGTAATGCGCGCCGATAATATTGAATGCCTTGACCACCCTGGACTCGGGAAGTCGTTTCTGGATAATCGCTCCGGCGGAGTCAGGGTAGCCGACTCCCGGTATCGGCGGCTTGCCCGGGCCATCCGATACAAGCGGATTAGTGACATCGATCACGATCTTTCCCTTGAAATTATACCTGTCGGCCGAGTCAATGGCCTTGAGGGTGGCCTCATCGGCCCATTTCGTTGCTATTATGACGATCTCGCCAAACGCCGCTGCCTCGGCCGGGCTTCCGATGGTGACTTTCTCGCCGGTTTGCTTTTGCCAATCTCTCAGCTTGTCGGGGTTTCGAGTTCCAATTTTCACCAGGTGGCCGGACCCGCTAAGTCCCAGCCCAAGCTGCTGGCCAACCATCCCGGAGCCGAGTATTCCGATTTTCATTTCATTCCCCACAGTCTTGGTTTGAGTTTGATTGTTTCCGGGCTTAACCATCATGCGCGCGCTCCTGTTCCGTTTATTCGATCCGCAAATCGCGTATCACGGGAAACATTGGGCTGTCCAGGTTTGTTTTTTTCGATAATCGAGTGCAGGGGGGTATCGACAATATTCTTGATTCAGGAGCCGGCGCACATGCCAAAAATATCTCCAGCCTGCTGGTCTCGGGGCCAGGGACCGACCGTGTTATGTCTTCATTGCAGCCTATCGTCCTCGCGGCAATTTGAATCTTTATCGGAATTGATTTCGGATCGGTTCCGAGTGGTCGCTGTCGACCTTTATGGATACGGCGATACGCCCATGTGGCCGGGAACAGGCGCGTTTTCCCTCGATCGCGAGGCCGAACTGTTGGACGATATATTTTCCGAATCCCGCGAGCCGATTTTCGTTGTCGGCCATTCGTATGGTGGCGCTGTCGGCCTGACCGCCGCCCTCAGACACCCCCAAATAATCGCCGGCATCATTGTCTACGAACCGGTCCTTTTCGGCCTGCTCGATCAGCGCCAGGAGACCGCTCAGGCGGCACGCGAGATTGCATCCCTTGATTCCGAGATCACTACCCAAATGGCCCGCGGTAAACCGGCCGAGGCCGCCCGCGCTTTCGTCGACTACTGGTCCGGCGCCGGCTCGTTCGCATCGTACGCGGACAAGTTACGAGACCAACTGGCCCTCAAGATGAATAAGGTGGCGCTCGATTTCCAGGCCATCTTCAATTCCAGAACCCCTCTGTCCGATTACAGAAAAATCACAGCGCCGACAGTCCTGCTCTATGGTCTCGATTCTCCTGCGCCAACCCGAATTATCACCGATCTCCTGGCCAGGACAATTGCCGCCGCGGAGGTGCGCGGTTTGCTTGGCCTGGGACACATGGGGATGGCTTCTGGAAAAGAGACGATAAACCGGGTCGCGGCCAAATTTCTGGATCATATCCGCTTATCCCGAGACCACAGAGCGTCGATACCATCTCTGCCCGCTAATTGATACTGTCCATGATGCCGATTGCTCAGGCCGTAAATATCGCGCAAAAGGCCTAATCGACGGAACCGATAGTCTTAAGAAGCGCCGGAAATTCACTGCTGAACGGACCCCGATAATCGCCTCGGCCGTCAGGTTTAATGGACCCGAAATAATTATTGAAGCACAAGATAATTGTTGAATTTTCATGGCTGACTCATATAATACTCGCGGGGAGAAAGTAAATTATTGTATCCGGGGCGAGACTTAAGCGGTTTGTTCATGCGGCGGGATATCTTTGTGTTTTTTTCCAATCCAAATCATTTCTATCCGACCGGCACGTTATCATTTTGATATAAATATTGTCGATATTGAATCAGAGGGTTAATAACAGGAAAGCTGTACTAAGGAGGTACTCATGAAACGATTGTTAATGTTAACCTTAATCTTCGCCCTGGCTTTTAGCTTTGCATTTGCCGACGAGGCCGCGCAACTGCTCGAAAAAGATAAGGCCGCGGCGGACGGCGGCGGCTCTGGCGAATTGCTCCTCAGCCGCGGCGGCCCCGATGCTTTCGGCTATCTGTGGGTCGATTCCGATGAGGGCGACGGCCCCGTTTACAACTGGATCGACATCAGCACCAACGGTACTGAAATCACGAGTTGGAACGGTACTGTAGATGACGGATATGTCACTGGTATCCCGATCGGAACCACGTTTAGTTTCTACGGCGTTGATTACACCGAAGTCACGGTATCCACCAACGGCTGGATCTCTTTCCTGCCGCAGACGAGCAACTACCTGTCCAACTACGCCATCCCGACGAGCTCGAACCCCAACGCCATCGTGGCTGTCGAATGGGATGACCTCGATGGCGGCTCGGTGGGGCATTGCTATTACTATTACGACTCTGTCGAGCACCGCTTCATCGTCTCCTGGGTGGGTTGGCCATACTACCCCGATCCAACTGCCCCGCATGATATCCAGGTTATCCTCGATTCCGACGATATGAGCATTGTTGCTCAGTACGGAAATGGCACAACCTGGCAATCCGATGTCACCGTCGGCATAGAAAACGAAACCGGAACGGACGGCCTTCAGGTCGCTTTTAACCAGGTATATCTCAGAAATAACCTCGCCCTCAGATACGCGGTTCCGCAAATGGGCCATGATATCGGCGCCGGGCTGTTTTCGGGCGTTCCGGGTTCCGGCCAGATCGGCAACCCGGTCACACCCCAGGTCACTTTCCGTAACTGGGGTACTGCCACCGAAAGCAACATCCCGGTTAGGCTGACAGTCAATCCCGGTGGATACAACAACACGCAATCTATTTCCACCCTTGCGCCGGGAGCTACTTCAACGGTAACATTCGCGCAATTTACGCCCTCGGCCGGCGGCCTCTATACGTTCACCGGCATTGCCGAATTGCCTGCCGACGAAAACCGCTATAACGATACGTCCCGCACTGCCATGGCGGTTTATAGCCTGCTATACGATTTTGAATCCGGCAACGGCGGCTTCACGGCTGATGGCGATTGGCAATGGGGCACGCCCACATCCGGCCCGGGCTCGGCCTACTCCGGCGTTAATTGCTGGGCCACAAACCTCTCTGGAAACTATAATGCCAGCACCGTTAGCCAGTTGATTTTCAGCACCCATGCCGGGGCCGCCCCCGCGATCGCATTCGCGCACTGGTATGACACCGAGGCCAATTACGATGGTGCCAATTTCGGCGTCTCTACCGATGGTGGCGGCACCTGGACAGTTATTTCGCCCACGACAGGGTATAATGGTGTGGCCAACACCTCGAATCCCCTCTATCCCGATTCGATTTTTACCGGGCACGGCCAGCAGGTCTGGGAGATCATCACCTTCCCGCTTACTGCTTATGCCAACTCAGACATAATGGTGAGATTGGTTTTTGGAACCGATCCCTCCGTGCAATATGCGGGCTGGTATATCGATGATATGGGTTTTGTCGATTGCGAATTGACCAGCGCCAACATCGGCGTTACCCCAACCAGCGTCAGCGGACGCGCAATTCAGGGCGGCACCGACCAGGATACTCTGACAATCACCAACACCGGCACCGCGCCGCTGATAGTCAATATCACCACCCAAATGAATCGTGCCGCCTCCGGAACGCCGCCGGCGCCAATTGAGCCTCGGCCCGACATGGAGTTCAATGCCGGAAATTCCGAAATTGACAACCCCAACGATCCCCCCATGACGCTTGATATCGTCTGCCCGACCGGCTCCCTCTTCGGCCAGGATCCAACCCTGCCGACCGATAGCTGGACATTCGGTACCACCGATGTGGAACCGAATTACCTGAGATATGAGAGCTTGACCGGCCTGGCTGCCGAGGTTACCGAGATTCACTTCTGGGGTATCGATGCAGTTTATTCAGGCGGTTGGTTCGAGTGCGATGAAGATCCGGCCGATTTCCAGGTCATCTTCTACCAGGATGCCGGCGGAACACCCGGTAACCCCGTCGCTACCTATAATCTCACAATTTCCGGCGCCCCGACTGGCCAGACGTTCTCCAGCTTCATTCAGAAGGAATATGTCTCTGCTCTTACACCTCCAGTTACGATGTTTGAAGGTTGGGTGTCGATTCAGGGCTCCAGTACCGACGGTTGCTGGTTCCTGTGGCAAAACTCCCTTACTGGCGATGGTTCATCTTATGTATTCGATGGCACTAATCTGGCCCCTGATGATATTGATCTTGCCGTTTGCATGGTAGGCACGGTTCAAACACCATGGCTGTCGGTCAACCCGACCAGCTTGACCGTTCCCCCGGGCGGCTCGGGCATTGCCGTGGTTCTCATGAGCGCTGTCGATCAGCAGCCTGGAACCCTTACCGGCAACGTCATCCTGAATTCCAACGATCCCGATCAGTCGATCATCACTATCCCGGTTACGTTTGTGGTCGATCCGGTCGGTGTATTCGATGACGCATCCGGGTTGCCGAAGGAGTTCGCGCTTGCCCAGAATTATCCCAATCCGTTCAATCCGACAACGGAGATCGAATTCGCCCTGCCGATTCGGTCCCATGTCAGCCTTCTGGTATTCAATCTTCTGGGTCAGAAAGTGAGAACCCTGGTCGAATCCGAGATGGATGCCGGTTACGGCTCCGTTATCTGGGACGGCACCAATGACGCCGGCGCCCAGCTTTCGTCCGGAGCCTATTTCTACATCCTCAAGGTCGAGGGCAACGCCCTGGCCAAGAAGATGATCATGATTAAGTAGGAACAAACACTCACTATGAGTCAAAAGCCCCCGCCCGTTTGCGGCGGGGGCTTTTCTATTTCTGCGGGCCGGCCCTCCATCGAATGGCGCCGTCATAACCCGAGTATTTGTTGTTTGATGCCTGATTCGGTAATTTCGAAATTTGGGTCGCGCGGTCGTCAAATTGGCTTGGCATGACGCGCGGCTGTGTGGTATATTCGCGGCTGGACGATGGCCTGGGTCTGTCCAGGCAGATTCTAATATAGTGATTCTTGGGAGTCATAGAGATAGCGGTGAAGTTCTTGACAGATACGCCCATAGGGCAATTCCTTATCCATCTTTATAAATACGCTCAGTTTGTCGGTCTTTCCATCAGGGCCTTTTTCTCCGGGCGGTTTTATTTCAAAGAGACAATTGAGCAGCTCTATCAGATTGGGTACAGGTCGCTCTCCATCGTCACGCTCACTGGCGTCTTCACCGGCATGGTTATGGCCTTTCAGACCGGCATGGAAATGAGCCGATTCGGGGCCAAGGCTTATATCGGCTCGGTCGTGGCCCTGTCCCTGGTCCGTGAGCTGGGCCCCGTTCTGACGGCCCTGGTGGTGGCCGGACGGGTGGGCGCCGGTATCACCGCCGAACTGGGGTCCATGCGCGTCACCGATCAAATCGATGCTATGCGGGCTATGGCCACCGACCCCTATAAGAAACTTGTCGTTACCAGGATCGTCTCGCTCCTTATCATGCTGCCGGTGTTGGTGGCTGTGGCCGATTTCGTCGGATTGCTTGGCGGAATGCTTATCGCCACCACCAACCTGAATGTCGGATACGAGCTTTACAAATCGACCGTTCTCAACGCCCTATTGATGAGCGATCTGATTTCCGGGCTGATCAAGCCGGTCGTATTCGCCTTCATAATTGGAACTATCGGCTGCTACCTGGGTATGAATACCAGCGGCGGCACCAAGGGGGTCGGCAGCGCCACCACCATGTCGGTTGTGATTTCCTCGATCTTCATCTTTGTTCTCGATTTCGTAATGACCAAGATATTCTTTCTTATCAGCGGGCCGGAATGATCAAGATCGAAAATCTCTCGAAAAGCTTCGGCGACAAGCCGGTTCTGGTGGATCTCTCGCTCGAATTCGAGGGCGGCCGGACGACTGTCGTGCTGGGAAGATCCGGCACCGGAAAAAGCGTCCTGCTGAAACTGATCCTGCGCCTCCTGCCTCTGGATTCCGGCCGAATTCACGTCGACAATGTCGACACCACCGATTTCTCCGAGGCCGACATGATGACCGTCCGCAGGAAAATGGGGATGTTGTTTCAGGGGTCGGCTTTGTTCGATTCCATGAATGTTTTCGAGAACGTGGCCTACACGCTTAAAGAGCACACCGATATGTCGGAGGGTGAGATCAGGCGTCGCGTCGAGGAGAAGCTGGCCTTTGTCGAGATGTCGGGCACCGAAAATCTCATGCCCTCGGAGCTTTCCGGTGGCATGCAGAAAAGGATTGCCTTGGCGCGGGCCATGGCCGGCGATCCCGATTATATCTTCTTCGATGAGCCCACCACCGGACTCGATCCGATAACCGCGCAAACCATTAACGAGTTAATAAAAAGGGTTCAAGTCCAGACCGGGACCACGGTCATCGTGGTCACCCACGACCTCGAAAGCGCCTCGTTCGTCGGCCAGAAACTGGTGCTGATTAAGGATGGGGAAGTGCATTTCGAGGGCACGCCGGAGGAGTTTTTTGAAAGCGAAAATGAATTCGTCAAGTCCTTCAGAACAGGCGGAAAGGTGGCGGTATAAATGAGTAAGGAAACAGGAAAAGAGCTCAGGATCGGTATCCTGCTGGCCATTGGTTTCCTGATAATTTTCGGAGCCATTTTCATTGTCGGCGGCCAGGAGGGCATATTCACGGCGAAATATGAGCTCAAGGTCAGGTTTGAAAACGTCGAGGGCCTCACTGTCGGAGCCCCGGTGCGCCTCGGCGGAGTCAAGGTTGGAAGCGTCAGTGATATCAGGTTCTCGCCGGAGGGAGCGGGCAAGGCGATCATTATCGAGATGTCGATCAGCGAGGCCAGCTTCACCAGGATCAGGCAGGACTCCAACGCCCGTTTGGGTAGCCAGGGATTGCTTGGAGACAGGACCGTCGACATCACTGTCGGCTCACCGGAATCGCCGCAGGTCAGGCAGGGAGAATTCATCGCCAGCATCGAAGCCACGCAGTTTGACGATCTCATATCCAAGAGCGGCGACGCTCTGACCGACCTCAAGATCACGGCTCAGAACGCCAAGGAAATCTCATGGAAAATCAACCACGGCGAGGGCAGCCTGGCCCAGATCATCAACGATCCCAGGCTCTACATGAGCCTCGATTCCCTCCTCGACATGTGGTCGGATATCACTATCAAAATCAACAGCGGCCAGGGTTTTTTGGCCATGCTTGTGAACGATCCATCGCTTTATAAAAATTTGACGGCGTCGCTGGCGGAGATGAAGACATTCCTGGAAACTGTCAACGCCGGCCAGGGAAGCCTTGGGCGCATGATGGTGGATGATGGCCTTTATCGGCGGCTGGACAGCCTGCTGACCTCTGTGGATTATACCATGGCCAAGATCAACAGCGGCGATGGCAGCGCCGGGCAGTTTATCAATAACGACGATCTCTATTTGAAAATCAGCGATACCATGGACGCCCTCAACGAGCTAATCGCGGATATTCAGGAAAATCCAAAAAAATACGTCAAGCTTTCGATATTTTAAAGAGCTTTGTCCGACAAATCCTGAGCTTCTTGCCCCCATCGGGGGCGTAATTACCGAATCGATCATATATTGGGGGCATTGAAAAATGAAGATGACTAACTTTTTGATATTCTTCTCGATAGTCCTGGCAATTTACGGCGTCGTCAACTGCTATATTTTCGTCAGGGGCTGGCAGGCGATTCCTCCGGGCTCGACTGTTCGAGTCTATTACGCGGTCGCCTTCGCTCTTGTGGCTGCATCGTTCATAGTCGGCCGCTTCCTCGAACGAATCTATCTCTCCCGGTTGAGCGACATGCTTGTCTGGGTCGGTTCTTTCTGGCTGGGAGCTATGCTCTATTTCTTTCTCATAATTTACATTCTGGATATCGTAAGACTCATTAATCATTTTATGCCGTTCTACCCACATTTTATCCGGGCCAATTACCCCAGGGTTAAGGAGATAATCGCGCTCTCATCGATTGGCCTGGTGGCCACGATATTAATGGTGGGGTATATAAATGCCCTCTCGCCCCGGATCCGTACACTTAACCTCGATATTCCCAAGTCGGCCAACGGCCGCAATTCGCTGAATATTGTCAGCGCCAGCGATATCCACCTCGGCACGCTGGTGGGGCGGCACAGGTTCGATCTGATCGCCGACGAGATCCTGGCCCTCAAGCCCGACATAGTCCTTTTCCCCGGCGATATCCTCGATGAGGATCTGGCGCCCGTAATTCGCGAGAATATCGGCGAATCGCTGAGGCGGATTAAGGCCCCTCTCGGTGTCTATGCCATTACCGGCAACCATGAATATATCGGCGGTGTCGAGGCTGCCACCCGCTATCTCTTGGAGCACGAGATCACGCTCCTCCGCGATAGCGTCGTGAAAATAGATGACGCTTTCTTCCTCGTCGGTCGCGAGGATCGCTCCATCGCCGGCTTCACCGGTCGCCGGCGTCTACCCCTCGACCAGCTCCTAACTCAGGTTGACACGAGCCTTCCCGTGATATTGATGGACCACCAGCCGTTTGAATTGGAGCAGGTCTCATCGCGCAACATCGACCTCCAAATCTCAGGCCACACGCATCACGGCCAACTCTGGCCGTTCAATTTCATTACCAAAGCTGTATACGAGGTCAGTTGGGGTTATAAGAACAAGGATGGCACCCATATCTATGTTTCCTCGGGTGTGGGCACATGGGGCCCTCCGGTCAGGACAGGGAATCGGCCGGAAATAGTGAATATCAAGCTCTACTTTAAAGAATAAATTCGGTTGGCCGCTGCATTCGGTGGTGAGATGCATCGCGATGTTTGAATTGCCTATACCTTGACCGACTCCTTTGGGGTGATCCCCGCAAGAATGTCCCTTAGTACTTCGAGCCCGTGTTGCAGTTGCCGGCGATCGGATATCGAGCCGATCGATAGCCGCACGGCATTGTTCGGGCTTCTCTTGTCGACCGCGAATATTTCCGACGGGGTCACCAAGACCCCTCGTCTCTGGGCTTCCGACGCGAAATCAGCGCTTGTCCAGTTGTCCGGCAGCACCAGCCAGGCGTTATAGGATGATCGATGCGAGTGGAGATCAAATTCCTTCAATGTCTCGCGCGTGATCTGGTGCAAGGCGGCGATCTCCCTCCTCCTTTTTGAGATCGTCCTCTCAATGACGCCATTGTCGAGCCAACGCGTGAACACTTCGGCCATCAACGGCGGCCCGCCAAGGTTTGAGGTCTGCAGGGAATCAACCAGCCTCTGGCGCGATTTCTGCGGCGCCACTATGAAACCTAATCTCAGTCCAGCCGCCACGGCCTTTGATGTTGAGACTATATAATAACACCTCTCGGGCGCCATGGCCGCCAGATACCCGACCGGCCTGTCCAGCAGAGGCGAGAGAATCTCATCCTCGACTATGACGAAATCGTGCTTTTCGGCGATAGCTATGAGCTCCTTGCGCCGCGCCGTCGAGGACGTTCTGGTGGTTGGATTATGCAAAGTCGGATTGCAGTATAACAAGCGAATTCTTCCGTGCCGGCAATGAGATTCCAGCGCGTCAGGAATGATCCCGTCATCATCCATAGGAATTCCCACCAGCTCCAACCCCAGCATTTCGCAGGCGGCCTTGGCGCCAGGGTATGTATATTCCTCGGCGGCCACCGCGTCTCCCGAATGGGTCTCCGCCGCAAATGCCATGGTCAGAGCGTGCTGGGCTCCACTGCATAAGAACACCCGCTGGGGATCGACCTCGAATCCCATCGTTTTCAACCAGCGCGCGCCGGCTTCCCGGTGGTGCGAAAATCCCGCTCCCGGGGGATACTGGAGCAACCTTCCTATTTCAGGGGTTCTGGCTATCTGCCGAAGAACGCTCCTAAGGTCCGGGTCGTAGGCATGAGCCGGATGATTCCTGCTGAGGTCGACACCAGCTATCGCGGCGCTGCTCATGGCCGACAGCAGCCTGCGCCCTCCGGGCGTTTCACCGACGAATGTTCCTCGCCTGCCATCGCCATAGATGAGGCCCCTCTTCTCGGCCTCATTAAATGCCCTCGTCACGGTGCCCAGAGCGATTTTCAAATCGTCAGCCACCTCCCTCTGGGTAGGAAGGCGGGCGCCCGCAGGAAGAGATCCGCAAGCAATATCATCGGCAAGCGCCTTTAGCAATGCCAGGGCCAGCGGCTCGGATCCACGGATTATGACAGGTTTCCAAATCATATTGGCCATCCTATTATTTATCAATGAGTTACGTCATCGATGTATTGTTAAGTAAACCATTTCTTGATCTTATTGTCATAGTGACATTAAAATTGTAACACAATTGTATTTATATATGTATTTATATCGTAAGTCAAGACAAAAAGTCGCCTTTTTTGGCTCTTGGTGAAAGGAGCTGCAAATGATCGAATTCCCTTTTTCCTCAATGGCTGGACGGCTCAAACGCTCCGAGATAAGAGAACTACTCAAATTAACACGACGCCCTGAGACAATTTCGTTCGGCGGCGGGCTCCCTGACCCAGCCATATTTCCCTATGATGCTGTCAAGGCGGCCTCGACTAAGGCCATTGATGAGTGCGGACGCCTGGCGCTTCAATATAGCCCCACCGAGGGCGAACCGTTTCTGAAGGAACAACTCCGCGATTTCTTGGGACGGCAGGGTATAAGAGTAGACACCGATGATATGCTCGTGGTCTCATCATCGCAGCAGGGTCTCGATCTGCTATCTAAGGTTTTCATTGATCCCCGTGATCCGGTCATAGTCGAAAAACCAACCTATGTCGGCGCCATACAGGCTTTCAGGGCTTTCGACGCCGACTTCCAGGGAATCGAGATGGACCGGGATGGTATCGACCCCGATCAACTTGAGCGTCTTGTAATACGCTTGATCGACGACGGCCGCAAACCGAAATTCATTTACCTCATACCGGAATTCCAGAATCCGTCGGGACTCACCCTTTCCTATGAAAGGCGCAAGCGGGTTCTGGAGATCGCCAATAAGTATAATCTCCTCGTGGTGGAGGACAGCCCTTATTCCGAGCTTCGCTACAACGGCGAGACTATTCCCTCGCTCTACACCATGGACATTGAGGGCCGGGTCCTGCTCATGAAAACATTCTCGAAAATTTTCTGTCCCGGCTTCAGGCTGGGATGGGTTGTCGGGCCGAAACCGGTAATCGAAAAGATGGTGATCGCCAAGCAGGGGACAGACCTCTGCACGGCGGCTTTCGTATCGATGGTGGCGGCTTTTCTTCTCAAAGATGGCCATGTCGACCGGCAGATCGAGATAAGCAAGCAGCTTTACAGGCGGAAGGCGGCAGTCATGCTCGATGCGCTCGAAACGCTCATGCCAAGAGAGGAGGGTATCTGGTGGTCCAAGCCCGATGGCGGCATGTTTCTGTGGCTGCGCCTGCCCGAGTATATGGACACACTCGAAATGCTCAATGAAGCCATCGAGCTCAAAGTAGCCTACGTTATCGGCTCAGGATTTTTCTATGACGGCTCCGGCGCCAATGCCATGCGCCTCAACTATTCATACCCGTCGGAGAGCCAAATCGTCAAGGGCATCGGCCGTCTGGCCCGAATCGTAAAGAAGCGCCTGCGCGTTTCGGTGGCATAGTGTTCTGGCCAGCGGGCCGCCCCCTCGCCTCCGGCGAGGGGAGAAACCCGGCCTTTGAAACGTCGTCATTCCGCTAACCAGAGTTTCACGCCGATAACATCCCCGCAAATCGCATCCGGGCCGGGTTTCTTGGCCCAGGGGGCCGGCGGCCCGCAGGCGGCGTACACGCTTCGATGAAATATGTGGATAGCTAGCGAGCTTGGCGAATTTCAAAAATCGCCTCGTTCTATCAATAAATTGAATTGGAGACGACAAGCCAGGCATGTCTTGAAACTCAAGGTGCGTAAGGGAATTTGGGTTTGATGCCGCCCGAAAACCCGCCTAACCTATGGCTGCACCCCGGAGTGACATTCGAAACATCCCATCTCCTTCCAGGCATCGCCGATATCCTCGGGATGCCGGAATTCGAATCCTCTCGCCGTCGTCGAAACCAGGATTGAGTCGCTCTGCCCCTGAGAGAGAATAATATGACAGGCGTCGCAATCATGCGTGATCGCCACGCCGTCCTCGTTCTTATGATTTCCCATGTGGCACCGCATGCAGCCGACACTTGTGAAATGGCCGATATTGTTGGGGTACGCCGACCAGCGAACCTTCATTTCCGGGAAGATGTTGTTCGAAAAGGCCTTCTGGGTTGCCACCGCGGCCTCATCGATCTGGACCCTCATCTTCTCGTAAGCCTCGCGGCGATTGACACGATAATAGTCTATCATCGAATTGGCGATCTCGGTAATAGCCGAATCGTGCGTGCCATATTCCCTGGCCATATTCTCCACCGCCACACGCTTGATATCCGGTATATCTCTGTCGATCTGACCGGTCAGGATAGCGAGATCTATCGAATAATCGGGCGAATTATATATGTGGCTGGGACGGTTATGGCAGTCCATGCAATCCATGACACGGGGCGTGGCGGCTCTTAACTCCTCCTCGGTCAGCGGATTATTCTCGTCCTGGTAGACCGTAATACGCCCGGTTCGCCTGTCGTTGACTCGAACCCAGGGGATATCCTGACGCTTCTCGTCGCGGGCAATATACTCTACCCGGAACCCGATATTCATGTGCCAGTGAATTCCCGCCACCTGTCCGGTTTTGGGATCGCCCCCGCCCGTCTTGATCAACATGTTGATCGGCCAGTGCGAGCTGCTGTCGTTATACTTGTAATGATTGAACTGCCTCTGCTGGGCGCCGAAAAACTGTTGTGGCCAGTGGCATTGTTCGCATGTCTCCTGGGCCGGGCGAAGATTCCTGACCGGTGTTGGAATCGGCCTGGGATAGACATCGGCCAGCACGGCGTAGACCTGGTACAACCCGGAGAGTTTCGACTTAGTATACCATCCCGCGCCCGAACCGACATGGCAATCGGTGCAGGCCACCCTGGCGTGCGGCGAATTCTGGTAAGCTACGTGTTCGGGATTCATGACAGCGTGGCAGGTTGTGCCGCAGAATCTCACCGATTCGGTGAAATGATACGCCTGGTATGAGACGACCGCGCCAATCATCAGAAAGACCAGCGATCCAGCGATAAATATGAAAAAGGCGTTGCGATGAGTTCTTTTGTTGAGGTCAATGTATGGCCATTTGACCTCCATCTCCATTCTTTCGCCCCTCTTTATCTGCAGCCATCTTCGCCACATGCCCAGCGGAATTAAGATCAACCCGATAAAGAGGATAGGCGGCAACACCATGTAGATAAAAATGCCGAGGTATGGATTGTCGACATGCCCGAATATGGAAAGCAATAGTGAAAACAGAATCAGCAGGGCGGTTGATACCGCTATTATGGCTCCGGCCGTGGAAAGCCAGTTATATGCCAGTCGAGGCAGCTTCAATTTTCAACTCCTTCAATCATTGCCGCATTTATTAATGCCGGATCGCATTAATAAAAATATCCCAAGTAGTTAATAAAGAAAATCGGCAAGCGCAAGTGTTTTATATGCCTTGAGTTGACCCGGACCCTATTTATCCGCCGCATCCGCCGAGGTTGACAAATGCCGGACCCCTGATTATTTTGCGAATGATTTTAGTTAGCAATGATGATAATGCTCGAAATATGAGGCTTCGGCCACGAAAGGAATGCTTGATGAAAGAGGCCACACAGAGATCGCTTGACGCGCTTTCGCAGGGAATTAACGCCGAACTCGCCGCTTATGTTTTCTATAAAAAAGCGGGGAAGAAGATCACCGATCGTGAATTCGTATCGCTCATGGAACGTTTGGCCGGCGAGGAGAAAGACCACTATTGGACCCTCGAGGCCGAATATGATTCCCTGGTCCGTTCTGAAAAATGGGTGACATACAATGATATCATGAGAAAAGAAGGCCTGCCGGAGATCCCCGAGGAAATGGCCGAAATTCACAGGCGCCGCCTGGCCGAATTGGAGCGCACGGACGACCCCCGTAGGATCCTCGACATGGCCATCGAGTTGGAGGAACACGCCCGCGATTTCTATCAATCGCAGATCGGCAAGGCCCGCGACCCGGTTGCCGACAACATGTATTCGTTCCTGGCCAAATTCGAACAGGGCCACGTAAATGTCCTAACCAACTGGAAAAAACGAACGCTTTAGATAATGCCGTTCCGCAATATCAATCCGGGCGGTGTCGAGAAGGTATCAGTCACCTCTCGGTAATATGAAAGTGCCGTCAAGTTTCCCAAATTGACGGCATTTTGGCCCCGACCTGGAAGGGTTCCACGGCTTCTTTTTTGCCGGG
>MEWP01000090.1 GCA_001775395.1 candidate division Zixibacteria bacterium RBG_16_53_22 | reverse complement strand
TAACTGCGTCAACGAGTTAAGAAGCGGCACAACTATTAGGGGCGAGGCATAGATTATTTACGCATAACTCCGCTTAATAATATAGAAACCATGGTTGGGATAATTGACTCGTCATTTAATGAGTTGGTAAGTAAGTGATACCAATTGAAACCCACCCACAAATCTGTAAAGACCTCGCAATCGCCATTTTCTATCTCGCCGCGAGCGACCGCCCGATTTAATATTTGTGTCACGAACAACCGCCGTCTCGGCATGAAGTCGTCTCTAAGTTGATTTGAGGCATGAAGATTTGATTGACACCTTGCCACTAATTGGCGAAATGCCTGTCCACAGGCCGTTTCTCGCCAAAAACGCCAGGTCTGAAGTGCTAATTCATTTAGCTCTTTCTCAACCGACCCCATGTCCGGGATCATCAGTCGATCGACACTCTCCGTTTCATATAAATCTATAAATAATGCGGATTTGTCGTGATACCAACGATATATTGTTTGTTTACTAACACCTGCTCGTTCAGCAACAACTTCAATACTAATCGAGCTTAATGGATGCTGAATCAGCATTTCCTTCAAGGCCTCTAATAACGCACGGCGAGATTCTTGATTCCTGCGCCCGTGGTTTGGCTTTGGTTTACTCTTCATAATCACAAGCAAATTGTAACACATATCACTGGCAGTGGTAAAGACGACGGAAACACTGACTCATACGGACAAGCTCTTGATATCAACTAGTATGCGGGTATTGACAATGCCAAATAACCGATAAATTCTTGACATTAAATAGTCAATACACCGTATTGACAACGGCAAATAAGTGTGATACGGTATGAATCATACGATACGTATCGTCTCGTTATCTTCGCGGCATATCAGGTTTGTATAGCAATTAATATTCAAGAGGACAAGACTAAGAAAGTTGGAAGCCAAAATCAAGAAGTTGAAAATAAGGCTGCAGCGCCATTAGGAAAATCACAGAGCAACAAGTTGATTCTGGGCTTCAATCTTTAAAATAAGCAAAGGAGGGTAAGTTGTTTGAGATTATCATAGATACAGGGGGTACCTTTACTGATGGCGTATTGATAGATGAGGAGCAGAAAACTGGTGTGGCTAAATTTGAGACTACCCCCGCCGAGCCGGCCGTAGGAATAATGAACTGCATTACGCGCCTGGCCGAAGAACGAAATCTGACGTTGCAGGAACTACTGAGGAACACCAGTACGGTAACGATAGGTACCACCCTGCCGACGAATACCATACTGGAAGAAAAAGGGGCAAAGTGCTGCCTGCTCTATACCAAGGGCTTTCGGGATACGTTTGAATTAGGGCGCACGATGCCCAAAGTTGACATATACAACCTCAAAGTTCCGGCACCGAGAGTTTTAATACCCCGATACCTGCGGTTTGGGGTTGAGGAGCGCATCCAGTATGACGGACAGGTAATCACCCCGTTGAAAGAGAACGATGTCCTGGCCGCGGTAAAAAAGGCCAAAGAGTATAAAGTTGAAGTTCCCGTCATCTGCTTCTTGCACTCGTACATTAACCCGGCCCACGAGGAAAGAGCCGCCGAAATCGTCAAGGCCGAGTACCCTGACGTCGTGGTGTCTTCACGTATCATGCGGCGGTGGATAGAGTATGACCGCCTCAGCACGGCGACGTTTGCGGCCTACGTGAAGCCTCTGCTTACCCGCTTTTTCAGGATACTGGAAGAGCGGCTGAAAGAGGCTAAATTCAGGGGGACTTTACTCTTAAGCACCGGCCTGGGGGACGTTACCACGGCTGAGTTAAGTCTGGAGAACCCGGGGCACCTGCTGGGGTCCGGGCTGGCTACCGGTGCCCTGATGGGCCGCTTCCTGGCGGAACAGTGCGGCTTTAACAACGTATTGACCTTCGACATGGGCGGCACCAGCGTCGATATCGGCGTACTCAAGGACCGGACCATTGCCACCACTACCGAGATGATAATCGGCGACCAGAAAAATGCCATGGAGAGCATGGATATCACCAGTATCGGGGAAGGCGGGGGGTCAATTGCCTGGATAGACAGGCTTGGTATTCTCCGGGTGGGACCGGAAAGCGCCGGCGCCGACCCGGGACCGGCCTGCTACGATAAGGGAGGCAAGCGTCCTACCACCACCGATGCCGATGTTGTTTTGGGTTACATTCCCGCTGATTACTTCCTGGGTGGCACCATTCCGCTCAACCCGAGTTTAGCCAGGAAGGCTATCGAAGAAGAAATAGCCAGGCCGCTGAAGATGGACGCGGTCGAGGCGGCCTATTCAATCGCGTCTTTGTCAGAAACCATCATGGGAGAGAGGGTCTTTTTAAGCATCGTCGAGAAGGGGTATGACCCACGTGATTTCGTGCTTATCGCCGGGGGCGGGGCCGGCCCGGTCCACGGGGTGGCCATGGCGGCCCGGCTGGGTATGAAGAAAGTATATATTCCCAAGCACGCCGGGGTGTTCTCCGCCTTCGGTGGGATCGTGGCTGATTACGGATATGTCTTAAACAGCTTCTATTACCGCCGGGACGATGAAGCCAGCGCTGATGACGTGAAAGCGCTTTACGATGCCATGGAGAAAGAGGCCATCGAGACCCTCGCACGGCAGGGTATCGGGAAGAAGGATATGTCCATTGTGCGCGGCGCCGAGATGCGGTATTATGGCCAGCTCCGTGATATTGATGTCACCCTGCCCGAGGTAAGCCCGGGCACTGACTTCACCGCCGCAACCCTCAAGGAACTGGTGGCGGCTTTCCACAGTCGGCACGAAGCCCTCTACGGCTGGGCCGACCCCGCCCTGCCGGCCGTCATCGCCCTGCTCAAGCTGCGGGCGATAGCCAGGCGGCGTCCCTTCCGGCTGGCGGAGCAAACGCCCGTCTCTCAAGACCCCTCCGCGGCACTGAAACGCCGGCGCCAGGTATATTTCAAGCAGCTCGGGGGGTTTAAAGAGACCCCGTGCTACGATGGAGACAGGTTACAGCACGGCATCGCTATTAAGGGTCCCGCCATCATCGAGGAGCAGAAGACGACCATCGTGGTGCCCCCGGAAGCTGAAGTTAAGGTCGATGCCTATGGAAACTACCTCGTAACCATTTCCTGAAGACAGGTGGCACGAGGATTATCGAGGTCAGGAGGCAAATAATGACGGAACACACAAATGTAGACCCTTTAACGCTAGCGGTAGTTGAGGCGAGGTTGAATGCTCTCAATCAAGAGCTTGGTGCCCGGCTATTCCGGCAGTGTTTCTCCGTCCCCACGTCACACATCCGGGACCTGGGTACGGTGCTATTTGACAAGGATGAGCGAACGCTGAGCATCGGGAATTTCATGCCCGTCCACACCGGGGGGAGTGACATCTCACTCCGGGGGATGCTGGATACGATAGGCCGGGACAACATCTATCCCGACGACTTCATTATCGGCAACGACCCATTTATCGTGAAGTTCGGCCACGTCGCCGACTGGTCGTTTCTCCGTCCCATCTTCTACGAAGGCGAACTCCTGTTTTACCACTTTGCCCGGACACACCAGTATGATAGCGGCGGCGCTTATCCGGGCTGCTATTTTCCGCGCACCTATGATTGCATCGGTGAGGGATTGATGATACCCCCGGTAAAGCTCATCGAACGCGGCAAAATTAATGAGACTGCTTACTCCGTAATCCTCCGGAACCTGAGGGGGGCTGCCCTGGTACGTGCCGACAATATGCTGGTGTTCGAGTCGATGAGGATAATCGAGAAGAGAATCCTCGACCTGCTCGACGTATACGGAAAAGATACCGTAATGGCCGCCTGCAACGAGCTGATAAACAAGGCCCGGGCGACGGTGAAAGGCGTAATATCAAAATGGCCGGCGGGGACCTACAAAGCAGAACGGGCCGCCGATTGGGACGGGACGACGGACGAGCCGGTCTGGGTCAGACTGGCCCTGACGGTTAAGCCAAAAGAGGGCAAGCTCGTCTTTGATTTTACAGAAAGTGACCCGCAGGTAGATTTCATCAACGTTCCCGTGGGGCAGGTATGTTCATCGGTGACCAGTGGTTTGTTATGGTGCCTGCCGCCAGGACTGCCCCGTAACGACGGCTTCTTTGACTGCATGGAAATTATCACCAAGCCGGGCACCGTGTGCGACCCGATATATCCGGCGACGTCTGCTTCGCAGGCCGTCACCCTGGGTATGGAAATAACCGAGTGCGTTATGCTGGCGATAGGGCAGATAGTCCCCAAGGAGACCCCGGCAACCTGGGGCAGGCACGTAAATCCACTCTATACCGGCAAGCGGCGGGATATAATCGACCCCCGGACCGGGTTCATCTCCGAGTATACGGCGCACACCTTCCACGCCATTGCGTCAAGCGGTGCGGCCTGGGGATTTGATGCCACGGACGGCAACGGCTCCAGCCCGCTGGGCGGCGCTCATATCAGGGCCCCGATAGAGGTTGAGGAATGGTACATTCCTTACCGGTGGCTGCATTATGAGTTCCTCACGGATTCCTGCGGCGCGGGGCAATGGCGGGGAGGTCCGGGCACTCACGTCGAGGCGCTGAACGTCTACGACAGGAAGGTCTGGAAACCCCTTGACTGCGTGACGATGTCAGGTAACGCCGACGGTGAAAAATTCGGTTCGGTCGGCATCCTGGGAGGCAAAGGGGGGACGCTAACCAAACTTGATATTATCAGAAAAGGGAAGCATATAAGATACCGCACCATGGACTTGCAGTACCTTGAGCCGGGAGACATTCTGGTCTCCAATTCAGGTGGCGGCGGGGGGGTCGGTGACCCGCTTGACAGGGAGGTTGAGAAAGTACGCCTGGACGCTCTCAACGAATATATATCCATTGAGGCAGCCAGGAATATATACGGGGTCGTCATTGATGCCAAGACCTTTGAGGTGGATGACGAAGCGACGGCGGCCCTGAGAAAGAAACTGAAAACGGCGTAAAAGGAGGTGTGATATTACAGTAAAAAGTAGTAAAATTCCGAACCAGTCTTTTAAAAAATTAACAGGGAGGTAAAAATGAAACGCAAAGTTCTATATCTGATTGTAATTTTGGCAATGCTGGTGCCTCTTATCGCGGCCTGTGCCAAGCCGGCACCAGCCCCGGCACCAGCCCCCGCCCCGGCACCCGCACCAGCACCCGCACCAGCACCCACACCCGCACCGGCACCAAAGGCGCCAATTAAGATCGGGTTTATGTCAGACTTTACCGGCCCGCTTACCCTGCACGGCATAGCCGGTAAGCAGGGCGCCATTCTCGCCCTGGAGGAAGCCAACTCCGAGGTTGCCGGCAGACCGGTAGAACTTATAGTAGAGGACGACGCCAGTGACCCGGCGATAGGCATGGATAAAGCCAGAAAGCTCGTGGAAACTGATAAAGTCGCCATGCTTCTCGGGCCTTTCCACGGCGGCGTTGTCGGGGCGGTGTCCGGCTATATTTCTAAAGTCGGGATACCTGAATTAATATACTGGTACAGTATTGCCAACGCTGCCCAGGCAAAGGCTACCTGGACCTGGGCGCCCTTCGGAACGTTATCCTCGGTTAGCTATAGCGGGGGTGCTTATTATTATGAAGCATTGGGCTACCGGGAATTGACAACCATGGGCACAGACTATATAGCCGGTCGCGATTTCATCGGTGGCGCCGTGACGGCATTCCAAGACCGGGGAGGGAAAATCATTCAAGACCAGTGGGTCCCCCTGGGCACCAAGGATATCTCTCCGTACATCACCACTCTGAAGGAGGCCGATGCCGTTCTGGCCTGGTTCATGGGTATCACGGTGATTCCCGGCTTCCAGCAGCTTCGGGAATATAAGGTCGATATGCCCATAGTCATGCCCCAGTCCGGGCATTCAACCCATCCTAAAGTAATCGCGGAGATGGGCGACACGGCCGTAGGTATCATCACCCCTGACGCTTATACCTGGACCATCGATACCCCGGAGAATAAAAAATTTGTCGCTGCCTACCAGAAGAGGTGGGGGGAGCTGCCCGGCGGCGTTTCTTACGGTGCTTATGCTGGAACTCAGATATTCTTGGAAGCATTGAAGAAAACCGGTGGCGATACCTCACCCGAGGCACTGGCCAAAGCTTTAGACGAAACCAAATATCAAGGTATCATGGGTACTATCAACTTTGGTGACGCACGTGTCGGGGAAGGTAATTACGTTATTTATAAACATGCCAAGGTAGGTAGTGAATACACGACAGAAGTGCTCGGCATGGCTACAGTGAAGACCGAGAAGGTCGGGGATAAACTGGTACAGAGCCTGCTTAAGAAGAGCTGGGTTAGTAAATAGTTGTATAGTGGTATGGAGGGATTCACCAGCGAAGCCCTCCATACCGTAATGTCCGGTGGTGTAACATCGGTGACACTTTAACAAGGGTGAGGAACACCCGAAATTATTTATACATATGCCCCGGGAAAAGGTGGGTGGGTTAGTCCTGCCAACACAGGGAGTTAGCGTGTTTGGAAATGGATGGTGGACTAAGTAGCCTGTTCCCCGGGGAAATCCGTAGCTGATTGCCTATTTCTTATGGAAATAATATTAATAAATCTATTAAACGGCATTTCATACGGTATGTTGTTAT
>MEWP01000089.1:6031-21112 GCA_001775395.1 candidate division Zixibacteria bacterium RBG_16_53_22 | reverse complement strand
CGCCACGCTCCCTTCGGTCCTCAGGATCCTGCGGATCGCTCGCGATGACGAGTTCTTTTTATGGATGAAAAACCGAGGTCTCCGGGAGACCTCGGCTACATCGGGCAGTCGGGTGGATTACCCTCGCTTTAGGCGGGGCCTAACCCGATCGAATTCTCTACCCCGCTCTACCTTGCCGAATACAGGTAAGTTTATCGTGCCGTCGGGTCGCCTGACCCGACGGTCATTACTTTGATGTGGTCGGGTGGGGCCACCCGACCGCACAATTTATCAATTCTACCTCACCGAGTACAGGTACGTGACCTTTCGGCCTTTCATCTTGACCCGGCGTCTGAGCTTGCGGGCGCGCGAGAAGCGCAACAGCACCATGCGCAACTGCGACGGCTCCAGCGGCATCCGGCGGCGGGCCAACTCCTTCATGATCCCGGCGGCGTCGCGGCCTGTCCTGAAGATGCCGGCGTCAATAAGCTTCTGGATAGCCACCGTACCCTCGCCGCCGCCCCGACGGCCCGGTCTCTTGAGCGGTCGAATCTTGACCTTGCGCTTATGCGCCGCCGGCCTCGCGGTCTTCGTAACGGGAGCGTGCGCCTTTCTCGCCGCTCTGTGTCCCTGCCCGTTGCCGCCATTTCCGCCTGCTATGAACTGCAGCAGCAGAATCCGGAAAGCCTCGCGGCGAAGGTCTCGATCTTTTATACCGCGCACGGCATCCTCTGCCTGCTTCCCAATTTCCCTATAGCTTTTTCGCATGACCACCCTTTCTCGCCTGTGATATGTTACATCCGAATCCGAGCTTGTTCCGTGCAATTATGCTGGAGTCTCTATTGGCGCTCCGGCGGCCCCCCACCGTATTCAATGTATCAGATTAAAAACCCGATACCCGGTCAAAAATATATTTCGGAGGCGGGGACATGTCAATTCAATTTACGTAACGTTTATACCGATAACCGTTGCCAGGCACAAATTACGTCACGAGATTAGGCTCGGGATGAACGGCGTCGAAGAAGCTTTCGAGCCGCAGATACCTGGCGCCGGATGCGTTGGTGGGGAGCCCAAAAGGCAGGGGCTTGAACTATCTTTACCTTTTACGGGAGCAGTCGCCTGGCGCGTCCCATTGCTCGTAACGCCTTCTGAAGCCGGATGTTATTGCCATCGACATAATTCGGGAATATGAAATTTCGATGTAACCTTGGAATGGCTTAATGCGTAAACCAAATACGCGGGAATATCTTTCTTTTTAGTCTAAGGAGCGCTCTAACGATGAAAAAGTTCATAATTATCGCGGCAATCGCAATAGTCTTGGGTGGGGCCGGTTACCTGGCTTTCGGCTCCAACAAGGAAAAGGAAACCGGCGTCAAGTTCGTCGATGTCACCAAGGGGACGATAGTCGATAAAGCTCTGGCTATCGGGCGACTGGAGCCGAGGCAGGAGGTTCAGGTCAAGTCGAAGATATCGGGCATAGTGACAAGGCTGCATGTCGATATCGGCGACGACGTGAAAGCCGGCGAACCCCTCATAACGATTTCGCCCAATCCCACGCCAATCGAATATTCCGAGGCCATGAGGCTTCTGGACCTGGCCGATCTCGACTACAAAAACGCTCAGACCATATTCCAGCGCAGCAAGGAGCTTTACGACAAGAAACTTATCAGCCAGGCCGAGTTCGATATCAGCAAGACGCAGCTCTCCGAATCGGAACTGCGGTTTCACATGGCCCAGGAGAAGTTCGACCTTCTGCAGAAGGGGGTAACCTCCGATGGCAAAAACCAGAACACTATTATCTCGCCAATCGATGGCACGGTGCTGGAGAAACTGGTCAATGAGGGCGATCCCGTGGTGCCGCTGACCTCCTACCAGGCCGGCACTCCCCTGCTGACTCTGGCTCCGATGGATAAGCTCGTTTTTAAGGGAACGGTCGACGAGATCGATGTCGGCAAGCTGGTGGAGGAGATGCCGGTCGACCTCAAGATCGGCGCTCTGCCGAATGAGAAGCTCACCGGCAGGCTCTCGAAGATATCTCCCAAGGCCAAGAAACAGGATAACACCACGTTGTTCGATCTCGAAGTCGAGATCACTGAAGCCGGCACTAAGGCGCTGCGAGCCGGGTATTCCGCCAACGCCGAGATCATCATCACCAAGAAAGACAGCATCCTGGTAATCCCCGAGCGCCTGGTCAGTTTCCAGGCCGATACCGCGCGGGTTGAGGTCCAGGACTCGGCGACCGGCAAGATAGATTTCAAGAATATCAAGACCGGCCTTTCCGACGGGCTCAATATCGAGGTCACCGAGGGATTGGCTCTGGGCGAAAAGGTGGTCGAGCGGCCGCCCAAGGAGATCAAGTAGCTTGAAGTCGCTCGTCATCTTCAAGCAGTTTTTCCATGACGTGCGCCGCCAGAAGCTGCGTACGCTCTTAACTACTTTTGGTATCATCTGGGGCACGGCGGCCACCATCATTTTGGTAGCATTCGGCAACGGCCTCTATATCCACCAGGAAAAACAGTTTCTGGGTCTTGGCGAGCGGCTGGTGATAGTCTGGGGCGGCAAGACGGCGCTGCCATATAAGGGGCTGCCCAAAGGGCGTTGGGTGCGCTTCACCGATGATGATATCGACATGCTCAAGCGCGAGATACCCGAGATAACGATGGCATCACCCGAATACGCTGGAATGGGGATGCTGACCTATGGCAAGAAGACGGTCTCGCAGAATGTCATTGGGGTCAAGCCGGAGTGGGGAGCCGTGCGGAACATGATCCCCGAGGCTGGCGGGCGCTTCCTGGATGAGATCGACCTGGACTACCGCAAGAGGGTAATATTCTTAGGCACCGATATCAGAACCGACCTGTTTGGCGAGGGGATCGACCCGGTCGGCAAGTACGTAACATTGCGGGGCACCCCATTCCTAGTGGTGGGTGTCCTCAAGCAAAAGGACCAGAACTCCTCCTATCGCGGGCGCGACACGCGCAAGGTTTATATCCCCTATACGACCTTCAAGACAATGTGGGGGCACACTCATCCCGAGAACATGATCTACCAGGTGGCCGACCCGGCGCGCTCGAAGAGGGTTGAGGCGGAGGTCTTCAAAGTTCTCGGACGAAAGTACAGTTTCGATCCCAAAGACGAGCAGGCCCTTTGGATCTGGGATACCAACGACTCGCTGGGCGAGTGGCGGCCGTTTTTCGAGGGATTCAGGATTTTCCTCGGGATTATCGGCGTCTTCACGCTTATCGTCGGCGGGATCGGAACTGCCAATATCATGTACGTGGTGGTCAAGGAGCGCACTCGCGAGATTGGTGTCAAGATGGCTATGGGGGCGACCCGCGCCCACATCATGTTTCAGATCATTGTCGAATCGCTTCTGATCACGGCCATAGGCGGCTTTTTCGGGTTTTTCATTGCTAAATTCTTCGAGAAAGCTTTTCCACTCTTGAAACTTGGCGAGTATGTAGGCGATCCGGTGATCTCTCCCAATACCGTTTTCGTGGCTATCGCCATCATCGGCTCGATCGGCCTGATCGCCGGGTTCTTCCCTGCCCGACGGGCGGCCAGGCTCAATCCTGTGGAGGCGCTGAAGGCATGAGTAAATGCGGAATGCGGAATCAAAGGCGAATGCAGTGGCACGAAGGCCAGATATGACCCTGTAGGGGCACGGCATGTTTACCCCTGCTTTATGCGGGGCCGTGCCCGTTACTGATTAATGATATGTTATTGGCTTACAAAATATCGCTATTTTTAAAGCTGATGGTGCGGGAGTTTCGCGCGCAGAAACTGCGCATGGCGCTAACTGTGCTGGCAATCACCTGGGGTACGATTTCGATCACTCTGTTAATGGCATTCAGTGTCGGGATCGAGCGGCAGATGCACAAGGCCAGTTCCGGCATGGGCCAGGGGATTATTGTCCTCTGGGCAGGGCAGACAACGATGCCATTCCAGGGGTTGCCGCAGGGGCGGCGCATCATGTTTCGGCCGGAGGACCAGGACCTTATCAAAGCCCGCGTGGCCGGGGTCGACAAGATATCGGGTGAGTATATGCGCTGGGGCGTGACGATTGAATATGGCAAGAAACAGGTCAGCAAGCTTGTCAGCGGCGTATATCCCGATTTTGGCGAGATGCGTTCGCACTACCCCCAGCCTGGCGGACGGTTTATCGACCAATTTGATTTCGACTCCAAGAGGCGGGCCATATTCCTGGGCTGGAAGGTGGCCGAGGAGATTTTCGGCACGGTCGATCCTGTCGGCAAGATGGTTATGGTAAATGGTATCCCGTTCACAGTAGTGGGCGTGATGGTAAAGAAGATGCAGGATTCGAGCTACCACGGCCCCGACGAGGACTATGGCGTGATCCCGGCCTCGACCTTCGTGGGAATTTTCGGCGACCCCTATTTCGACAACTTCATTTACTCGGTCAAGCCCGGGGTCAACACCAAGACGGTTGAGCAGGATCTGTTCCGCGTGTTTGGGTCCAAGTACCGGTTCGACCCCAAGGACACCCACGCCCTCTGGTTCTGGGATACTGTCGAGCAGGCCGAGGTGACAAGGAAGGTCTTCCTGGGAATAAAAATATTCATGTGGTTTATCGGCGGCATGACATTGGTGATCGCTGGCGTCGGCGTGGCCAATATCATGTACGTGGCGATACGGGAGCGGACGCGCGAGATCGGCACCAAGATGGCGCTGGGGGCGCGCAAGGGACATATCATATTACAGTTCATGACGGAGGCGATGTTTATTGCGCTATTCGGGGGCTTTCTGGGAATTCTCTTCAGCCTGGCGATCACGCGGGCTTTCTGGCTTATCCCGATGGAGGGCGCCATGGAATTTCTGGGCCGCCCCCTGGTCAACTGGCCGGTGGCGATAATCACGGTCATCACACTTTCGACAATCGGCTTTCTGTCGGGATTTTTCCCGGCGCGTAAGGCGGCGTCAATCAACCCCGTGGAGGCATTGAGGTACGAATAATGAATAACAACGGTCATCTCATATCTATGAAGAATGTCACCAAGGTTTATAAGACTGGCAAAATCCATGTCGATGCCCTGCGCGGAGTCGACCTCGATATCGGTCGGGGCGAATTCGTGGCCATCATAGGGCCGTCAGGCTCGGGCAAATCGACTCTCATGAATATCATGGGCTGCCTCGATATGCCGACCACGGGAGAATACCATCTCGATGGCCGGCCGGTGGCCAATATGGGTATCCACCAGCTATCATCGATCAGGAACAAGAAGATTGGTTTCATTTTCCAGAATTTCAACTTGCTGGCCTACGCCACCACGTTCGAGAATGTCGAGCTGCCGCTGATTTTCGCCGGTAAGCCGGGCGCTTACAGAAAGCAACGTGTCATGGAATGTCTGGAGAATGTCGGCCTGGCCAACTGGGCCGAGCACAAGCCGACCGAGCTCTCCGGCGGCCAGATGCAGCGCGCGGCGGTTGCGCGGGCCCTGGCCAACGAGCCGGATATTATATTGGCCGACGAGCCGACCGGGAACCTCGATTCCAAATCGGGCGGGGAAATTATTGACCTTTTCGAGCAGCTCAACGAACTGGGCCGATCGGTGGTGACAATCACGCACGATATGAATATCGCGCATCGCTGCCACCGGATTATCAGGATCATGGATGGGCTGATTGAATCGGAAAAGCACAATGGCAACGGCAGAGACAAGAATCTAACTCAAGATTGATACTATCTCCTTTTGCAGAAAGACGGCCCGATTGGGCTGTCGGTCAATGGGCACGGGGACAGCTACTTTCGCCGCTATCCCCGTGATGATTTCATGTGGAAAACGTAAGATGCCGGGTGGCATGCTTGTTCGCCCGTTGTTCCAGGGCGAATAAGCATGTTGTCATGCCCTAATTCTTAGGACATTATCTTATGCGGGACAGCATGCTTTTGCCCTTGCGGGCAGAAGCATGCCACCCGAAGAATATCATTTCACCAGCACCATCCGCCCGCCCTGCGAGCGGCCACCCGCGACGACGCGGGCGAAGTAGATCCCCGAGTTGCGCCCGGTGCCATCCCACGTAACGGAATGAGCACCTGCGCTTTGATATCCGATATCCAGTGTCTCTATCCTGCGGCCGAGAATATCGTAAACGGTCAGCGAGACTTCCGATGGTTCCGGCAGGAGATAATGGATGGTGGTCTGGGCGTTGAAGGGGTTGGGGGCAATGGCGGTTATCGCGAAATCGAGCGGTAGGCCATTGGGGTCATCGGCTCTTGTAGGATCAATGACGATTATCGGCGAGGCGCAGGCGGCAATACCAGGCATTAACAATATGGGTTGAATTGTATCGCCGGGGACCACATTGGGGCTAATTACAACGGACAAAAACAAAACCGGCTGCCAAAGAGAATCTGTATTTAATGGCGTATCGTCTTCTTCTCCGAAAAAAATAGCACTGAAAAAAGTGTAATTTGGATAATCCGGGTTGATGATTCCCAATGTATCAAAATAAACATCCCATGTACTAATCGGGTGGATTACGGTAACCGCCCTGAGATCAGCCTGCGCTTCGATAAGCCCATATGAAAATTCGAAATAACGGAGATCTTCATCATTCTTTAACAGCAGCGAAAAATAGAAGTAATCGTTCGGCGATTGGAAGAATGGCGAGCAATCCCAATTACCCGCGGCCGCCGAATCGGGCATGCCGGGGTCCTGCGCCGAGGCAGACACGCCGAGCGCAAGGATTGCTATGAGTGTCAGGAAAACGATTTTGTACATATAATCCCTCCCGCGTTTACGGGATACGGAGATTATGCATACAGCAATTTAGCGTATGGCGGGACGCTGTCAAGAGAAATATGGGCTGGAAGGTCGCAGAATTCCAATACCGATAAATGCTCAATCCTCATAATGTAAAATCAGGCGAAGATCGCCCGATTAAGGCCGAGATCGAGCCGCTCTGAATGAATTTATTGGTAAGCTGGGCCGCTGCTATTCTCATCAGCAGGAACCGCCTACATGATGTCGACGTTTCAAACGGTATCAATGAATACCTGATATTGGTGATTGAGTTGAAAGGACCATGCAATGCCCAGGAATGTCGCGCAGAAACTGATAGAAAGCCACCTTGTCTCCGGCCAGATGAGAGTTGGCGAGGAAATCGGCCTGAAGATTGACCAGACATTGACGCAGGATGCAACCGGCACATTGGTCATGCTGGAATTGGAGGCCATGGGGCTGGATCGTGTCAAGACCGAGCTTTCGGCCCAATATATCGACCACAATCTTTTACAGGTCGACTGGAAGAATGCCGACGATCATCTCTTCTTGCGAAGCGCCTGCAGGAAATTCGGAATTTGGTACAGCCGTCCCGGAAACGGAGTCAGCCACCCGGTTCATATGGAGCGGTTTGGTATTCCCGGCAAGTCACTTCTGGGGTCCGATAGCCACACTTGCGCCGCCGGATCGCTGGGGATGCTGGCGATAGGCGTCGGCGGCCTGGAAGTGGCTCTGGCCATGGCAGGCGATCCGTTCAATGTCAAGATGCCGGCTATCATGGGCGTGAGGCTCACCGGAAAGTTTCCCGATTGGGTAAGCGCTAAGGATTTAATTCTGGAAATGCTGCGGCGTCACAGGGTGAGCGGCGGGATTGGAAAGATAATCGAGTATTACGGTCCTGCTCTCGGACAGTTGAGTGCCATGGATCGCCACGTGATCGCCAATATGGGCGCCGAGTTGGGCGCTACCACCAGCGTGTTTCCATCCGACGATATTACAAAGCACCTCCTCGAGGTTCAAGGTCGCGGCACCAACTGGATTGAGCTTGTGGCCGACGAGGGCGCCGATTATGATGAGCACGACGAAATCGACCTATCGACGCTCGAGCCCCTGATCGCCCTTCCCGGAAATCCTGATAAAGTGGTACCGGTGCGCGAGGTGGCCGGTCGTGAAATTTACCAGGCGTATATCGGTTCATCGGCCAACCCGGGGTTACGGGATTTCGCGGTCCCGGCCATGATGGTCGATGGCAGGCAGGCGCATGACCGTGTATCATTCGATATCAGCCCCACCTCGCGCCAGATTCTGGAGAATATGACCTCGCTGGGGTACCTTGTCAAACTTATCCACGCGGGGGGCAGAATCCATCAGGCCGGCTGCAATGGGTGTATCGGGATGGGGCAGGCGCCAGCTACCGGACGGATCAGTCTTCGCACGGTGCCGCGCAATTTCCCCGGCCGCTCGGGCACCAAAGATGATCAGGTCTACCTCTGCAGCCCTGAGACGGCCACCGCCTCGGCCCTGACTGGTGTTATCACCGATCCACGGACACTCGGGATGCCATATCCGAAATTCCAGGAACCGGACAAGATAATTATCAATACCAGGATGCTGATCCCTCCTGACCAGCCGGGTGAGCAGGTCAAACTGGAAAAGGGGCCGAATATCCAGTCGCTTCCACCGCTTGAGCCGTTTCCCGAGACAATCGAGGGGCCAGTGCTTCTCAAGGTGGGGGACGACATTTCCACGGACGAGATCATGCCAGCCGGTAACGAGGTCTTGCCGTTCAGGAGCAATATCCCGCAGATTGCTCGTTTCACCTTTTCCAAGATTGACCCCAATTACTATGAGCGGGCTATTCAATATAAAGATAAGGGATCGTTTGTCGTGGCCGGCATTAACTATGGCCAGGGTTCCAGCCGCGAGCATGCCGCGCTGGCTCCCAGATTCCTGGGGCTTCGGGCGGTGATAGCCAAGGGATTTGCGAGGATACATTGGCAAAACCTGATAAATTTCGGCGTCGTGCCTCTTGAATTCGCCAATCCCAAAGACTACAGCGAAATTTCGGTCGGCGACTACCTGATTATCGAAAGCCTCAGGGCGCTTCTTATATCCGCCCGGCCGATTCAGGTGCAAGACAAGTCAACGGGGCAGGTATATGAATTGCGACACAGCATGTCGCCCCGTCAAATAGACATGATACTCGCAGGAAGCCTGATCAACATCTCCAGAAACCGAAAGCCGCCGCATAAATAGGTAATCGCCTCAAATCGAATATTATATTGAGAACTCGCGTTATACATGGTCGCGAAAAGATTCACAATGTTCTTGACTGCCCGCCAGCCCGGGGATATCATTTTAATTGCTGAACCTGAATAACGACGCCAATTATCGCCATATGCAAAAAAGAAAAAATTCGTCAAAAGGAGTTGTTATGGCCATTACATTCCCCGATCTTCCTTATCCGAAAGACGCGTTGGAGCCATACATAAGCGCCAAGACGCTGGAATTTCACCACGGCAAGCATCACAAGACATATGTGGACAATGCCAACAAAATGATCTCTGGCACGCCTCATGAGAACGAGGATTCCGAAACCATTATCCGGAAATGTTACCGCGATCAATCCAAGATTGGAATCTTCAACAATGTCGCCCAGGCGTGGAACCATTCATTCTTCTGGCGATGCATGAAACGGGGCGGCGGCAAGCCTCCGAGCGGAGAGATTGCCGAGCGAATCAAGAGCGACCTGGGCGGTTATGAGAAATTCATCGAGGAGTTCAAGAACGCCGGCGTGACCCAATTTGGCAGCGGCTGGGCCTGGCTGGTTCTCGACGGCGGCAAGTTGAAGATAGTCAAAACCCCCAACGCCGAAAATCCGTTGGCCGAGGGGAAAAAGCCGCTGTTGGTAGTCGATGTTTGGGAGCACGCATACTATCTTGACTATCAAAACCGTCGGCCGGATTTCCTGCAGGCCTTTATAGACAATCTCATCAATTGGGATTTCGTGAACTCGCAACTGAAATAGTTTCAGTCACGACATGTCAGTCAATAAGGGGCTTAGGCATCAGGAGCCCCTTTTTGATTTCCCCCGGGCATCGCCCCATATCTGGCCTTGCGGGGCCGCCGCCCGATTGGGCGCAAGAAACCCGGGTGTTTCGAGGGCGCGACTTCGATTGATAAGCCATGCGAATCTGCAATCGTCGGCCCAGGCCTCAAGGCCGGGTTTCTCACCTCGCCCTGCGGGCGAGGGGCGGCCCCGCCGGTCAGAGCGCTGATATAATATCATTGTTTTAGCTTTTGCCGCCGCCCGTTGAAATATATATTATTCGATGAGCCTGAAATTGTCATTGAGGGAGATGTGATGGAGACTATGAGGACGTTCGTGGCTGTTGATGTGCCCGGAGAAATCAAGAGGGAGCTTGATGGGCTTGTCTCTAAGCTGCGGGAGGTTGCCCCGGACATACGATGGGTAAGAGCAGCAAACCTCCATCTGACTATGCGTTTTCTGGGCGACGTGCCTAAGGATTCGGTCGCCGACCTGGCGGCGGGGCTGGCAAGAAATTTGTCGGGTTTTGGGCCGTTCGAGATTTCGCTGGCGGGGATCGGCGGATTCCCGAATCTGAAAAAGGCGAGGGTGATCTGGGTTGGCGGCGGACAGGGCGCCGAGCGGCTTTACGAACTTGCGCCGCTGGTGGAAAAATCGTGCCGCGATTGCGGATTTGGGGCGGCCGACAAGCCATTTTCATCGCATCTGACCATTGGCCGTGTGAAATTCCCCAAGGGACATGAAAAACTTATAACCCTTGTGGAATCGATGGATTTCGAGTCACCCCTTTTCGAGGTCGAGGAAGTAGCCATATTCAAATCCGATCTTCTTCCTGCCGGACCGAGGTATACCAGGCTGGAAACGATAAGGTTGTAACCCATGCGCCCGGGGCCCGAATTACGTCAGATTGCGAAAGGCCTGAAGCGCGAATTCCACACATACCAGCTCGTGCTAAGAGACTCTCGTACTCCACGGCTCGCGAAAATCCTCCTCGGAGTGGCGGTCGGATATATCCTGATGCCGTTTGATCTGATCCCCGATTTCATCCCGATTATCGGGCATATCGACGATGTCATCATCGTGCCGCTCTTGATTCTTCTGGCCCTGAAATTGATGCCCCCAGGTCTTATCGACGACTGCCGAAGACAAGCCGAATCCAAATGCGGCAACTTATAAACATTGTTTTCGCAGCGCCCAAAAATATGTGGCTTTTGAAGCAGATTCTATTATATAAGAGGAATAGTTTCTGTAAATCTTTGGCATTCTAATCGGTAAGATATAGCGTAATTTGTTATTGGTTAATAAAGTAGATTAAAGAGGATAAAATGACTGACAATTTGAGTCAAAAGAAAAAAGCTCTTGAAACAGCGGTCTTGTCAATCGAGCGGCAGTTCGGCAAGGGCTCGATTATGCGGCTGGGGGATGCCGATGCCACCGCCCGCATACCATCGATTCCGTCCGGCTCATTGGGTCTGGATTTCGCGCTGGGGATAGGGGGAGTTCCTCGCGGGCGCGTCGTGGAAATATTCGGCCCGGAGTCATCCGGCAAAACGACATTGGCGCTCCACATAATGGCCGAGGCCCAGAAGCTGGGTGGTGTCGGGGCTTTCATCGATGCCGAGCACGCCATGGACCCCAATTACGCCCGGGCGCTCGGTGTGGATACCGACAATCTTCTGATTAGCCAACCGGACACCGGCGAGCAGGCGCTCGATATCACCGAGACCCTGGTCCGCTCCGGCGCAATCGATATCGTCGTGATCGACTCCGTGGCGGCGCTGGTGCCGAAAGCCGAGATTGAGGGTGAGATGGGCGAGGCCCATATGGGGCTCCAGGCCCGCCTGATGTCGCAGGCGCTGCGCAAGTTGACCGGGACAATTTCCAAGTCGAAAACCTGCGTCGTATTCATTAACCAGATCAGGATGAAGATCGGTGTCATGTTTGGCAATCCGGAGACGACCTCTGGCGGCAACGCCCTGAAGTTCTACGCCTCGATCCGGATGGACATCCGCAAGATTGCAACCCTGAAAGAGGGCACGGATGTTACAGGCTCGCGGACACGGGTTCGCGTGGTCAAGAACAAGGTCGCGCCGCCGTTCCGTGAGGCCGAGTTCGATATCATCTACGGCAAGGGTATTTCCCGCGAGGGTGAGATAGTCGATATCGCTGCGAATTTGGGCATCATAGAAAAGTCCGGCGCCTGGTATTCGTATGGCGATGAGAGACTCGGACAGGGTCGCGATAACACCAAGGTCTACCTGCTCGAAAATCCGCCGATATCAGCCGAGATCGAGCGTCAAATTAGGGAAAAGATGGGGATTGAGGCGGCGCCGGCTGCTACTCCCGAACCGGAGGAAGAAGGGCCTGTGCGAGCCTCAAAGGAAAAAGCGAAAAGGTAGCCGCTTGAGACTGTGTCCGATTATCTGATCCAAAGCCTGAATCAGGCAAGGCCGAAAGGGTGGTTCGAACTCGTTGTCGAGGGCAGACCGCCCTTTTTTATTGACGCCGAGACTATCCTTCGCCATTCGCTTAAGGTCGGCGAGACGCTCAACGATGCCACGATGCGCAAGATCCGCGAGGAGGGAGACATCGCCTGGCTTAAGTATCGGGCGATGCAGATCCTCGCGCGTCGGATGATCTCCGAGCGCGACCTTCGCCGCAAACTCTCAGACGAGCGTCGCCCCAAGGATATCCGCGAGGCCGTTATCTCGCAGCTTAAGGGGTATGGCTTTCTGGATGACATGCAATTCGCCACAAGTTTCGTGCGCACCCAGATGGCGCATGGACCCAAATCGCGACCATATCTCAAGAAGAAGCTTTTCGAGAAAGGCATTTACGACCCGGTGGCGACCGAGGCCATAAGCCGGCAACTCCAGGATTTCGACGAGAAGGCGGCTGTCAAGGCGATCGCCGAGAAGAAATACAAGACCGTCAAGCATCTCCCACCACAGAAAGCGAAGCTCCGGGTGGTAAATTTCCTCAAGAGCCGCGGCTTCCCCTGGGGCGCTATCAGAGATGCTATCTCCGATATCTTTGAAGATCGTGGACCGGAGTATGAATAGTGCCTTGGTTTGATGCCGCCGATCCAGGCGGACCCGTTCCGGGCGCGGCCATATACTACGAAGTCGAGGGCAATGGCCCTCCCATTGTCCTCCTACACGGTTACGCGCTCAACGGCAATATGTGGGACCGGCAAAAGCCGATTTTCGCGAAGACACATCGGGTAGTGACTCTTGACCTGCGCGGATTTGGCGACTCCTCATGTGGCAAGCGCTGGTCTGGCTCGGCCATGGCCGAGGATGTCTGTGGGCTGATTCGGACGTTGGGCCTTGGCGATGTAACAATTTTGGGCTTTTCGATGAGCGGGCCGGTGGTGGTGCGCCTGGCGCTGGAGATGCCGGAGATTATCGCGAAATTAATTTTGGTATCGTCGATTTTGCCCTCGGCGGGGCGGCCAAAGGCGCGAAGCGAATCAGAAATTCAGCAACGCGAGCTCGATATCCTTCGCCTGCGGGGTGTCAAAGCCTGGGCCGAGGCCATGGGGTTGCGCGATGGCCCGCTGGTAGGCAACATGTTCAAGCGCAATCCCGATATCATTCCCTTATGGGAGGCGATGCTGGCTCGTCACCACGCTGACTTTCTGCTTTGCATGATGGAATCCCGCCTGAACACCGAATCGTCCGCAGGATCCAAGGGACCTATTGATTGGCGCTCGCGCCTGCCCGAGATCCGCCAGCCCACCCTCGTGGTGGCCGGGGCGCAGGATTCGCGTTTCCTCGATGCCTCCCGCCGCCTGGCCGAGGCGATCCCCAACGCCCGCCTGGAAATCATCTCCGGCGCCGGCCACATGGTAAATTTGGAAGAGCTGGACGAATTCAATCGGGTCGTGGCGAATTTTCTAAAACAGTAATGTTTAATACCGCTTACGACTGTATAACTACGTAGGGACACGGCATGCCGTGTCCGTTTTTCTTAATGAGGTGATGATGAGGTTCTTAAAACCTCCCGTGGCGTAAGGTCCTCAGACCTGACGCCATCGTTTGCGTGTACAATTTATTGTGACCGCATGAATATTCCCTGGCTGGCAGACATCCTCATCTGCCCTTGTTCTAAATAATAAGCAGGGGCACATATGGGCTGCCCAAGAAATCGGCCCGTGGCGTCAACTCCCCGAACCTCACGGGTGATAACTCATAACTTTATTTCGCATTCCGAAATCCGCAATCCGCAATCCCCTCACCCCCCAATCACCACAGTCCACGGCCTTACCTTCCACTCGGTGATCAGGCCGTTTAATGCGTAGGGGTCGTTCTTGGCGAAATCCTCGGCCACGGCCGGGCTGTCGCCCTGGAAGACCAGCACCGCGCTATCGGCAGGCTCCGATAAGGCCCCGGCCAGGAACAGCTCGCCGCGGTCGCGTGAGGCGTTGGCGTATTTCAGGTGCGCCTCTCTGTATGGTGCCCGCCGCTCAACATAGTTATCAACCGTCTTGTAAAAAAGGATGTAATACATGGGGGCGCTCCTTGCTGATTACATTAATTTTTTTCACGCAAGGCTGGCACCCAGCCCTTCAATTTTCTTGCCAGTAATTCCTTATCGACTTTCACTTCAACCAACTTGGGCTCGGCGAATATATTCTCTATACGAATCCGTGCGGTAAGCCCATCTAGGTACGATAGAAATTCATCCTTGGTCATTTCATCGTAAATTTTATGATTATCGTAGTTCGCCCATATCGCTATGGTCACCTTATTCTTATTAATAAACAGAGTATTATTTCTTTGTAAAAAGACGCCTGAGCGGGGCGGGAGGCTGAAGTTTTCGCTTTCGAAAATTATCTTGTCGTCGAAATAGTGCGTCCTGCTCACGCGTCGGCCGTAGAAATTCGTGGTGTCGTAGAAAACGATCCTCGAAGTATCCATGCCTTCGATGTCGATGTCAATGGCGAAATCGTCCTCCCAACCGGAAAGGGTGATATGGCCTTTGATTTTTACTTTCAGAGAATCTTCTTCAATTTTTACATATTTGCGCCATTTCCCGTCGTGTCCGATTAAAATAGGATAATGCGGCGGCGGGCAGGCCATGAAGATCAGGCAAATAAACGGAAGCAGTCGTTTCATTGTCACCTCGCATCAATAGTAATCATGGGATTATGCGATATATATCATCGCCCGTCAAGTCTGAGGCGTTGTATGCGGCGGTTGGGAGGTGGGTTCCGGGCGTATATAAACGGGCAAGGCATGCCTTGCCCCTACAAAATGCGGCTCTACAAGAGCCGCCTAATAATTTCCCTACTGGCTACTGGCTATT
>MEWP01000089.1:0-5941 GCA_001775395.1 candidate division Zixibacteria bacterium RBG_16_53_22 | reverse complement strand
TTCAAAGGCGTCCAATGCCTCCTGGTATTCGCTCTTGAGAATGCGGCGGTTGAGCTTGTCGATCGAAAGCGCCTTGTGCGCTGGGAAGTATTGGCTCATCAGCGAGACATAAGTTTTCGGCGAAACCTCATGGGCCAGGAATTCGAAAATTTCCTTGGAGCCGGAGATGTTCTCAGGCAGCACCAGGTGACGCACCAGAAGTCCCCGCACGGCGATACCGTCTTTGTCGAGTACCAAATCCCCCACCTGGCGATACATCTCTTTTATCGCGGCGCGGTTGACCTCGGGGTAGTCGGACGCGGCGGAGTAACAGCGCGCGTTCTCACCCTCCGAGTACCGCATGTCGGGCATGTAGATTTCGACTATGCCGTCGAGGAGGCGCAATGTCTCTACCTTGTCGTAGCCGGAGCTGTTCCAGACAATCGGCAGGGTCAGGCCCTGCTTGTAGGCTGCGAGCATGGCCGCCATGAGCTGAGGCAGGTAGTGTGAGGGTGTCACGAAATTTATATTATGCGCGCCGCGGCGCTCAAGATCAAGCATCATGAATGCCACCCGCTCAATCGTGACATAATCGCCGTGGCGCTGTTGGCTGATTGGGAAGTTCTGGCAATAGACGCATTTGAGATTGCACCCGGAGAGAAAGATCGTGCCCGAACCGTCCCGCACTGAAGGCAGGGACGGTCCTGCTTGCCCCTGCTGCGAAGCATGCGGGGCTTTATGCGGACCGCGATCGCCCGAAATCGGCGGCTCCTCGCCGAAATGCAGGTTGGCCGAGGAGACCTTCAGGCGGGAATCGACTCCGCAAATCCCCTTGACACTGCCGGCGTTGCGGTCGACATGGCAGTCGCGCGGGCAGACGGTGCAATCATCAAGAAGCGCCAACGCCCCCGGCGTGCGCTCCTCCAGCAGGGCAATCTTGTCGTCAAGACTCGACTCTTTCGAGCGGTCGCGGGAAAAATCGGTCATGGGGAGAATATAACAATTAAAAGAGCGTGGGGCAACGAGTGGGGAGATTTCGGAATGCGGAATGGAAAAAAAGGACTGAGTGCTGAGGACTGAGTGAAAGAGGAAACAGGAAATAGGAAATGGGAAATGGGGGGAATGGTAGGCGGCCAGCTTGTCTGGCTGCGTAGTCGATTCGAATAGGCGGGGCTTTAAGCCCCGCTGGGCGGCGCCGCCAGGTGCCGCGCTGTTCCCTCCCCACCTATCATAACCCGATTCCGTGGGGGCACGACAAGCTGTGACACCCTTTGGAACATGTCATCGCGAGGAGCCCATTTGGGCGACGTGGCGATCTCATGGCATTCTAATAAGCCCGGTATCATACGATGAGATTGCCGCGTCCCGACATAAAATGTCGGGACTCGCGATGACTCGGAGAAGTGGACCGCTTATTGTGCCATCTTCGTCCGCAGAAACGCCATCAGCCGTTCCGGCTCGTCGGTGCCGACACGGAGCACCTTGCCGCTATTGAGTTTCAGCTCGATCGCATCGAGGCCGGAGACATTGTACAGCCAGCCGCGTCCGAACCAGCGAATCCCCCAGCCTAAAAGCCAGTGGTTGCGCACCTGCGTGACGCTTTCTATGTCGCTGTAGAGGAATTTCTTTCTTATGATACCTGGGCCGAAATAAAAGCCAACCTCGACATTGTCGGCGAAGACCGTGAGCGTGCAGAACATGATTAGCGCCGCCGCCAGCACAGCGACTGTGATTAACAAGTATGCGGTTGACGTGACCGACGAAGCAAATGCCAGTATGAGTACAACCGGCATTGCAAAAAACAGTATGTACCATCCGACCTGAGTATGCTTATACATCGATTTATCCTTCCAGCGCTACGCGACGCCTGCCGATAGCTATGCCCCAAACCACTTAAAATATTCGACCCAACCTGGCCAGACAAATTGATTGACCCCTAATTTACTATCCAGTATTAATATACTGCAATGGATATCGCATTTTCGGATCGATTCTTGAATATGTTGAAGACCGCCCGGAGCGTCGTGGTCTCGACCGGCGCTGGGGTCTCGGCTGAATCGGGGGTGCCCACGTTCCGCGGGGCCGACGGGCTCTGGAAGAAATTCCGTCCCGAGGAACTGGCCACGTTCGAGGCCTTCCAGGCCAACCCGCAAATCGTCTGGGAGTGGTATCAGTACCGGCGCGAGATAATTCACAAGATCAAGCCCAATCCCGGCCACTACGCCATCGTCCGCATGCCCGAATACTTCGAGTCGTTTGACCTGATAACCCAGAATGTCGACGGGCTCCATCGGGCGGCAGGTTCGCTCGATGTCATTGAGCTTCATGGCAACATCATGCGTAATAAGTGTGTCGCGTGCGGCGGCCTGAGCGATGATTTGGAGTTCGCCCAGTTTCCACCGATCTGTAAATGCGGCGGCCGCCTGCGCCCGGATGTTGTCTGGTTTGGAGAGATGTTGCCGGCGGACGCCCTGGAGCGCGCCGAGAAAGCGTCTGCCTCATGCGATATCTTCTTCAGTGTGGGGACCTCGGGGGTGGTTCAGCCGGCGGCAGGCCTGGCTTATATGGCCCGGCGCGGCGGCGCCTTCGTGGTCGAGATCAATCTCGAGCCGACCGAGTTGACATATATCAGCGACGAGCATTTCGGCGGCAAATCGGGAGAGATTCTGCCGGCGATACTGGAAAAAATCAAATCCGTCAGGAGCCGGAGCCTGACGAAAAGCTAAGGGGATAATCATGCAGACCGAAACCGCGAACCAGCTTTCACATCTGCCGGAGAAGAGCAGAGATGTAACAATTAGGTTCACCGACAAAATGGTGGACGCATTTACAGACAACCTGGTGTCGGTGATTCTCTATGGCTCGGCGGCCGGCGGGGAATTTATCGAGGGCAAATCAGATATCAATGTCATGATAATATTGCAATCGGTGCGGGCGGTCGATCTCAATATCATAATGGACAATGGCAAAAGGTTTTTCAAGAAGGGGCTGGCCGCCCCGCTAATCTTCGAGAGAGACCACATCAAGACCTCGCTCGACACCTTCCCGATCGAGTTTTCCGATATTAAGAGCCGCCATATCGTCCTTTTTGGAGCCGATCCTTTTGAAAAGGCTCAGATCGATAGCCGCAACCTTCGCTACCAATGCGAGCGCGAACTCAAAGCCATGCTTGTGAACCTGCGACGCGGCTTTGTGCAAACCGACGGCAGCCGCGAGGCGCTGGAAGCCCTGATGATAAAATCTTTTTCATCGGTGCTGGCTACTTGTCATGGCCTGCTATGGCTGGCCGGAAACACGCCGCCGGATAATGTCCCGGCGCTATTGGGATTGCTTAAGGAGACTTACAAGACCGATGTCTCAGCGGTCGAGCGGGTCTGGCGTCTACGCAAGGGCGAGTCGGGGGCGACTGCGCTGTTGGAGGCTATATTCGACGACTATACGCGCGATATCGCCCGCCTGGCCGCCGCGGTCGACAAATTGTGACAGGCAAGTTTCATAACTGCCGTTGAATAATTGCGCGATAGCCGTGTATATTCTTATTTGAATGGGAACAATTGCGACATCATAGGGAATTGGCTTTTGGAGGCATTATGAGGACGATGTTGGCAGGGGTCATAATTCTAACATTGGGGGCGTTCTGGCCCGCGCATGATGGCATGGCGCAGGCCGACGATTTGGCGTCGCGGGCGGCGCAGATTGTAACGCAACTTTCGAAACATGATTTCGCTGCGGCCGAGGCCGATTTCGACAGCACCATGAAGGCCGCGCTGGCCGGTGAAAAGCTGTCCGAGGCCTGGAACGGCCTGCAGGGACAGGTCGGGCAATACAAGGGGCAGAAATCGACGCGCGCCGAGGAATACGCCGGATACCGGTTGATCGTGGTCACCGCGGAGTTTGAGAAGGCCGATATCGATATCCGTGTCGCATTCGATGCCGCAGGTCGCGTGGCGGGCCTGACATTCGCGCCATCGCAGCCGCCAGTGCCCGAATTCCAGACTGCCTCGTATGTCGACACCAAGGCGTTTCGGAAAAGCGAAGTCACTATCGGCAGCGCCGATTGGGCTCTTCCTGGGACCCTAACCGTGCCCTGGGGCGGCGGCCTGGCGCCGGCCGTTGTGCTGGTGCATGGCTCCGGACCCAACGATCGCGATGAAACGATCGGCCCCAACAAGCCGTTCCGCGACCTGGCCGAGGGGCTTTCGTCCCTTGGTATCGCAGTCCTCCGCTACGACAAACGCACCTACAAGCACGGCCAGAAGATGATCCCATTTCTCGACAGCCTGACGGTGAAGGAGGAGACGATCGACGATGCCATCGCGGCCGTCAATATTCTGAAAAAGACACCGGGAATCGACACCTCGAAGATTTTTGTTCTCGGCCACTCGCTGGGCGGGACCCTGATTCCGCGAATCGGGCAGGCCGGCCCGGGCATTGCCGGATTTATAGTCATGGCCGGGGCCACCAAGCCGCTGGAGGACCTGGTGGTCGAGCAGATTGCCTATATATTTGCTCTCGATGGTGACATCTCCGAGGCCGAGCGCGGCCAGCTCGAGCCGATCCAAACACAGGTGGCTTTTGTTAAAAGCGATTCACTGACCCCGAATACCCCGCGCGAGAAACTTCCCCTGGGGATGCCGGCCCGCTATTGGCTCGACCTCCGCGCTTACAACCCGGCGGAGTCGGCCAGGAATCTCAATCGTCCCATGCTGATCTTGCAGGGCGAACGCGATTACCAGGTGACTATGGAGAATTTCGCGGCATGGAAGAAAGCGCTGGGTGACCGCAAGGATGTGACCTTTATCTCATATCCGGAGCTAAATCACCTGTTCATCCAGGGCAAAGGCAAATCCTCACCCGATGAATACAATCAGCCCGGGCATGTCTCGATCAAAGTGATCCAGGATATCGCTAACTGGGTAAAGGGGCGGTAAACATTTAATTGGGCGGCAGACGTCCTCGTCTGCCCCTTGTTTTTTAGGAAAATAAAGACTGTCATACAATGCCCGCCGAGGCAAAAAAAGTCAAGACCTCGGAGATCTTGACCTATTAAGACTTGGTAGGCGGCCAGCTTGTCTGGCCGCAACTTGATGTCGGTAGGCGAGTTGCCGGCTCACCTCCCCGCCGCGGTCAGAGCAAGCTCTGACTCGCGAGAGAACCACGAACTGCCCTTATACATTGGGCGGCAGACGCCCTCGTCTGCCCCTTGCTAGCCCCGTGGAGTCGGGTCCCCGAACCCGACGCTTTATTCGCAAATTGGCTTTGTATAGGCACGGCATGTTTACCCCTGCTTTATGCAGGGCCGTGCCGCTACAAAATCGTGAGAGCCGTTCAATTAAACGTCCCTACCGCGTTTTAGGCATCTACTCCATCGCCATAATTGCCGCGCGGGCCAGTAGCGCCGCGCCAAATGGTATGGCGCGTTCATCAGCTTTGAACGCCGGATGGTGCCAGGGCTTGTCGGCCCCGATTTTCTTGTTGCCCACCCCGAGGCGGATCATGGCTCCGGGCACCTCCCTGGCGAAATAGGCGAAATCCTCCCCACCCATCGACGGCTCGGGGATTTCCACCACCGAACGCCGGCCGAAAAGCTCCACCGCCCCCGCCCGGAAGATATCGTTGATCTCTTTGCTGTTGAATAAAACCGGATATCCCCGATTGTAACGCAAATTATACCTTGCCCCGAACGTGTTACATACACCCGCGATGATTTTCTCGATCATATGTGGGATTTTCTCGGTCAGGTCGGGATTGAGAGTGCGGGCAGTACCCCGAAGCAATACCTTTTCGGCGATCACGTTGGTGGCCGTGCCGCCATTGATGATGCCGATCGAAACCACCACCGGTTCGAGGGGATCGACCTGGCGCGAGGCGATATTTTGTAGAGCGGTTACGATATTGGCCGCCACCACGACCGCGTCGATAGTCTCATGCGGGCGGGCGCCATGCCCCGAACGGCCGACTA
>MEWP01000088.1:4509-7345 GCA_001775395.1 candidate division Zixibacteria bacterium RBG_16_53_22 | reverse complement strand
GAGCGAAATGACCTCATAGCGAATAAGAAAATCGAGGATGGCCCGAATTTGAGATTGGGGATAGCCAAATTCATCTCGCCGCGACTATCGGCCGGGCTTGGTTTCCAATATGTTACATCCGGTTTCGACTATGAAGCTGACGGCGAATTCGCACAGATGAATTATTCCGCGTCTTTGCGGGTCGTTGCCGCGGAGTTTCAAATCAGGTATTATTTCCCTCTGGCCCATGTCGATTACTTCGTGACCGGAAATCAATCGATATGTTTTGCGAGGTACAATAATAAAGCAGATTATTATAATCAAAGTCTGCCGCCATTGTCCTACGATTGGGATGATAAGTATCACGGATTCGGCGTCGTCCTTTCGGCGACGGCTGGTGTGCGTAAGGAATTTGATAGAAAACTCGGCCTCGATATTGAGATCGGCTATAGATACCTTGCCACCGGAAGCCTCAAAGGGGAAACCACCTCTGTTTATGCATCGCCCAGTTATCTAAGTCCAATCCTCGATCTCTCCGGCCCATACGTCATTGCGGGAATATCCCGCAGAATTCACTAAATTGATTTTCGATTGGGCGGCGGACGTCTCGCTTTAGAGCCGTATGGCCCCCTCCGCCACGCCTCAGTTACGAGATCATCGACGGCAAGTTGCCGACCTGCAACATGTTTTTCAATCTCTGTCGCCTTTTGCCTGTTTCCTATTTCCTTTTTCCTATTCGCTGGTCGCTGGTCGCTATTTACTCAGCACTCAGCACTCAGTCCTTCTTTCTATTCCGCATTCCGCAATCCGAAATCCGCAATGCTCAAAACCTCCCCACCGCCGCCCTCAGGCCCGGCATATCCGCGCCGCGCTGACGAACTTGCCAGAGTGCCAGCGCCAGCGCGCAGACCCCGTCGCCGACATTGGTATAAGCCTTATCCATCGCCCTGATCTCATCAGTCAGGCTCCACTTCCCCCTTCCATCGTCTGAATATTCAGTATCCGGCCATGTCACCTCGCCGGCGAAAATGGCCCGCTCCAGGTTGACCAGCAGCAGGTCGCGATTGCCGCCGCCGAAATTGACACCCACCGCCCCGATATCATCGAGCTCGGCCAGCACCACGTCGCCCAGGCCCGTTGAATCGATAACCGTTATCCCGCCGAAACGCTGCTGCGTCTCCTTGATAATCCGAATCGTCACCGGCCAATCGCGCTGCATGCGAATAATTTCGACAACATGGAACGGCCGCGATGTTACATCGAGCGTGACTCCCACCGTATATGTCACTTTGCGCGCCAGGTCCCAGCCGTGAATCAAGAGCCGGCCGTCATCTTTGGTGACAAAATTCCTCTGGTTTCCATCGGAATTCGAACCCACCAGGCAACGTTGGATAACATCCTCCGGGAAGAGGCGGCCCTCGAATGACGTGAATTTTCCCTGCAGGTGCTGGGCCAGCCTCGATGGCGACATGCTTGATTTCAACTGCTCGATATAATTGGCCGATAAGTGCGGGTTCTCCAGCGTGGAGCCGTGTTGCACATGCCCGCGTCCCTCCCGCGCAATCGCCTGGCATCGCCTGTAGAACCAGTTGAGCCCGTTCGGTGTTGAGCTGAAGTCGAGCATCCCGCAGCGGTCAGCCAGGCGCATCTTCATGACACCATCGACCACCCATTCGCCGTATGGCTCGTACGCCGCCTCGTCGAAATTTATATAGTCGAAATCGTGCCCCAGGATATATTCGCCCCTGTTGTATGACGAACGCGCCCAGATCTCCGAGCCGTTCTTGAGCGCGATATGCGGGAACGGCGTCTGCCTGATCGACTTGACAAGCGCCTTCAGCGCCGTCGAGCGCCCTATCATGCCGATCATCTTGCCGAAAATGATATCGGCTTGATCCTGGGTTATGGCCACATTGACACAGCGATAGTAATCGCGGATATCCCTTTCCAGCGGCCTGATCTGAAAGAACGCCCGATGTAACAATTTCACCGCCTGCACGTCCGATTTACCCCAGCGGTTGCCGGTTACCAGCGCGTTTTCAAAACCACTGCTTTTTGACAACCACGCCTCCTGCCCGGGATGCGGCTCAATGCCCAGGAACGCCCTGGCAAAATGAACCGGGTCCGTCACCGCCCGCCGCCAATCCTTTTTTTCTTTCTTGTTTACTAACACGCTCAAATTGATTTCTTATCCATATGTCAGGTAGCTGGCCTCCTGATTTTTTCTATTCCGCCTTCAGAAGATGTCATTAGCGCTGTAATGCATACGGCTATTCATCGTTGATCGAAACAGTCTCCACGCCTCTGAATGGCCAATTTCCTTGCCCATTTACTGTTTTCTTCTTTCTGTTTTCAATTTCCTTTTTCCTATTTCCTACTGATTTGCTTCACTCAGTCCTCAGTCCTCAGCACTCAGTCCTGATTTCCGCATTCCGCATTCCCTCCTACTCGCTACTTCCCCAACTCCTGCCCGCGGATCTCGTCCAATATCTCAAGCATCAACTTCTCACTCTGCGACTGCTCGGCGATTTTGTATTTAAGCTCGATCGCCTTGAACGCCGAATTAATCTCCAACTCCAATTTGCCTTCGGTCAACTTGCCATAGACAGCATCGCGAACCGCATTTAAGAGGAGTTCGTCCGTGACAGGTTGGGCGTTGGCCTCCACCCTCGAACTCTCATCCTCCTTTGCCGCCGTCCGCTTCTTCTTCGCCACCTTTTCGATCAGGACGACCTCGCCCTTGCCCTTGTGTCCGTTATCGGATCCGCCGGCGCCGCTTGCCCCTGCCGAGGACTTGACAAGTGCGGGGCGTGCCCCTGCCGAGGACTTGGCGAGTGCGGGGCGTGCCCCTGCCGAG
>MEWP01000088.1:0-4480 GCA_001775395.1 candidate division Zixibacteria bacterium RBG_16_53_22 | reverse complement strand
GGACTTGGCGAGTGCGGGGCGTGCCCCTGCCGAGGACTTGGCGAGTGCGGGGTCCATATGGTTTTCGCGGTGACGGGCCAGTGAATTGTAACTTATGGACACACCGCGCTCCCTGGCCCAACTGATTATATTAACCGCTCTTCCCTTCTTGGCCTTCCTCTCGATCTCCTCGCGGTAGGGCGATATGCAAATGCCGCACCCGGAACGGGTCCGTCTGGACATGGTCGACATGATTATTCCACTCCTTCGAGCCTGAATATCCTCTCCCTGGCCTCCTCGCGCGACAACAGCCCGGCCTTGAACAGATCGGCGACCCGTTCAACCTCCTTCTGCTCGGTCCGGTACTGCTCGAGCAGACTGTAGACTCGGTCATTGTCGAATCCGATATCGACCAGAAATCCGGCTCCCACATTATCCAGGTATCCATTGACCAGCCATTCGAAAAATCGCACCGCTAACTTCTGAACCGAGACGATTTCGCGCAACACCAGCTCATATTTGAATCGCGCCCAGGTCTGCGTGGAGGAGTAGGAATATCCCAGCATGAATGGATCCAGATGAACACCGGCGCAGATATCCTCGACTATCGCGCGATGAGACAAATACCACGAGCTTCCGGCGCCGCCCTCCGGCGAAATCGTCTTGATCTCGACATCGTCCCATGTCACCGCCGAGTCCGAGGGTCTGATACCGGAAAAGAGCGTCACGGTGTCGTCGAAATAGCCGTTGGCCCGCTCGATATAGGCCGATTCGGTCTCGCCCATCCGGCGCTCCGGCTTCTTGATTACAACATGCAGGCGGTTGTATCCGGCCTTCTCCTGCGCCTTCTGCATGTCGTCGAGTATCTTTTGTTCGATTCGGCTGACAAACCCGACCGATTGCAAAACGCTTTTGCCGCGCGGGTCGATAACGTCCTCGTCGAGCGGGACATAGATAAACGAGGCCGGGTCTAACAGGCTTCTCTGCCCCCCGCTTTCCAGAAATATATTCCACGCTCCGATCTTCGAATCGCGCTCGAACGAGAGGCTCCTGATATCGCATGGCGCGAAACCGAGCAGCCTGCCATCGGAATCAAGCTGCAGGCCGCCGGCAAATGCGCCATCCACAAAAAGCGATGAAAAAAATAGGTCGCAAAGCCTGTCGAGCCCGCCAAACCTGCCGTATCGGCTGGAGGCCAGTATGACATTGAGCTTTTCCAGATGCGATTTCAGCGCCACGGCATTTCGCGTGCTGTCATCGCCGCGCACCGTAAATTCCATCGGGCCGGCGCATAATCGCGCCCAGACCCAGATAGCGCCGTTGACTATCGGGATATTCTCCCGCAGGAAACGATACAGCGTGATCCTCTCGTAGTGGCCATAGTCGGCCGGGAAATTAATTTCCGCCTGGCCCGATCTTAAGCCCGCTCCGGCCTTCTCCCTTCCGATGGCTGGTCTGATAATCTTAACTTTCCGGGCCAGGTTGCCGGATGGCAACGGCTCGACCCCCGGTTTGTTTCTTCGAAATCCAAACATCACGCGCTCCTTTCGACTCTCCTCTACTTATCAGGCCCCTGGAAAAGATAATGCATTTTGTACATTCATTTTGATGGCGGAAAGTGACCCCCAAATCGTTGAAAATTGGGCACTTAATTTGCGTTGTTGACTTTACGCGGAAATGGGCCTCAAACCCGGGGCCAATATGCAATCCATTGCGGTTGACACACTTGTGTGAAACCAGCACTTGGGAATTTGGGACCGATGTGTGAAATTAATGGCAAAAAATATGCAAAATAGGCTTGACAAACTATTATGCCTTATTAAATTAAAACCGAGCGCATCGATTCGTAACCACCTGGCGACGCGCCCCGATTTGCTCTTATGAAATTCATTTCTTCTCTGGCTAAAATTATTCGGCCCATTTGGGTCAGGAGGTCCCGATGAAGCATATAGCTATAGGATTCGTTTTGGCCGCTCTATTGTTGGTCGCCGGCGCCGCTTACGCTCAGGACCAGCTCAATTACGTCTCCTCGGCCTTCTGGACTGGCGCCCGGGATGTCGAGGTCGCGGGCAATAACGCATTCTGCATATATGAGAACGGCCTGATGGTTCTCGATATCAGCAATCCGGCTCAACCTCAGCTTCTCAAGCAAGCTTATCTCGGAGGCAACGGACGTGACATCAAGGTTGTCGGGGCCCTGGCCTATGTGGCAAACGGCGAGATGGGGTTGGATATAGTGAGTATCGCCAATCCCGCCAATCCGGCATCGATCGGCAAATATGATACGCCCGGTTACGCCAGGGCGCTTGATGTTTCCGGCGCCTATGCCTATGTCGCCGATATGGCCAGCGGTGTCCAGGTCGTCCGAATCACCACGCCCACCGCGCCCGAATTGGTCGCCAATATCGGAATCAGCGGCCAGGCCAAGGCGGTTTGCGTCGTCGACAACCACGCCTATGTGGTAGCCGGATACGCGGGACTCCTGATTTACGATGTCACAGATCCAACCTCCCCGGCACTTCTCGCGAGCTCCCCCCTGGAATCAAATGCCCAGGGAATCAGCGTCGTTGGCAATTATGCCTATGTCGCCGATGGGCGAATGAAGGTTTACGATGTCACCATACCCGCCAGCCCCGTCATGGTCTGCGATTACGCTCCGCTGCGAACGTCTTTTAACATATACGCCTCCGGCGGATTCGCTTATATCGCGATCAGCCAGAGCGGCGTCGAGATCGTCGATATCTCCAATCCGGCGGCTCCGCTCCGTATCAGCAATCCCGGAGTCGGTGATTTTGCCACCTCCGTTGCCATCTCGAACAGCCACGCCTATGTGACCGACTACCTCGAAGGCCTCAAGGTTTTCAATTTGACGGATATCTCCAATCCCGTGCTGGAGGGTTCTTACACCGGCGTTGGAAATGTCTCCAGCATCTTTTGCCTTGACCCCTACATTTACTTCACGTCCGGCTGGAGCGGATACAATATCATAGACACGCGAAACGGATTCGATAATCTCCAGCAGTCCGGCGGATATGATACTCCCGGGCTTGCTACCAGCATCTTCGCCGAGGGTGGGTACTCTTATATTGCCGACTGGTTCAGCGGCCTGCAAATTGCCGATGTTTCCGACGGCGGCAATTTCGCCGTTGTCGGCTCTTTTGATACCCCGGGAATGGCTTTGGGCGTATTCAAGGCCGGAAACTTAGCCTATGTCGCCGATTACGACAGGGGGCTTCAGATAATCGACGTTTCGAATCCGATGCTGCCCACTCTGGCCGGAACATATAACAGCCCCGGCAACGCCTTTTCCGTGGCGGTCGCCGGCAACTACGCCTATATAGCCGATTGGGGTAACGGCGTCGAAATAGTCGATATCTCCACGCCGGCCACGCCGACTTATGTCGGCAGTTATCACTCGCTGGGGTATGCCGCCCATCTGGTCGTCTCCGGCAACCGCCTGTACGTCGCCAACGGAACCGGCGGATTCATGATCCTCGATATCTCCAATCCGCAGAATCCGTCCCTGGTCAGCAGCATTAATCCCGGGGGAGACACCCGGCGAGTCTTCATCGTCGGAAACTTCGCTTTCCTGGCGGCCAATAATGCCGGTGTCTACGTGATCGATATGCGCGATGAGACCACGCCGATCCTCAACGCATTCTACAATACCCCCGGCCTGGCCGAGGGGATTATCGCGTACGGCGACGGGCACATTCTGGTATCGGATCGTTTCTCGGTCATCGTCTTGCGCTGGCCGAATATCGGCGTGGACGATGACATGGTTACGATACCGACCGATTTCGTCCTCCACCAGAACTACCCCAATCCGTTCAACCCGGCTACGATTATTCGCTACAACCTCGTTCAGGCCGCCGATGTCACTCTTTCGATTTACAACATCATGGGACAGCGTGTCGAGACCCTGGCCCAGGGCCGCCAGCAAGCCGGCGCACACTCGATCACCTGGCATGCCGGCGATATCGCCAGCGGCGTCTATTTCGCGCGCCTGGAGACAGCCCATCAAACCCAGAGCATCAAAATGGTGCTGCTGAAATAACAGGGGGAAAAGAGCATTTGACTGGGCGGGCCATCCCGCCCTTTTTATTTACTCTAATTCTAAAATTATCGCCTACTACTCGATGAAATAATGTTTATTTTTATCTTGACGAGCATGGAAGTGAATATCATTCTTATATTAAGCCAAATTCGGGACATAAGGCGTTCACTTTTTGTAAGAATCTTCAAGAGACAGGAGGTTGGAAATGAAAGTGAAAAGCTTGTCATACATTTTAGTCATATTGTGTTTGTTGCCACTCGAATCATATTCACAATCTCCTACTGATTATGACCTGCATGGCCCCGGCAAGATTACTACCCTGCTGCCAGCCCTTATCTGGAACCCGCATAACCTTCCCAGCGGCGACAGCCTCTATCAAACGCTCATTAGGGCAGATTACCAGGTCACGCTGATTGCGGACCTGGCGCCGTTTATCGACAGCCT
>MEWP01000087.1 GCA_001775395.1 candidate division Zixibacteria bacterium RBG_16_53_22 | reverse complement strand
ATCCTCGATGATGAAGCGGATGGGAAGCTTCTTATTGTACTCTTTAACAAAAATTCCCCCGCGATCGTTGACCTGTTTTTCCCAGGCCTCTGCCAGTTTTTTGAAGGGGCCCACCATCGTGGTAAATCGCCCTGTCAGGGAGATCGTCCCACCGATGAGAATTTCTTTGGGCGCCTGTGCGCACACCAAGGTGGTGGTGATGAGGAATAGAACTGATGACAATAAAGAAATCAAAAATGTTCTCTTCATAAAAACCTCCTTTGAAATAAAACTGTTAGTTAGAAAATCAACGAACTACCAGACTACGGTCTATAATTCATAACTTATCACTATGTACGGACCGGTTCCCCTCCGGGGCGGAGCCAAACCGTTCCCTACCTAAATTCCTATCTTCACCTCCTTTCCCCCACCTTCTTTGGAAAATTCAATAACCCAAGAGCTTCTGAGATTTGATTGGCTATCAATAATCGGGAGGGTAATCGACTGGAACATAACCCTCTTGCGAGGACCCTTCCGGAATAGAATGGTGACCTTGATAGGTTTATTTTGGTGTGCTTCATTGAGCGTGAGGAAGTTTTATATGTCTGAATTAACTCAGATTTTTATTATTGTCAAAAAGAAAAAATTCACAAGAACAGTCCCCTTCGGGCAATTGACAGAAAGTCAATGTATTTGTTATGAAAGACAGGAAAATCCTTCCAGTCGAAGTTTGAGTAGAGAACACTCCCTTCTTAATCTCCTCCCTTTTCGGTAAATTGGATGACTACGATTTCCGGGTTTGTGTCGATGCGCATGGGAGGTCCCCAGGTGCCCGCCCCGCTGGTGGTATAAACCAGGAGATCGCCAAAACTTTTCAGCCCATAATCGTAACCCTTGTAGACCCATGAGGTGATGAACCTAAAGAGGAAGACTTGTCCCTGGTGCGTGTGACCGGAAAACTGAGCAGAGATCCCATGATCCCTGGCAATCTCTAAATCGGTAGGGACGTGTTTTAAGAGGATGCTGGGTTTTCGGCGGTCGATCTCCATCTTCTGCAGGATCGTTCCAAACCGCTCCCGATTCCTCGAATCCCTGTAATCAACGCCAATGAACTGCAGACCATCGATCTCCACTTTTTCGTTATACAAGACACGTATTCCCGCACGGTGCACGGCCTGAAGGTATGGCGTGTTGTCAGAGAACTCTTCATGATTGCCGGTAATGAAATAGGAGCCATAAGGGGAAGAGAGGCGCGACAGGGGCTCGATCATATGGTTCAGGTCCATCGCTTCCCCGCCGTCATAGAGATCGCCGCCGATAAGGACGATATCCGGGCGAAGGTCCTGAATCATGTTCGCGAGGCGTTGGGCAAACCGGTAATTTCTCACCTGACCGAAATGGGTGTCGGTGATCCAGACAGCGGTCTTCCCTTTCCAGGCGCCGGGTAGATTGGGAAGCGGAAGGCTCACTGTTTTGATACGGATGATACCGGCATTCATGAACCCGTAGAGGCTTGCCATGAGTGCGATCCCGATCAAAACGATGATGAATATCCTTCGATCTAAAGGAAAGTGGAATAATTTCGTCAGGCCGTAGATGGTCCAGGAAAGGATGCAGGCAAGAACGAGGAGGTAAAAGATTCCCAGCCATGATACGGAGGTTGTGTAGAGGTTTCGCACCAGAAGGTTAGAGTAATGGAAGGAGAGAAAAGACGAGGCGACCAGGCTGATGGATAACCCCGCTATGGCGACCCGCAGAGTCCAGAGCTTCTCTGGATGGGTTACCCCAAAAAAAGGGACCAGGGTTTTGTATAAAAACCAGTGGCCTAAAAAGAGGATGGATTGGACAATGCCAATAAAGAGGACAAAGCGCATCAAAGTTTAGATATTATAAGAGTTATGGAGGTGTATTTTCAATGAATCCTCACAAATAAACCACTTAGAATAATTCCTCTCCCCTCGCGGGAGAGGATTGAGGTGAGGGGGGACTCATGAATCACCCCCACCCTGACCCTCCCCCGTCAAGGGGGAGGGTAATCCTTGGTTATTTTCTTTATCTGAGGGTGATGAACCCTTGGACCCTTTATGACAATTGCTCAAAAAAAGAGGCTGGGGTAGTCGGGGTCGAATTTTTCCCGGGGTTTTTTCTCGTTCTCTTTCAGTTTGGCGTGGGCGGCTGCGAGCCGGGCGATCGGTAGTCTCGGGACAGAACAGCTGACATAAGATAGGCCAATGGAATGGCAGAACTCGACCGATTCCGGATGACCACCGTGTTCACCGCAGATTCCAATCTTCAAATCCGCCTTTGTTCTTCTCCCCCATTCAAGGGTGATCATCATTAATCTTCCCACCCCTTTCACATCCAGTACTTCAAAGGGGTTATCGTGGAGGATCTTTCGCTGATTGTAGAGAGGGAGGAATTTGGTCTCCGCATCCTCTCTTGAGAAGGAGAAGGTTGCCTGGGTAAGATCATTCGTTCCAAAGGAGAAGAAGTCCGCAGCCTCGGCCAGCCTTCCTGCCCTCATACAGGCCCTGACTACCTCGATCATCGTCCCGAATTTGAACTGGATCTTCACTCCGTACTCTTTTTCCACTTCCCGTTGAACTTTTTTGACCAACTCATAGACCCATTTCAATTCCTGGGCTGTGCAGACCTGGGGGACCATAATCTCGGGCTGAATATCGACACCCTCTTTGGTTAGCTCGGCGGCCGCTTCCATAATGGCCTGGATCTGCATCTTATAGATCTCGGGATAGGTGATGCCCAGTCTCACGCCCCGGTGGCCGAGCATGGGGTTGATCTCCATCATCTCCTTAACTTTCCGGAGGGTCTCCTGCTGTTTACGGATCAGTTTCTTGTCGAGCCTCTTCTCCTTGATCTCGACAATATCGCTGGCCACATGCTCGAGAAGCTTCAGGGATTCTCTTGAAGTGGTGTCGAGGTACTTCATCGCCTCGGAAATATTCCCCATCGAATCGAGGGCTGACTCAAGGTTCTTCAGATTCCTCAACTCCGAGCCCAGCTCTTCCGCCGAGGGAAGAAATTCATGGAGGGGCGGATCGAGAAGCCGAATCGTCACAGGGTATCCTTTCATGGCCCTCAAGATTTCTTTAAAGTCGCTCTTCTGTGAGGGAAGGAGCTTGGCAATGGCCTCCGCTCTTTTCTCCTTTGAACTGGCCAGGATCATCTCGCGAACAATGGGAAGCCGGTCAACGGCATTGAACATCCTCTCCGTCCGGCAGAGACCGATTCCTTCGGCGCCCAGTTGCCTCGCCTTTGCGGCTGATTCGGGCGTGTCGGCATTGGCCCGGACCCCCATCGTTCTGACCTCATCCGCCCAGCTTAGAATCGTAAGGAGGTCCTTGCTGACCTCCGGATCAACGGTGGGCACTTCTCCCAGATAGACCTCGCCTCTGGAGCCATCGATCGTGATAAAATCCCCTTCCTTGATGCGGGTATTTCCCACCGTGGCCTCTCTTGTTTTGGGATCGATGCGGAGTGACTCACATCCTGAGACGCAGGGTTTTCCCATTCCCCTGGCCACGACCGCGGCATGGGAGGTCTTTCCACCCCGACTGGTCAGGATTCCCTGAGAGGCGAAGAAGCCATGAATATCCTCAGGTTTCGTCTCCTCACGAACGAGAATAACTTTATGACCGAGTTTTCCCACTCTTTCAGCCTCATCGGCATCGAAGATGGCTTTGCCGGATGAGGCTCCCGGAGAGGCAGGGAGTCCGCTGACGATCGGTTTCCCCTTAAAACCCGGATCGATCCGTTTGTGGAGGAGTTGTTCCAGCTCAAAGGGTTTCAATCTCAGGACCGCCTTCTCCTTGTTAATCATTTTTTCAGCCACCATTTCTTTAGAAGTCCGGACGATGGCCTGTGCATTCATCTTTCCGTTGCGGGTCTGGAGGATATAGAGCGTTCCCTTCTCCACGGTGAATTCGAAATCCTGAACCTCGCGGAAATGTTCTTCGAGGATCTTTCTCACCCGCTCCAGCTCCCGGTAAATCCTCGGCATCTCCTTCTTCATCTCCTGAATGGGCCTGGGCGTCCTGATGCCGGCTACCACATCCTCACCCTGGGCATTGACGAGATATTCACCATAGAGGATGCTTTCCCCGGTTCCGGGGTCTCTGGTAAAGGCCACGCCCGTGGCAGAATCGAAGCCCATATTTCCGAAGACCATGGTGCAGATATTGACCGCTGTCCCATTCGCCATTTCCGGAGTAACATTGAACTCCCTCCGGTAATCGACAGCCCTTTTTCCCATCCAGGACCGGAAGACTGCTGCAATGGCCAATTCCAGTTGAACCATCGGATCTTCGGGAAAAGGAGAACCCGTCTTTTTTCTGAGCAGGGCGAGGTATTGTTTACAGATATCTTTGAGATGGTCTGCATCGAGATCGGTATCATAGACTGCCTTGACCTTCTCTTTTGTCCTGTTCAGAATGAGATCGAACTCCTTTTCGTCAACGCCCAGGGCGATTTTCCCGAAGAGTTGAATGAATCTCCGATAGGCATCGTAGGCAAATCTTCCGTCGGAAGTGATCTGGATGAGCCCTTCGATGGTTTCGTCGTTTAACCCGAGATTGAGGATGGTGTCCATCATGCCGGGCATGGAGAGAGCCGCCCCTGACCGGACGGAGAAGAAGAGGGGATTCTGAGGATTCCCGAAGACTTTCCCCGTTTTCTCTTCAATTTTTTTGAGACTTTTCTGAACTTCTTCCATGAGACCTTTTGGAAGTCTCTTCTTGTTTGCGTAGTACTGGATGCAGGCTTCAGTCGTGACGATGAATCCGGGCGGCACAGCAAGACCCATGCGGGTCATCTCAGCCAGGCCTGCTCCCTTCCCTCCAAAGAGCTTTTTATTCTGTCCATCCGCTTCTTCAAAGAGGTAGACATATTTCATGATTTTCACCCCGTTAGAAATCCCCGCTGTTTGAAGCGGGGATTAAGATAAAATTCCTTTTGCAGCGAACACGGGGTTTAAAGCCCCATGTGAGTCTTCCCCGCCGGAAGGTCGAAGACCTTCTAACGGGGTCAATCCTCCTTTTTTCCTTATCGTCATTTATATTAATTTTATTTAACTGAAAAATCAATCTGACCCCGGAATGGTTCCCCTCAGAAGCTGTGAAAAAATTGACGGACTGTGCCTCGGCCCACAGGGTTGGGCGTCTTGTCCAAGCTTTAGAAGGCGGACCATTAGATGTTATGGGTAACCTTCGTTTCCGGTAAGATATCGATCATACCCAGATTTAGACAAAGTAGTTTAATATGAAAGGTTCCGCCCTAAAGCTTCTCCAATCCCCCCAACCCTGTGGGCCGGAATGATGCCGATTCTATAAATGTGATTTTTTCACACCTTCTCAGTGATGGGTAATTATTGGTTATGGAGTTATTCCTTTTTTCTCGTTGTAGCGTCCCGATTTAGTCGGGATGGACTCCGCTCTCCGATCTGTAGGCTCTACGAGCCGGAAGCCCTCAAAAAATGCCTGCCTGCACGAAGCGTTTCGGCGAGGGCAGGAGGGCGCTACATATATTATAAAAATCTCCCCCATAACTGAGGGATTACCCCGGGATTCGATTTATGCTTGACATGCCATAGCCGAATCCTCTATTATTCCATCTTACTTTCTGTCGCCAGAGGGCGATTTTAATCATGAGGATATGACATGCCACGAACGATCGTCATTGTTGGAACTATGGATACCAAAGGGATAGAATTCGCCTTCCTGAAGGCCGAGATTGAGAGGAGAGGTTGCGAGGCCTTTGTGGTGGATACTGGCGTGCTGGGGAGGCCGGCCTTCCCCCCAGATGTGGGGCGGGAGGAAGTGGCCCAGGCAGGGGGGACTGCGCTGAGCATCCTTGTGGATAAGAAGGACCGCGGCGAGGCGATGGCGGTCATGACCCGGGGCGCTGCCGTTGTTGTCAGGCAGCTTCATGCCGAAGGGAAGTGTGATGGAATCATCTCCATGGGAGGTGGCGGCGGCACAGTGATCGGGACATCGGCCATGCGGGCGTTGCCGGTGGGTGTTCCCAAGCTAATGGTCACCACGATCGCTTCCGGAGACGTAAGCGCTTATGTGGGCACCTCAGACATCACTATGTTCCCCTCGATCGTCGACGTGGCTGGACTCAACCGCATCAGTCGTATAATAATTTCCAATGCGGCTGGGGCGATCTGCGGGATGGTTGGGGATAAGGCAGCGCAGAGCTCGGAGGATAAGCCATTAATTGCAGCTTCGATGTTCGGGAATACCACCCCCGCCGTGGATCACGCGCGCAGCATTCTGGAAAAAGAGGGCTACGAAGTGTTGGTGTTCCACGCCACAGGCACGGGCGGGAAGACGATGGAGGCATTGATCCGTGACGGTTACATCGCTGGAGTGTTGGACATCACTACGACTGAGTGGGCAGACGAGATATGCGGCGGCGTGCTCAGCGCCGGTCCGGATCGCCTGGAGGCAGCGGCCAAGGCGGGCGTGCCACAGGTAGTGGTGCCGGGTTGCATCGATATGTGCAATTTCTGGGCGCCGAAAACCATCCCAAAGAAGTACCAAGAACGCCTCTTCCACCCTTGGAATCCCAATGTCACCCTGATGCGCACCACGCCCGAAGAGAATGCCCAACTGGGGAGGATTTTTGCTGAAAAGCTCAACCGGGCCACCGGTGCGGTGGCTGTGCTTATTCCAGCGAAGGGTTTCTCGCAGCTCGATCTGGAGGGGAAGCCATTCCACTGGCCTGATGCCAACCGGGCGTTTATTGACACCCTGAAAGCCAACCTGCGCACAGATATCCCGGTGATTGAATTGGACACCGACATCAACGATCCAGCATTTTCAGGCAAGGCCGCAGAGACGTTGCTGGCGATGTTGCGCAAAGAATCGTCTCTGAGACCTTGAGACCGCTGAGTAGAAAACCAACCAGGAGGAGGTGTTCTCATGGCAGCAATTCCACGTGTAGAAATACTCAAGAAGCTATACGCAAAGGCCCAAGCAGGAATCCCGATTGTCGGGGGTGGAGCTGGAACCGGAATATCGGCCAAGTGCGAGGAAGCCGGTGAGATCGACCTGATCGTGATTTACAACACTGGGCGCTATCGCATGGCCGGCCGAGTCTCCATTACGGGTCTGTTTGCGTACGGCGATGCCAACGCCATCGTGATGGACATGGCCAATGAGGTATTGCCGGTGGTCAAGCATACCCCGGTGCTGGCAGGGGTGAATGCCACGGATCCATTTCGGCTGATGCCGCTCTTCTTAAAGCAGGTGAAGGAGGCCGGATTCTCAGGAGTGCAGAACTTTCCCACGGTGGGGCTATTCGACGGTGTAATGCGCGCCAACATGGAGGCCACCGGCCTGGGGTACGACAAAGAAGTGGAGATGATCCGCCTAGCCCACGAGATGGATCTACTGACGACCCCGTATTGTTTCACCGAAGCCGAGGCCCAGGCGATGGCGAAAGCTGGCGCGGATATGATCGTAGCCCACGTCGGCTTAACCACAGGCGGAACGATTGGGGCAGCAGTGGCGATGACGATGGATGAGGCGATGGGCATCACGATGCGAATCGCCGCGGCTGCCCGTCAAGTCCGAAAAGATATCCTTGTGATATGCCACGGCGGCCCGTTCGATGATCCTGAAAACGTGGCGCCGGTACTGGAACGCATGCCGGGAGTGAACGGTTTCTATGGAGCGACGAGCATGGAACGCTTGCCCGTTGAGAGGGCTATTACAGAGCAAGTGCGGAAATTTACGCGAATGCGGACCACTCCTTTTAAGGGAGGATGAAAGGCGTCTGCATTCGTATCCCTCATTGGCTCCTTGACAGGCGCTACTGGGCTGGATATATTGAATTGCACTGACAATTTTGGCGCTCGCATGGGCAAGTATCGGTCACTATCGGTAGAGGTGGTCTGCACCGGACAGTGCGGCGAGCAGATCAATGCATTTTTTGAGAAGGGAGTTCCTTTCGAGTGCTCTTACAGGTGTCCGCAGGATGGGGCAGAATCGCTCGATGGACGCTGATGGCTGCGGCGATTATCTCATACCCACATTTTGCACCACAGTTTTGGGTAGTAAACATTGGCGCTTATGCGATCGTGCTTGGCATCATCACTCTAAGTCTTACATTTCTCGCCGCCTACGGGGGGATGGTGTCCTTGGCCCAGATGACGGTGGCGGGTGTTGCCGGCTACACCCTTGCCATTCTGAGTTCACACGCTGCGAATGTTGGTTCCGCCATCCTCCCGTGGCCGTGGGCACTTGCCATAGCACTGGGGAGTGGCACGCTCGCAGGCATCCTGATTGGACTCGTTTCGGTCCGCACCAAGGGGATTTCCCTGCTGATGATCACCCTCGCGATCGGAATGATCTTCTTCTACCTCACCCAACAGAATACAACGCTTTTTCACGGGTTTGATGGATTTCGCGGCGTCAAAGCGCCAATCGTCTTTGGCATGTCGCTACGGGAGCCGATCGTGTTCTACTACTTGTGCATGGGTGTGGGCATAGCGCTATACGCTGCCGTCTCCTACATGGTGCGGACGCCTTTTGGTATTGCCCTTCAGGGCATCCGGGACAACCCCCGGCGCTTGGCAGCCCTCGGCTATTGGGTAGAACTGCATCAGGTGGCTGCCTTCGGAGTCGCAGGTTTCGTTGCGGCTGTTGGAGGCGTGTTAAGCCTTTGGTACCACGGCGGGATATCCCCGGGTTCGGTTGGAATTACAGCGATGGTCAATATTCTAATTGTTGCTGTGATTGGAGGGCTTGGTCAGCCTCGCGGCGCATTGATCGGAGCTCTGTTGTTCGTCCTAATCCAGAACTTCGCCATCGACCTGTTCATCCGTGAACGTTTCAACACAGTGATAGGCTTGACATTTCTGGTAATCGTGCTGTTTTCGCCAGATGGCCTGATCGGGATATGGGAACGCCTTCGGCGGAATCGTAAGAGAGGACTGAGGAGTGCACCTAACGGTGCAACCAACTAATTTTACCACTCATTGTAAAGGAGGTATACCATGGATGTTTCAAAGATCACACGAATTCTTGTAGTGGCGCTTCTTGCTTGCGGCCTGGCGGTATCGGCAGCAGCGCAGACCAGCGTGCGTATCGGCGGAGTGATGACCCTTGAAGGCCCCTTCACCGTGCTCGGCCAGGAGGCTGTCCGGGCCATGGAGATGGCGTTTGAGGAGGTGAACTATTCGGTGGCAGGGAAGCGGATTGAGTGGATCAAGGAGTCATCCGACGGACGCCCCGACGTGGCCGTGGGTAAGGCGCGTAAGTTGATCGAACAGGACAAGGTCGATATTCTCATCGGGCCAATGTCAGGAGGCGAAGGCCTGGCCATTAAGGAATATGCGAAGTCTGTGCCGGGGAAGACAATTCTCAATGGTTTCTCCGCTGCGCAGGAGACGACTCTTGTGAACCCTGCCCCCAACTTTTTCCGCTTCGGCACGGACGGCGCCCAGTGGCAGGCGGGATTGGGAAGCTACGTCTACGACGTCAAAGGTTACCGAACTGCCGCCGTAGTAGCAGGGGACTACTCCTTCGGCTACACCCAAGTACTGGGGTTCATGACCGAATTCTGCGCCAAGGGAGGCAAGGTTAAGGAGAAAATCTGGGTGCCAATGGGGACCAAAGACTTCAGCTCTGCGATCGCGCGCATTCCCGATAAGGTGGATGCGGTATACGTCATGTTCGGCGGCGCCGACTCGGTGAATTTCCTCACTCAATACTTCCAGGCGGGCGGGAAAATCCCTATAATCGGAGGATCGAACGTCACCGAACAGACCGTGTTAAGCACGAAGGGACCGTTCCAGCGGCATATCATTGGCATTCCATCCGCGCACATGGTCGCCGACGGGATCGAAGACCCTGCATACCTGGAGTACGTGGCCAAATATAAGAAACGTTTCCCCGACGGGCTTGCCGCTCCGTCGGCGCCTTTCTACGGTTACTATGTAGCTACCAAGGCTGCACTCACGGCGCTGGCCCAGGTTGGAGGCGATCTTGGAGGCAACCAGGGGAAGTTTCGCGAGGCACTGGCCAAACTTAAGCTGGACACACCAACCGGTCCTGTAATCTTGGACGAGAACCGGCAGGCGATCGCGAACATTTTTGTGACCGAGGTCGCACAGCGGCCTGACGGCACACTTTACACCAAGGTAGTAAAAGTGATGCGAAACGTGAACCAGACTCTCGGCCAGCCGCGTGACGCCTTTGTCGCCCGGGGTGTTCCAAGCCGTGACAACCCCTCCTGTCCATAGTTTGTCTTGCGCCCGACTGGCATCTCGCAGGATGCCGGTCGGGCTGTTCAAGGCACCCCTACAAGCCATGGCGGTGAACGCTCCATGAAACTCTTTCTGCTTGCTACGCTGAATGGCATCACTGTGGCCGGGCTGTATTTCATCGTGGCTATAGGTTTTACGCTCATTTTCGGGTTAATGCGAGTGATTAACCTTGCCCACGGTTCACTTTACATCCTGGGAGCATACATCGGGTACGATGTCGCAACTTCGACAGGAAACTGGTACCTTGGGCTTGCCGCCGGGGGAGTGAGCGTGGCTCTCGCCGGATTGCTCATTCAGTCCACCTTGCTCGATCGCATTCAGGGTCAGGAGATGCGGCAGTCACTGGTGGCGATCGGTCTCTCCATTGTGATTGCAGACCTATTACTAGCTCGTTACGGTGGGTTGGCCTATCAATTCGATCCGCCTGCGATTCTTTACGGCAGTGTTCCCCTCCCCATTGTCAGGGCATACCCGACATTTCGTCTCGTGGTGGTTGGCGCCGCAGTGATCGTGGGGCTTGTCATCTGGTTGCTGGTGTATCGCACGCGTTTTGGGATTATCATCCGCGCCGGCGTGGACGACCGGCCGATGTTGAGCGCGCTTGGGGTCAATGTGCCCCTGGTATCAATCCTTGTGTTTGGTCTCGGCGCAGGACTTGCCGGCTTGGCCGGAGTCGTGGGAGGGTCAGCCCTCTCTATCTCGCCGGGAGAGGATGCGCGGTATCTGCTGTCTTCCCTCGTCGTCGTTATCGTCGGCGGGATGGGGAGCCTCTCAGGGACGGCCATCGGGGCGCTGCTGATCGGCTTGGCGGAGCAGATCGGCCTGGCCTATTTCCCGACCTACTCCGTCATTGTGTCGTTCGTAATCATGGCGGCGGTGCTGGCGTTGCGTCCGCAAGGCCTGATGGGGAGGCCGGAATGATGCCGGCCCTGTGCATCATTGGTTTGACGAAATATTTCGGTGCACTATGCGCCGTCAACGATGTCTCAATAGATCTATTGCCGGGAGAGCGGCGGGCTATCCTGGGTCCGAACGGAGCTGGTAAGACGACCCTTTTCAATCTTATCGCCGGCGACTTCTTGCCGACACACGGATCAATCCACCTTTTTGGCGAGGACATCGGTAAGATGCCCCCTCACCACCGCACCCGCTTGGGCGTATCGCGTACCTACCAGAACTCGCTCCTGTTTAAGGGGCTGAGTGTTTTAGAGAATCTCTTCCTCTCAGTTCGCGGCGTGAAGCCTCACCGCCTTAGCCTGCTGGTGCCGCGATCCGCCGACCCTCACCTCGCACGCGCTCGGGAGTGGGCCCGGCAGGTTGGGCTGGCGCATAAAATAGATGCTAGGGTGAGTGAGCTTTCGCACGGCGAACAGCGGCAACTTGAAGTCGGCATGGCCTTGGCTGGCGGGCCGCGCCTGTTATTACTGGATGAGCCTGCGGCCGGACTGTCACAGGCTGAACGGCCAATACTGACTAAAATGTTGCGCGAGCTGCCGCGAACCATTACCATCCTATTGATCGAGCATGACATGGACGTCGCACTGCAATGGGCTGAATGCGTGACCGTGATGCATAACGGCGCGGCCGTCTTCGAAGGAACACCCAAAGAAGCGGCATCAAGCCCCACGATCCATGCACTTTATTTGGGAGACCATGACCGAAACACCCGTTCTTCAGATTCGCGGACTTGATGCCCGCTACGGGACGAGTCGCATCCTCCAAGGCATCGATCTAACCGTGCGGAGCGAGCCTGTAGCCGTTATTGGCCGCAACGGAATGGGGAAAACCACGCTCTGCCATGCAATTATGGGCATGGGGCCCATCTGCGATGGAAGCATTCGCTTCGACGGAGTTGAACTCGTTGGCAGGCCATCTCACCAGATTGCTAAGCGCGGGATTTCCCTGGTGCCGCAGGGAAGACACATCTTTCGCTCTCTGACAGTCGAGGAACATCTGCAATTGGTCGACCAGCGCCGCCCGCGCCGTTGGACCCGCGATCGGGTCTACCAAGTGTTTCCACGCCTCGCTGAGCGCCGGCAAAGCACAGGCAGCGCCCTGTCGGGCGGGGAGCAACAGATGCTCGCGGTCGGACGGGCGTTACTTACCAATCCGCGCTTGCTGATCATGGACGAACCCTCGGAGGGCTTGGCGCCTATAGTGGTGGATAAACTTGTGGCTACGCTTCAAGCGGTGCTCGCTGAAGGGACCGCGCTGCTGCTGATCGAACAGAACCTCTCCGTCGCCGCTGCAGTGTCAGAGCGGTTGGCCGTGATGGTTGTTGGGCGGATTGCGTTGGAGACGAGTGCGCGTGAGCTCTTGGCGGATACAGACACACAACAGAGGTTGCTCGGCATCGGTGCGGCGGCCGGGTTCGCGGCAGCGGGACCGACGGATGTGGAGCGCCCCATGTGAAATGGGATAGAACATGCTTCACTGCAATGTGCCGGATGAAGAGCGGAGTCAGGCCGAATTTGATATCTATTTGCGGTCACAGGCCATTTGTAGTCTTCCATTCATGCTGGTTCATCAAGTGGGCTTCAGGCAACGGAGAATGAATTCTCTTTCCCATTGTTACGAGATGCCCGATGAAGTCCAGTCTATCTAATAGCATCTCCACGAAATAATCCGAATAATTTCTTTATCTACCGAACTAAGGCGTCGCCATTTTTTGGGGGAATTCCTAATTGAAGCAGATGACTTCCAACAAAATCATGTGGCCATATCGAGTGACTATTTCCTCTATAACTGTTTGCTTCTTTCGGAATTGATTCGTTGTGTTTGTGAGGTTTGGCTGTTTAGGTGAGAAGCATGTCTTCCAGGTGTCGCCTCATTTTGTCCTGGGAGGGTGAGTAAATACTCCATATCTTGCGGTTAATGTGGTCAACTGTCTTGACAAAGAAAGGGGGTTCAGATAGATTTATATTTAATACGAACTTGAAGGAGTCGAGTATGGGAGATAGACCCTATGTTCTCTGGTTCGATGAGGTCGGGCTTATTGATCTTCCCCTCGTGGGCGGGAAAAATGCCTCGCTGGGGGAGATGCGGAGGGAATTAACGCAGCTCGGCGTAGATATCCCCAACGGGTTTGCTGTGACGGTCAATGCCTATCACGATTTTTTAGACGAGGGAACGGTACAGGAATGGCAGTATATCATGAAGAAACCGGGCGTAAGGGAGAATATACGGGACATTCTCGCCGATCTCGATGCGGATGATATGGAAAATCTTTCCGAGAGAGGCAGCCGGATACGAAGACTTATTTATAGCCTCGAGTTTCCAAAAAAAGTTGTCGAGGAGATCATCAAGGCCTACCGGAAATTATGCAAAGAGTATGGCGAAGATTGCGACGTTGCCGTCCGAAGCAGCGCCACCGCCGAGGATTTACCCACTGCCAGTTTCGCAGGCCAGCAGGAGACCTACCTCAACATCCGCGGGGAATACGCCTTGATTCAGGCTTGCAAACGGTGCTTCGCCTCCCTCTTTACCAACCGGGCCATCTCGTACAGGACCCACAGGGGATTTGACCATTTTCAGGTTGCGCTCTCCATCGGGATACAGAAGATGGTGCGATCGGATAAAGCCTGCTCAGGGGTGATGTTTACAATGGATACAGAATCGGGTTTTCCCCATGTGGTCTATATCACCGGTTCCTATGGATTGGGAGAGAATATTGTTCAAGGAGTGATCAATCCCGATGAGTTCTATGTCTTTAAGCCCTGTCTCCAGAAAAAATATAAACCCATCATCCAGAAGACCTTAGGGACAAAAGAGATCAAGATGGTCTATGCCATGGAAGGAGAGGGTCCGACAAAGAATATCCCGGTCTCGTTGCAGGAGAAATCGAAATTCATCCTCGAGGAAGAAGAGATCATCCGGCTTGCCCAATGGGGTGTGATCATCGAAGAACATTATTCTAAAAAGGCAGGCAGCTATACGCCCATGGATATCGAATGGGCTAAGGACGGCATCACGGAAAAGCTCTTCATCCTTCAGGCGAGGCCTGAGACGGTCAAATCTCAACGCAATGTGAATGTCCTGGAGACCTATGTTTTGAAAGAGAAGGGGAGGGTGCTGGCTCAGGGGAGAAGCGTCGGAGAGAAGATCGGCGCAGGACCCGTCCATGTCCTCTCCGGTGCAAAGGAGATCGATCAGTTTAAAAAAGGCGAGATTCTGGTGACCCAGATGACCGATCCGGACTGGGAACCCATTATGAAGATCGCCGCAGGTATTGTCACCGACCGGGGAGGCCGGACCTGCCATGCGGCCATCATCAGCCGGGAACTGGGCATTCCCTGTGTGGTCGGGACCGTAAACGGGAGTGAGATTCTTGGAGATTACCGGAGCGCCACGGTCTGCTGTTCCGAAGGGGAGACCGGCTTGGTCTTTGAGGGGATCCTCGACTATGAAGTGAAACGCTTCGACATGGAACATCTGGAGAAGCCCCACACCAGGATTATGATGAATGTAGGGAATCCGGATAATGCCTTCCATCTCTCCTTCATCCCAAATGATGGAGTCGGTCTGGCAAGGCTGGAATTCATCATCAACAATGTCATCCGGATCCATCCCATGGCTCTCGTCCGGTTCGATGCATCATTGGATGATCATACCCGAAGGGAGATCGAGCAGCTGACTGTCGGTTATGAAGATAAGAAGGTTTTTTTCATCGACCGGCTGGCCCAGGGAGTGGCCAAGATCGCTTCGGCCTTCTATCCCAGAGACGTGATCGTCCGGATGAGCGATTTCAAGACAAATGAATACGCTAATCTCATCGGAGGAAGCCGGTTCGAACCTGTGGAAGACAATCCCATGATCGGGTACCGAGGGGCTTCACGTTATTACGATGAGGATTATCAGGAGGGGTTTGGCCTCGAATGTCTGGCCATGAGGAAAGTCCGGGATGAGATGGGGCTGACCAATGTGAAGTTGATGATACCGTTCTGCCGGACGGTGGAAGAGGGAAGATTGGTTATTGCAGAGATGAGGAAATACGGTTTGATCCAGGGGCGGAACAACCTCGAGATCTATATGATGTGTGAAATTCCAAGCAATGTGATCCTGGCGGATGAGTTCAGTGAGATTTTTGACGGATTTTCGATCGGGTCAAACGACCTCACCCAGCTCGTTCTGGGACTGGACCGCGATTCGGAGAAGGTCGCCCGCATCTTTGACGAGAGAGATCCTGCTGTCATGAAGATGGTCCAGTGGGTCATCGAAAAAGCGAAAAAGAACGGTAAGAAGATCGGTATCTGCGGCCAGGCCCCGAGCGATTATCCTGAATTTGCTGAATTTTTAGTCCGGTGCGGCATCGACAGCATCTCCCTAAACCCTGATACGGTCATCAAGACCACGGAGAGGATCCTCCAGGTGGAGAAGGATTTGGGGATCCCCAGAAGGAAAGATTCTGAAAAGAAGGCCTTAGCGGCCAGTTAAGTTTTGAATCCTAAATTTCAAATGACAAAGTTCAAATGCCAAATCAAATCCAAAGTCTCAATGTCAAAGAGTTCAGTTTCGGGTTTTGACATTCCCTTGATATTTGCCTGCCTGCGCGAAGCCGCTTCGGCGAAGGCAGGGATTTTTGACATTTGAACTTAAGATTTCGACAAGTGAAAATCCTCCTTCACATCTGCTGTGCCAATTGCGCTATTTCTCCCGTTGAAAAAATAAGAGAAGAAGGGAAGGAAGTCGTTGGCTATTTTTTTAATCCCAATATACACCCCTATCAAGAATATCAGAAAAGGCTGGACTCCTTGAAACAGTATTCGGAGAAAGTTGGGTTGAAAGTGGTCTATCGAGACGAATATCTGCTTGAAGAGTTTTTGAAAAATGTTTCCCATCGGGAAAAAGAGAGATGCCAATACTGTTACTCCGTCCGTCTTGAAGCAACAGCCCGGGAGGCCAAGGAGCGGCATTGCGACGCATTTTCAACCACACTTCTTGAAAGCGCCCATCAAAATCATGCTCTGATCAAAGGGACAGGGGAGCGTGCAGCAAAGGAGATTGGAATTCCCTTCTATTATGAAGATTTTCGACAGGGTTGGAGGAGAGGGGCAGAGGTGTCTAAGGCAATGGGACTTTATCGCCAGCAATACTGCGGCTGCATCTACAGTGAAAAAGAAAGGTTTTTGAAAGAAAACAAAATGTCAAATGACAAAGTTCAAATGTCAAATAAAGTTCAAAGTTCAAATGAAATAAAAAATTCAAACGAAAGGGTTTTTGATTTAGAGGAGAGGACTGGCAGGTTTGGAGAAATGATTATTGAGTTTGTGAAAACTCTTGAGAGGAATGAAATCAATAGATCGCTTATTGGTCAGTTGGTAGACGCCGGGACGAGTGTCGGCGCGAATTACATGGAAGCGGACGGAGCGGAATCGAAGAAAGATTTTAGGCATAAGATAGCAATTTGCAAGAAAGAAGCAAAAGAAACGAAGCACTGGATGAGGATGATTCAAAAGGCAAACCCTCACAAGGCAACAGAGTGTCAAAGACTCTGGCAAGAAGCCCATGAGCTGACGCTAATTTTTTCTTCAATCATTTTGTCAAAAAAGGAGAAAAAAATTAGCATTTAATCGTTTGACATTCCTTTGAACTTTGACATTTGATATTTGAACTTGGATTGAAAACAAGATGTTTGGACTGGGCGCTTTAGGTAAATTGCTTGTTCTACTGGGAGTCTTTATTATTTTGATGGGCCTGCTGCTGATGGCCGGTGATAAAATTCCATGGATCGGGAAGCTTCCCGGGGATATTGTCATTAAAAAAGAGAAATTTACTTTCTATTTCCCCCTCACCACCTCCATCCTGATTAGTCTTCTCATCACATTATTTTTTGCCCTGTTCCGGAAATAATTCCACCCAATCCGCAACCCCTGTAATGCCTCAGTTACGGGTTCAAATAATATAAATATACCTTTATACCCCTCTTTGGCAAAGAGGGGTGGGGGGAGATTTTCCAAATATATTTTTAAAATCCCCCTTTATCCCCCTTTTCCAAAGGGGGATAAAAAACCATAACTGAGGCATTACCAACCCCTGGTTTTTATAATTGACATCCAACCCAATTAGGTCTAAAAAATAGAACTAATCAAAGACATTTGAAATTTCCCCATTAATCCCCTCCTCCTTCGATGCCTGCCTGCGCGAAGCCGCTTCGGCGAAGGCAGGGGGGAGGGTGAGGGTGGGTGTGGACAAGTTGTCCTTGGGTGAGAGGGAATAAAATGAAAGAAGCAGGAATGGATTGCCCGGGTGGGCATGGGAAAATGGTGTTGAGGAGAGCCAAAAAGCGAATGACTTTCCGTGGTGTCAAAATAATCGTTCCGATAGAACAGTATGTATGCGCCGCATTGCGATGGAATTTCCTGAAGAGCGGATGGCATATGATGCGGCCCATAAAGAAAAAATCTGGAAGAGACAACCCAACGGAGCAATTATTCCATATACCGATTCAGCCGCACTAACAGGCCTTTAATGGTTTCTCAAGAGGTAAAGGGCTTTTTGTTCTTTAATGATTTACGGGCACGAATCACTATTCACGTTTTTAATGAAGCAGGCTTCTGAACAATTGAAGGGTGAGGGGGGATGAGATTTCTGGAAGGGGAAATAAGTGAAAGAATTGAACTACGTCCCCGAGTGCGGGGGCAAATACCCCGTGGATTTAAATACATCAAATTTGATGTTGACTAAAGATGGAATTTACTGTAGAATTTTATGAAACCCAATCGGGTCGATGTCCAGTAAGAGAATTTCTGGATAGGCTGAAGGAATCGGATCCCGATGATTTTACAATTGTTATAGCCGGACTTGCTAAGTTGCGGAGCAGACAGTATCACAAGCCCCCTTTATCAAAGACTATCGGTGAAGGCCTTTTTGAATTGAGGCATGTAGGTAAACTCAACACAAGGGTTCTTTATTTTTTTACAAGGGGGCAGAGGATTATTGCAGTCCATGGGATTCGGAGCAAAAGCCAAAGAATTTCAGACCGGGATATTAATGTTGCGCTGGAAAGAAAAAAAGATTGGTGGTCAAGAGAAACATGATGAAGAAGAAAACTAATTTCGATCTATATC
>MEWP01000086.1:7156-10778 GCA_001775395.1 candidate division Zixibacteria bacterium RBG_16_53_22 | reverse complement strand
AACATAAGGAGGTCATAATGTTAAGCGCCTTCGATAATCACCTTCGAACTCTGGCCAGCACATCCAACGGGCAATTTCGTGATGAGTTACGCAAAAGGTTGAACGGCAAATTGACCGATGACCAGGTTGCCACTCTAAAAGAATTCATCTTCCTCTTGCCGACTACCCTGAAGCTGTTTTCCCGCTATTGGAACCGCAAGACTACTCCCGCCGAAGCCAAGCGGCTGAGCGGGTTTATCATGACATATGTCTATCAGCCCAGGGATTTTCTGCCCGAAGAGACGATTGGGCTTTTTGGATATCTCGACGACGCCTATATGGTCGTTTCGACATACCTTAGAATCCAGGAGCATTTCCTGGGCGACTGGCGCGAGAAAACCCAGGAGGAGCTCGACCTGACGGCCCGCGCCCGGAAACTCATAACGGCCCCAAGGCTGGTCATACCCGAGGTTACCGAGAGAATCGACAGGGTGCTTGACAAGTTGGTGGCTGGCGATGAGGCCGAATTTGGGAAGATGATCGCCGATCTTAGCCGGTAACCTCCGCCATTCGCCATATTCAATGGTCATTACTTTCAGGGAGACCCATGGCGGGTCTCCCTTGATTATTACGGGCCGAAATACCCCTGCGGCCGGGCATTATTCTGATATATTTCCGATACCGTTATTGGACATTATAGGCACGATGCCATTAATCAGATCCATGGAATTCGGCCGCTCCGCGACATCAGGATCAGGCTTCATTATGCCTGCGGTCACCCCATAAAATCATTTGACACCACAGGCATCCATAAGATAATATAAGGCCGACGATATAAATTGGGGCGGATATCAAGAACCTATTCGGGCTGGAAGGGGACCGTGATTAATCTCGACTATCTGCTTCTGTCTTTGAAGACTGACAATGAAGTTTCGGTCGGACCATCCGAAATTTGCAGCTATCTAAGCTCGGAATACAACCGGCGCTTTCCCAAGCGGCCGCCGGATAACAACTCGGTTAACAATACCAATAATGACGGCAAATCGCACGCCTATTTCTACCCACGCGTACAATACAAGGTCATCCGCGGCGGGCCGATAATTGCAGCGGTTAACGAGGGGTGCGAGCTTCTGTGGAGCCTCTATGATAAGCTCGACCAACTCAACGCCGTCCAGCCCGATTGGAAGATCGTCGAGAAGCGGCTAATCGACAGAAAAGCCCCGATGGGCTTGACGCGCGATTTCATCAAGTATCGTTTCCTGACACCGTGGCTGTCGCTGCCGGAGGAGGCGTTCAAGAAGTATCTTCTCATGGACGAAGAAGCGCGGCAGAAGATGGTGATAAAGTCGCTCGAGGGGCATATCAAATCGATCGCCGAATCGCTGGGATGCCCTCTTGACGGCGAACTGCGGATCAAGATGAATATCAAGGCCAATTATATATTCCAGCGCGAAATACACGTGGCCGGGCTGTTCGGCTCGTTCCTGGCGAATTTCGAGATGCCGAATTTTCTGGGTATCGGGAAATCGGTCTCGCGGGGATTCGGGACGATAAAACAGCTATAACGACAGCAGTATAGAGTAAGATCGATCGATAGGTCGGCACCCAATGCAAAGGCAAGGGCCATCCGAGGGGGTGCGATCCTCGCGAAGAGGTCTGCCGCTCAGCCAATTGTTATCAAACTCGTTTTGATACGATGAAGATCTGGTGGGCGGGCAGTTCATCTGCCCGCGTTCTCATATGTCGGGAGATAAACTCCCGACCTACCAAAAAAATCACAGGTGCGTGGCTGACGTCCCCGTCGGCCACGGCTCTTGATGGCTCGGGAATCGCAGTTCCCGGGCCACCAATGATTGGTAGGTGGGGAGTTTATCTCCCCGCGCGGCAAAAAGAACTAGGGGCCACAAGGGTTCCCGCTACAAGTCATATTGTCTTGACAACAGTCTATTTTACGATAGATTAATCTCCGGGAGAAGAACCTCGAAAAGGGACCGATCTGTACCGGGAGCCGATGGGGTAGAAAATGAACCATCAACCCCGAGGAAAGGGGCCTTGAAATATGTTCAAGTTTGCGTGGTTTTTCGCCCTGACGATCTTCTCACTAGCGCCGGCCCTCCCGGCCGCGGCCGGTGAAAATGCGTCGCAACCCCCCAACCACGCGCTTCCCGGCGGCGTCTCCTATCTCCCCAACCCCCAAGCCTCCGATGCTTTCCAGCCCTTATTCGATTCCACCTATTTTCCCATCCTGACCGACTGGGGCCCCGAGCAAACCCTGAGCGATTCCACCATGCATTTGTTCGATCCTCGCATGGCGGTCGGAGATAGTGTGGTCCACATCTTTGCATTCATGATGACGGATTATCGGTTTCATTTCCGGAGCACCAATAACGGGCACCAATGGTCGTTGTTTGACATCTATACCGATACCCTGTCGAGTACCCTCGCGGGCACGGTCAATACTTTCGCTGAGGGCGCCCACCTATACACCACCTGGCGCCGGCGGCGGGGCAATGAAAATGACGTGGCCTACTTTCGGGCCAGCACAGACCACGGTGCCACCTGGCCGGTGACTAGGGAGATTGTCCAGAGGCCACTGGAGTGGATGCCTGTCATGCACAGCAACGTCTCCGGCCGGGGTGATACTGCCTTCGTGGCCTTCTTCGAGGACTCCCTGGCCTGTTGGCGCAGCTTCGACGGCGGCGTGCACTGGGCTAACCCCGGTTATATCGCCGATTACGACGAGAGCTATCCCCCTTCAATCACCTACGGGGCGGGGACGATCTACATCGCTTACACCAACCTAATTGATCATCAAGTCGATGTCTACCATATAAGGAGCACAGATCACGGAGTCAGTTTCGAATCTCCGCAATTCCTTGGTATCCCTGATGGCCTGCACGGCCAGTGGCCGGAACTCGCGGCGGATTCCTTTGGCAACGTGGCGGTGGCTTGGATGGACTACCACGGCTCGACGCACTCTTGGACGGGGGCGGCCCTCTGTCGGGTCAGCCATGATTTTGGGCAAACCTGGGGGGAGCCGGTGCGGCTGGATACAAGAGATTATCTGGCCGATCCGGGCATGAGCGTTGTAGTTGATGGGGATTTTGTAGCAGTTGCCTGGACAGAGGCGGGTGGCTGGAATGGGGAATTGCGTTACCGGGAAAGTTGGAACGGTGGGGCAAGCTGGTTGCCCGAACAGATCCTTGACCGGGGCTGGGTGTCCGTGCCACGACTCCTAAAGCGCGGCTCCATCATGCACGTCACGTGGACGGAGAACATCCGCATATCTGAGCCGGACAACGACCGCCAATTCTTGAAATACATGCGCAACGATGCGCTCTCAGGGGCGACGGAAGACGCGATGCCAGTGCCAATGGAAATAGGGCTTTTCTCGTATCCGAATCCCTTCAATACGAGCGTTACGTTAGGCATTAGAAATACAAAGGGAGGTGATGAGCTAATCTATATCTATGACATTCGAGGGGGGTTAATAAAAACCATTCGCATCGAAAATGGGAAAGCAAAATGGGACGCCACGGATGCCCAGGGCAAAACGGTCTCAAGCGGAGTCTATTTTGCCAGAGCAATGACGTCCCAGGTAGAGAAAACCATCAAGCTGTTGCTAATAAGATAGGAAAACGCG
>MEWP01000086.1:0-7150 GCA_001775395.1 candidate division Zixibacteria bacterium RBG_16_53_22 | reverse complement strand
CTAAGGACCTGACGCCACCATAATAATAACAATAAATAAGGGGCGTATCGCCCGGTACGGGTCCTGCGGACAATACGCCCCTACGATAATCGTCATTAGTGCTTCGGGAATCGCAGTTCCCGAGCCACCATTCAAAGATTACGAATTGGCTTTGCGGAATGCTTCCATTAATTCGGCCAGTTGGTTTACGCCGTCCATGGGGAAAGCGTTGTAGAGCGAGACGCGTATCCCGCCGACACTGCGGTGCCCTTTCAGGCCGATAAAGCCCTTGCTTTTGGCCTCGGCCAGGAACTTCTTCTCGAGGTCCTCGCTGGGCAGGCGCAGGGTGATATTCATCCAGCTGCGGCTGTCTTTGTCGACTGTCCCCTTGAAGTAATCCGGATATTTGTCCATGAGGCCGTAGATGCGGTCTTTTTTGGCGCAGTTGACCTGCTCCACAGCCTGCAGACCGCCCTGCTTCTTGATCCATTCCAGCACCAGCTTGACAATATAAACGCCGAATACCGGCGGAGTATTATAAAGCGAGTTTTCCTTGGCGTGAGTATTGTAATTGAGCATGGTCGGAAGGCCCTCTTTGCTCTTGGCCAGCATATCCTCGCGGATAACCACCACCGTGACACCGGCCGGCCCGAGGTTCTTCTGGGCCCCGGCGTAAATCAGCGCGAATTTGCCGAAATTGCGCTGGCGCGAAAGGATGTCGGAGGACATATCGCAAATCAGCGGCACTGCGTTGGTTGATGGGAATTCGCTCATCTGCGTGCCGTGGATGGTTTCATTGGATGTCACATGGAGGTAAGCGGCATCGGCCGGAAACTTGATATCGGCCATCTTCGGCAGCCTGATGTAGTTGATCTCTTTCGACGAGAACGCCAGATGCACGTTGCCGACCAGCCTGGCCTCCTTGACCGCCTTGTTCGACCAGGAGCCGATATCGATATAGGCCGCGGTCTTGCCGGGGTGAAGGAAGTTCATCGGGATCATGGCGAATTGCGTGGAGGCGCCGCCGCCCAGGAATAAGACTTTGTAGTTGTCGCCCAGGCCCATGACCTCTTTCATGAGTGTCATGGCGGCGTTGTTGACCTCCTCGTACTCGGCGGAGCGATGCGATATCTCGAGTATCGACATGCCGGTGCCCTTGAAATCGAGCAGCTCGTTTTGAACTATCTGCAGGACCTCCAAAGGCAGGACCGCCGGGCCGGGGTTGAAATTGAAGGCTCTTTTCATATCGATTCCTTTTTTTGTTGTTGGTAGGTCAGGTCGCCTGCGACCTGACTCATCTTATTCTTTGTGCAGTATCCGGGTGCCTAACCCACAAAGCCACCATAGGGTGATCGAGTCATCGCGAGCGACCCATGTGGGGAGCGTGGCGATCTCAGTGCATATTACATGAGATTGCCGCGTCGGCCAAACGGCCTCCTCGCAATGACAGGCGGTTATTTTTTCCCCACGAACTCGCTGATAATCCTCTCGGCCACCACGCCGATACGCAGCAGGTTTTCTTTGGTTTCGGCGCCCACGTGTGGGGTCAGGATAGTGTTGGGGGCGGAAAGTATCGGCGAATCGGGCGGCGGCGGATCCGCCATGAAAACGTCGGCAGCGTAACCCCGGAGTTTACCGCTTTTTAGAGCCTCGGCCACGTCAGCCTCGACTATGAGCTTTCCGCGGGCGGTATTTACCAAGAAGGCGCCGTCCTTGAAATGGGCCAGGGTCTTCTTGTTGATCAGGCCGCGAGTGTCATCGAGAAGAGGCATGTGGAGCGACACGAAATCCGATTGCTCCAGGACTTCCTCCATGTTGTGATGAATCTCGGCGAAATCGGTGAAGTTAACATCGGGATGCCAGCCGAGCACTTTCATTTTGAATACGCTGGCGCGCGTGGCCAGAGCGATACCGATCCGTCCCAAGCCCAGGATACCGAGCGTCTTGCCAAACAGTTCAACGCGCTTGACCTCCTTCTTGAGCCATTTATTTTCGCGAGTGGTGGTAGTGGCGGTCACCACGTTGTTGGCCAGCGCGATCATCAGCGCAAACGCCAACTCGGCCACGGCCGTGGTGGAGGCGTCAGCGGTGTTGCGCACCACGATGCCATTTTCGGCCGCGTACGGCAGGTCGATATTATCCAGGCCCACTCCACCGCGGATAACCATCTTGAGATTGCGCGCGCCCTGCATATATTCCTTGGTCACCTTGGTCTTGCTGCGGACCAGGACGATATCGGCCTCGGGGACCCGCCCCTTGTCATCGGTAACCTCGCCATGCTTGGATAGAACTTTCGGCAGGCTGGGGTCGAAAGCATCAGAGATTAAGATCAGCATTCCAGAACTCCTTTTGAAAGCACGTTAATGCGGCTAAAGCACATAAATGCGCCTATAGCGTATAAATCACCAGGCCGTCGCGAAGCTTCGGTTCAAACCATGTCGATTTTGGCGGCATGACCTCCCCGCGATCGGCTACATTCAACAACTGCTCTATCGATGTCGGGTAAAGCGAAAAAGCCGCTTTACACTCACCGGAATCAACAAGTCTCACGAGCTCCCTGGTCCCCCTTATACCGCCCACGAAATCGATCCGCTTATCAGTGCGGGGATTGGTGATTCCCAACACCGGCGCAATGAGGTTGTCGGCCAGGACACTGGCGTCGATCGATTTGGTGACGTGATCGGGATCAAAGGCGCCCGGTTTGGCCCCCAGCAGATACCATTTTCTATCGCAGTAGAAACCGAAGGTATGGAGCTTCTGCGGATTCACTTCTCCCTTTTGGGGCGTGACGGTGAACTTCTCGCGGGCCTTGTCGAGAAATTGGTCGCAGGTAAGGCCGTTAAGGTCCCTGACCACGCGGTTGTACGGCATAATGGTCAGCTCGCGCTCGGAGAAGATGACATTGATGAAGAAATTATACGGTTCCTGCCCGGTATGCCCGGGATTGGCTGCCCTCATGCGACGGCCCAATTCGGCCGCCGATTCGCTGCGGTGGTGGCCATCGGCGATATAAAGGCAAGGGAGCTTTGCGAAGGTGTCCTCGATTTCCTTAATAGTCTCATCATCGTCGATAACCCAGAGTTCGTGCCGGATACCGTCATCCGCGACAAAATCGGTCGGGGTCGGCGTATAGGTGACACGTCGGAATATGCCCTCGATCGCGTCGTTCTTGCGGAATGTCGAGAAGACGGGTCCGACCTGGGCGCCCACGATACTGATGTGGCGGGCGCGATCGTCGACCTTCTCGGGCCGGGTATGCTCGTGCTTCTTAATCTTCCCCTGGTCGTATTCCTCGACCGATGTCAGGGCCACCAGGCCGGTCTGGGAGCGCCCGCTCATGGTCAGCCGATAGAGGTAGAAGCAGGGCCTGGGGTCTTGCGCCAGGGCACCCTCGCGTTCGAATTTCTGGAGATTTTCCCTGGCCCGCTTGTAGACCTCATCGCTATAGGGGTTGACACTGTCATCGAATTCCAATTCCGATTTATTGACGCGCAGGAACGAATACGGATTATCATCGGCAATGGCGCGGGCCTCTTTAGTATCGAGAACATCGTACGGCGGCGAGGCCACCTGTTTGGCCAGTTCCGGTTTAACTCGCAGGCCTTTGAACGGACGCACTATCGACATAAATCTCCCCTGGCCCTGCTTTGAGCGGGCCTTATCCAATAACCACAGTTGTGAACAAATTCACGGAGCCTAAAGGTAGCAATTGGCGGCTAAAGTTCAAGGGGAAATTGCAAAAAAACAGCTGTTGGATTGTCATAATGAGTGATTGAGTTAAGTTATTGCGATCCCATGAACTTGGGTGATCTTCGGGCTGTGCCGGGCAAGCGATATCATTGACGATTGGAGCCGGGGGACGGATATGGGGCAAACGGAAAGGGACCCGAATTGGCATTTCAGGAATTGCCATTTCCTGACGTGTGAGATGGACAGGATAATCCAGGCAAGGGGCGAGACGGTCTTTAATTTGATGACGATTTTTTCTTGCGTTTGATTATCGAAATCATTATGATTATTGTCAATGATTATCAGCGCCGACTTCCGCGGCGGCCTGGTAACAAAAAGCGTGATATCTGGAAATAGCCGTTATAATCCATAGCGCTAACGCCATTCAAAGGAGGAAACGTGTCGAGACGTCAATTGTCAGGAGCAGTTCTGGCTGGCTGGCTGATTCTAATTTCGTCAGCGCCGACAGCTCTTGCTCAGGAGAAAGCCGAGAGGCCGCTGTACGAGCGACTCGGCGGTGTTTACAGCGTCGCCACCGTGGTTGACGATTTCATCGAGAGGTTATTGGTCAACGATATCCTCAACGCCAATCCTGCCATTAAAGAAGCCCGGGATCGAGTCCCCAAGGCCGGCCTCAAGTTCAGCGTGACCGCCCTGGTATGCCAGGTCACGGGTGGACCGCAACAATACACGGGCCGTTCCATGAAAGATGCTCATAAACATCTGAATATTACGGAGAAGGAATGGCAGGCGATGTTGGCGGATTTCCGCACTACATTAGCCAAGTTCAAAGTCCCTGAGAAAGAACAGGGGGAGTTGATTTCGATCGTGGAGAGCACCAAGAAGGACATCGTCGTGGCCACGGCCTATTAGAGGACGTCCTGAGCAGAATAAGAAACGGCCCGAGGTATCCCCCCGAGATTCTCGGGCCGATTTATCTAAGGGCGTCTTCTACGCGACTGAAATATCCGGGGTTCACTCACCCTATTTCAGCAGCACCATCCTGACCGTTTCTTGCCTTTCCCCCACTATCAGCCGGGCGAAATAGAGGCCGGAGGGCATTTCTTTGGCGTTCCAAAATGCACGGCTCTCCCCCGCGGGCATAACTCCCTCGAACAGCGTTGCCACCTTGCGACCCAAGATGTCGTAGATATCGAGACTGACCGGGCCGGGCGCGGGCAAAGAGTACGAGATGGTGATGGAGGCGTTGAAGGGATTGGGGTAGGCGGACATCAAAGCGGCGACCGCCGGCATTCGGGGGCCGTCGTCATTGGCAGAGACCATGGGGTTGCGCAAGACAATAACGGATGTGGCGTCAGCGACAAAGATGTGGCCGCCGGACAAGGCGATGCCCATTGGATTGCCGGGGGTATCATAATTATCAACGGGGACAGGTATCGCGGGATTAGAGATATCGAGTATGCCGACTTCATCCTGGCCGACGTAGGCGTAAATGCCGGATATTGATACTGTGCTCAGGCCTCCATAGCCCGTGTAAGTAGTTACCAGTTCAGGGGACGCGGGATCGGATATGTCAAAAATCCTGAGACCGTTTGGATAATCGGCCACGAAAGCATAATCTCCGTTCAAACAGATATCGCTGAAGGACGACGACCAATATGGATCAGTCGATGCGACCAAAACGGGCGCAGCCGGATCACTGATGTCGATAATTTCCAACTCATCATAATAAGGGTCCTCGAACGATGTAACAGCGAAGGCAAGCGTATCGCGCACGACCACAGACCAGCAGTGACCTCCAAACGGGCCCCTGGTGAAATGGCCCAATAGGACCGGGTTGGCTTGATCGGAAATATCGACTATGTCAAGAATATGGGTGGCCAGATAGGCGTAGTTGCCGCTAATCGCGATATCACTTAAGTGGCTTTGAGCAGTGAATTGTCCGACCTGGTATGGGGCAGACGGATCGCTGACACCGATTATTTTCATGCCGGCCCCATAATCGGCCACGTATGCCAATGTATCCCTGACAACAATACTCCTGGTCTCGTGTCCGGTATCAATTAAGCTCATTACTCGCAAACTTGAGGGGTCGGCAATATCGATGATATACATCCCCGAAATGCCCCCGGCCAGATAGGCGTAACGGCCCTGAATGAATATCCCCTTATTATAGGCCGATGTGCCATATACGCCCTGAACCACCGGGTTGGTCGGGTTGCTGACATTGACAGCCATTATGCCCCACGGCCCCTGAGGCACGCGCGAATATGGCGGATATTGACTGAGAAATGCCAAACTGCCGACGAGATTGAGCCCCGTCGTTACGCCGTTAAGCTCCAGTTGAGAGGCCGGCTCGGGCTGAGACGGAAATTGGATATTCTCAATTGCCATGCCATTCTCGCCATTGGAAATGTAGAGGTAATGTCCGGCGGCGACAACTTCATTCACAGAGTTGTTGATTATCCTGCCTGAAATGACAATGGGGTCGGCAGGGTCGGCGATATCAAGTATCGTGTAGGATGGGCCGTCAGCAAGATAACACCATTGGTCCCGGGCAAAGACATTGTTTATTCCAAACGCACCCTGATAACTACCAATATGCAAGGGATTGGCTGAATCGGCGATGCTGACAATGTGGAGTATCCGGCCGAACGGCGCAAAAAGCAGAGAATCCATGACAAAGACGCTGGAACACGATCCTGTAATGCCGGTTGTGTCGTAAATTGATACTTCGATAAGATCAACTGGATTTGTGATATTGTATATGAGCACCCCCAATTGGCCGGCGGCGACGAAGGCCAGATTCCCCCTTATGAAAATGTCATTTACCATGCCAATAGGATATGATGCTGCCAATGCCGGATTGAACGGGTTTGAGATATCGATTATCTGGATGCCGGCGAAACCATCGGCCAGATAAAGGTAATTTCCGTTTACCTCGATATCTCGTCCCTGCCCCTGAAGATAAAGCTTTGAAACCTCGTGCATGCTGTCCAGCGATGAGATATCGAGAACCATCAAACCGTTCTGGAAGGCGGCATAACCGTAATTGCCGGATATTTTGAAGTCATAGGTGCTGTTCCAGAGAGCGGAGCTCAAATATTCAATAGTCTGAGCCGAGGCGGATACCCATGCGCATAACAGTATCGATATGAGCCCCATAAGTCTCTGGAAGGACGTTTGAAGCCTGAACATCGTATCCCCCTGTATTAGTCGCCATATATGAGAAGGACAGGATTTCTGACAAGAATAATATGGACGTAAAATAGAAATATCAAGGAGTTTTAATTGTATCAACAGTCTTATGATTCATAGAGCCGTCGCGATTCCTGGTGTATGAGTGGGGATGGAGTCTTGGCAAACGGCATCACGACGCCTGAGTTACGTTCTACCTTAATAGCAGCAACTTGACTGTCTCGGCTCTCTCCCCCGCCGTCAGCCGGGCGAAATAGAGGCCGGAGGAAAAAGCGCTGGCATC
>MEWP01000085.1:16408-16641 GCA_001775395.1 candidate division Zixibacteria bacterium RBG_16_53_22 | reverse complement strand
CTTGGACGGCCATAGGTGGTATCGATCAGGAGTATGTCGCATTTATGAATCTCGGCCCGGGGGCAGGTGAGATTGTCCTCGAGCTTGAAATCGCCGGTGTAAACAATACGCTCGCCGCGCCAGTCGACAATGACCTGTGCCGAGCCGAGCATGTGGCCGGCGGGGGCCAGTTCCACCGTGGCAGGGCCGATATCGAGCCGTTGATGATAATCCAGCGGTGCGGCCTCGAATCG
>MEWP01000085.1:14310-16341 GCA_001775395.1 candidate division Zixibacteria bacterium RBG_16_53_22 | reverse complement strand
TGGTCGGAGTGGGCGTGACTGACCACCACCAGTTCGCTCTTGCTGGTCGGATCGATCGAGAAATGATCGCCGAAACGTATGCCGTCCTTAAGCTGCAACTCTGTGAGCCTCCGGCTTATTTACCTTTTGTAACCGATGTCTCTCAGGAACTTCTTTCTCGTTTCCACATCTTTGTCGGTCTCGACCCCCTTCGGCGCAAAACCATCGATAACCCCCATGATGCCGCCGCCCTGTTCTGTTCTGGCGATTATAAGTTTTAGGGGGTTGGCGGTTGCGGCAATGATATGGCATACCTCGGGGACCGCCCTGATGACTCCCAAGAAATTGACCGGGAACGCATTTTTCAAGAAAATAATGAAGGTGTGGCCGCATCCGATTTCGATAAGAGTCTGTTCGGCGGCTTTTTTCAGGTCGGGGTCGTTGCCGTCGGAACGCACCAGGCACGGCCCGGAGGCCTCCGAGAACGCCAGGCCAAATTTGACGGCGGCGCTGGTGGAAACCATCGCCTCGTAGAGGTCTTCGACCGTCTTGATGAAATGTGTCTGCCCCAGAATGATATTGCACCCCTCGGGGAGCGAGACTGAGTATTCTTCAAAGTTCATATCCTGCTCCTTTTATAACCGCATTAATAAGCATTCAATATATAGCAGGATATATACGGATAGTCAATTTAGATATCTTCTAAAGGACTTCAGAAGTCGAGAAAAGGTTTGTGATCTGCAAACGCTTCCAAATCTATCTTCCGTGTCACAATTTATCATGACCGCAAAATCCTATGCTTATTGTATACTCCGGCGGTGACCGGAAGTCCCTTCCAGATTGGTACCGCAATCGATGATCAATAGTGGTGCGCACGGCGCACCCTACCTTGCGTGGCCAGATAAACTTGCCGCCTATTCCTATTTCCTATTGGCTATGTGGCTACGTGGCTATTTCTGTTTCCTCGCAAACTCCAGATTTTTCTTAAACTGAGCGTTCGAGGGTTCAAGCTTGATCGCTTTCTCCCAGAGGACGATGGCCGAATCGATCTTGCCCATTTGGTAGAGCGTGCCGGCGAGATTGTTGTAGGCCACGCCGTTGTCGGGCGAAAGGCGCAATACCCGCTCGAAAATTTCGGCGGCCTCGGCGAATTTCTTCTGGGCCTGGTAGGCAAACCCGAGGTTGTTGAGCGCGGCGATATCATCTTTCTTGATCCTCAGCGCTGCCAGGTACATATCCTCGGACTCACTGAATCGGCCTTGCCCCGCAAATCGCTGCGCCCGGTCGTAGAACGTCTGGAATGACGCGTTTGCTATGCCAGTCCCGCCCGTGGTATCGGGTGAGAGTGGCTGATCCAGCTCCGCCAGGGCCTCGTCGGCCGAGGTGCCAAACGGCGCCGCCGTCCTGGCACGCTGATAATAATATCGGGCCGAATCGGGCTGGTCGCGCATGAGGGAAATTCGGCCCAGATTCAAAAGCGTCTTGTCGGAGGTCGTATCGGCCGCCAACGCCCGATGGAAATAAGACGCCGCCGAATCGAGGTTGTTGCGCGCATAGAAAACGGTGCCGATATTATTCATACTCTCCGAGCCGTTATTGGAAATTTGCGCTGCCATACGATACCATTTTTCGGCGCTGTCATAATCGTTTTTGAAATAATAGTATATCCCGACATTGTTATAAACAAGCGCGTCCTTGGCATTTCTATCGAGCGGTCGGGGCAGGAAGAGTACAAGCAGGCATATCAGGCCAAAGGCCGCCGCCCACGCCAGGCGCATCAATTCGCGCCGCCGGATAATATCCCGGATCAGAGCAACGCCCGCGCCGGAAGCGATCAGAAGCGGCAAAGTCCCCAGAAGCTTGAACCGCCCCAGGACAAAGAACAGGATTACGCCAAGAATATTAGAAGCCAGAAGCAGAATCAAAATCCAGCGCCTGTTATCGGTGCTGGAAAACAGCAGGCCCGCCAACCCGAAAATGAAAACGGCTCCGAAACCGATAAGCGGCATCTTGAATAGCGGTGAGAATTGGTTTTGTATATGGATCGATTCC
>MEWP01000085.1:0-14218 GCA_001775395.1 candidate division Zixibacteria bacterium RBG_16_53_22 | reverse complement strand
AACGACGACACCTCCGAGCTCTTGAGCGGCCGGCTCATTTTTTTCTCGGCGATCTGCCGGCCGGAGAAATCGGTGAACAGGTCGAGACCCTTCGGTTCCTCGTACGTGCCGTTGGAACTGGCGTTATTCCCGATAAAGAAGTTAATTCCGGTATTCGATGATATCAGCACGAAATCGCCATTAGCGATATTATGTATGGTCACCGGCAGGATGCCCAGCAGCACGCCCATAGCAAAAAGCGCGGCCATTTGAATATGTTTGTATGGCTGCTTTCTCCTTCGCTCAGCCCAATATATCACAAGCCAGTAAATTACAAGCCCCGCCGCGAAAAAGAGTATCGTGGCCCGCCCCAGCGCCGCCAGCCCAATCAGGACGCCCGCTAATGGCGCCGCCCACCATTTGTCGCGCTTCGGTTTCCACGTTAGAAGCAACGATGAAATCGTGACCAGCAGAATCTGGATCGACTCCGATAGAATCAAACCGTCATAGAAAATAAACGGCGCATACAACGCCGCGGCGAACCCCGAAATTACGCCTGCGGTCTGTCCGTAAAGGCGGCGCGCAATGACGAAAATCGTCAGCGCCACCAGCGCTCCAGAAATCGATTGCAGGATGAGGACCGAGTAAGCTTTTAGGCCGACAATAAACGATAGCGCCAGAAAATACGGATACAGCGGCCCCATCTGAAATACCAGTCCACCGGATCCCGCGGGCTCGCCATAAGTTATACCATTGGCTATTTTGGAGGCCCAGACCTGATACGTGGAGGCATCGGAAAGCGTGTTAGCGTAGAAAGCGGTTCCAACGGCGCTTGCATTCCAGATACGAAGAGCCAGCGCCAGGGCGAAAATGGCCAGAGGCCAGATATAATCAGATTTTTTTCGCCTTTTCATTTTTCAGATAATCCAGCGCCGCCACAAAATCGTCCGGCAGAGGCGATTCGAAGTTCATCGTCCGGCCATCATCGGGGTGCGGCAGTTCCAATTTCCAGGCATGAAGCGCCTGCCGCTCCAGGATTCCCAACAGCGGCGCGGCATAAGATAGGTCATTTTGGGAAAGGCGCTTGAGATATTTCGAACGGCCGCCATAAGCCGGATCCCCCATTACGGGATGCCCGTAATATGCCAGATGCACCCTGATTTGATGTGTCCGCCCGGTTTCGAGTTTGATCGATATCAGGTCGGCCAGTCGAAACCGTTCAATCAATTCGTAGTGGGTAACGGCTGACCGTCCATGACGGGCGTTGACAGCCATGATCTTGCGGTCGCGCTCCGAGCGGCCAATCGGCAGATCGATTGTGCCCTTTGTCGGCTCGATATTTCCCCACACGATAGCCATGTATCGACGGCCGATTTCACGCTCCTTGAGATGCTTCTGCAGATACGCCAGCGCCCGCTCATCCTTGGCCACCACAAGAAGCCCCGACGTATCTTTGTCGAGCCGGTGGACCAGGCCCAGCCGGGCCGGATCGAACTCAGCCCTAACGGCATCGCCGAGGTGGAATAGAATAGCGTTGACCAGTGTCCCCTCATAATTGCCGGCGGCGGGGTGAACTACCATGCCCGGCTGCTTATTGACGACTATTATCCGGTCGTCCTCATAGACGATATCGAGCGGGATATCCTCGGGGGCGGCCTCCAGCGGCGGAGGCGCCACCAGCTCGATTTCGAGCCGCATACCCGATTTTACTTTGAGGGAGGGTTTGGCGGTTCGCCCGTCGGCAGTGATATGCCCGGCGGCGGCCAGCTTGGTGAAATAGCTGCGTGTCCGGTCGGCCACTTTACGGGCGCAGAAAATATCGAGTCGTTCCCCGGCCATGTCCTCGGGAACGACGAGTTTTATTTTATGATGGTTCACCTTTCATCTTCCGGACGGATCCGTCTGGACTGGAGCCTCGACCTCCGGTTTTAATTCGGATGGATTGGTCGGATGTTTCCTCGGTATGAAGATGCATACGGCGAAAACCACCAGGCCGACACTGATGGCGGCATCGGCGACATTATAGGTATACCACCTGTAAAGCCCGATCGCAGAAATGTCGGGGAAATCCATGTCGATAAAATCTATCACCCTGCCATAAGCTATCCTGTCGATCAGGTTGCCGATGGCGCCGCCGAGGATCAGCGCCAGCGAGAATTTGATGAGAACTCCGTCGGATTGCGATGTGATAAAGTAACGGATAATCAGGATAAGGGCGACTATGGTTAGAATCATGTATAGCCACGATGGGCCGAAGCTGGTTCCCATGGCGCCGCCCTCGTTGAAAATCAGCCTCAAATAGAGAAGGTCCCCTATCAAGGAGACCGACACATTTTCGACCAGGTGGTTCAGAACCAGAATTTTCGTCACCTGGTCGAGCGCTATAATCAAAAAAGCAATCAGAAGGTAATAATAGAGATTTAACCGGCGCATGCTCTACCTATCGGGCCTTCTTCTGCTCTTCCGCCTCCTTGCATTTTATGCACATGCGGGCGTGTGGGACAGCAGTCAGTCTCTCGGGTGAGATCGGCTGGCCGCATTCGGCGCAGTTGCCATAAGTGTTATTGCGGATCCGGCGCAGGGCCTCGTCGATGTGATAGAGAAGCCTGCCCTGCTTCGAGGCAAACAAAAACGCCTTCTCGCGCTCCATGGCATCGGTGCCCTGATCCGCCATATGATAGGAATAAGAGGAGAGGTCGCCGGCGTTCTCCTTCATGGTATTGTCCATAGCGGATTTTTTTAAGTGGTCGAATTCCTGAAGGAGCTGGTTCCGCTTTTCCAGGAGAAGCTTTTCATACTTCTCGAGATCTTTCTTCTTCATAGCTGCTACATCCTCCGAGGCGCTTTATACAATTAAATCCGCTCCAGCGCAATAACTGTTTTGATCCCGTTTAGTTCGAATTCCTGGGATTGGCGGAGCTCGGACTTATCCGTAAGGTGTTCCGTCAGCGTCTCGCTCTTGATATACTCAGAAAACTTGGCCAGCGCCTTCTCAGTTTCGGCGTTCCGCGAAATGCCGAGCATGATTCGGTCGGTGACCTCCAGGCCGGCGGCCTTGCGCATGTTCTGAATTCGGTTGACCAGTTCCCGAGCGTTGCCTTCGGCCACCAGGTCGTCATCGAGCCTCAGATCGAGCGCCACCTTGATACGGCCATCGGCGCTGACCGAGTACCCCTCTGCCGGCACGATCTTTATACGCACGTCCGACATCTCAATCGACGATACATGGCCGTCGTCGGCCCAACTGAAGCGCTCATCGGCCATCAATTTCGAAATCTGGTCGCGTGTCATGGACTTGATCTTGCCGGCTATCTCATTAACGCGGGGACCGAACTTGGGGCCGATGCTCTTGAAATCGGGCTCGGCCTTCATGGAAAAATAGGCCGCCTCGTTATTGTCGAAGTCAAGGCGCTTGATATTGATCTCGTCGGCCACGATCGATTCCATCTTCTTCAGCATCTGCCGCTCGATATCCGACAGCCCCAACGCCACCAGCCTCGAAAGCGGCTGCCGGACCCGCATGCTGGAATCTTTGCGAGCGGCCCGGCCCAGCTCGACCACCTTGCGGGCGATCTCCATCTCTTCTTCGAGCGACTTGTCGCGCAACGATTCCTCGGCTTTCGGGAAATCATTGAGGTGCACCGATGGCAGGTGGCCGCCAAGATTCTCGGTCAGACGCCGATACAAATCCTCCGAAAGGAAGGGGGCCACCGGCGCCATGAGCCTTGTTATCGTAATCAAGCATTCGAATAAGGTCTGATAAGCCGATTTTTTGTCATGGTCGTCGCTGGAGCCCCAGAAACGACGGCGACTGCGGCGGACATACCAGTTAGAGAGGTCATCGACGGTGAAATCCGCGATTGCTCTTGTGCAGCGGGTGATGTCGTTTTCTGCAAGCGATTCATCGGCCTCCGATATCATCCATTGAAGGCGCGAGAGAATCCAGCGGTCCATCTGCGTGCGTTCCCTGGCAGGCGGATCGCTCTCAGCCGGCCGGAATCGATCGATATTGGCGTAGAGCGCGTAGAATGAATAGCTGTTCTGCAAAGTGGAGAAGAAACGCTTGATCACCTCATTGAGAGACTTTTCATCGAACCGTTTGGGCAGCCAAACCTGCGAGGCGCTCATCAGGTACCAGCGCACGGCATCGGCGCCGTAATCGGCCAGGAGCTTCTTGGGGTCGATAACATTCCCCACCCGCTTCGACATCTTGCGCCCCTCGGAATCGAGAATGAGGTTGTTGACCACGCAGCTCTTGTAGCTCGAGCGGCCCGAGATGAAAACCGAAATGGCCAGCATCGAATAAAACCAGCCGCGGGTCTGGTCCAGCCCCTCGGCGATTAATTCGGCCGGGAAAAACCTCTTTTCAAAATCGTCCTGATGTTCGAACGGATAATGCACCTGCCCATACGGCATCGAGCCCGAATCGAACCAGGTGTCGATGACCTCCGTAACCCGCGTCATGGTTCCGCCGCACGATGGGCATTTCAGATGGATATTATCGATGAAAGGGCGGTGCAGATCGAAATCCTTATAAGGATCGTCGACTTTCGGAAAATCGACCGCCATTTTACGAAGCTCGTCTATCGAACCGATGCAATGTTCTGCTTCGCATTTCTCGCATAACCAGACCGGCAGAGGCGTGCCCCAGTAGCGCTCGCGAGAGAGGGCCCAATCGATATTATTCTCCAACCACTCGCCAAACCGCCCCTTGCCGACCTCCTCGGGATACCAGGCAATCTTGTTGTTGGCCTCGATCATTTTGTCCTTGAAGGCCGTGGTTCTGACAAACCACGATGAGCGGGCGTAATAAAGCAAGGGCGTGTCGCAGCGCCAGCAAAACGGATAGTTATGCGTGTAGATGGTCGAATGGAACAGCAGGCCGCGGCGTTCGAGGTCCTTGATGATTTCGGGATCGGCCTTCTTGACAAACCACCCTGCCCAGGGTGTGACCTCTTTGACGAAATGTCCTTCGATATCGACCGCCTGTACCACCGGCAAGTCTTCCTGCATTCCCAGCTCGTAATCGTCGGCGCCAAATGCTGGAGCGATGTGGACTATCCCGGAGCCATCTTCCATGGTGACGAAATCGGCCGTGGCGACATAATGCCCTTTCTCGATCTTCATGAAGGAGTAGAGCGGCTCGTATTTGATTCCGCGGTATTCGCTCCCCTTCTTGCGATCAATAATCTCGAAACTTCCCTGCAAAACCCCAAGCCTGGGCTCGGCCAGAATCAGTTTACTGTCGCCATATTGAACCGTCACGTAATTTTCGCTCGGGTTGAGGGCCAGGGCCACATTTGAAATTAGAGTCCAGGGCGTGGTGGTCCAGACCAGGAAATAAGTATCGGTCGTTCCGGCCACCTTGATCGTGACATAAATCGACGGGTCGGAGATCTCCTTGTATCCCTGGGCCACCTCATGAGATGACAGCGCCGTCTCGCATCGCGGACACCACGGCAGAATCTTGAAACCTTTGTAAAGAAGTTTCGATTCCCAGAACTTCTTGAGGATCCACCAGACCGTCTCGACATAATCATTGGTGTAAGTGATATAGGGGTTGGATAGATCGAGCCAATAACCGAGCTTGCGGGTATACTCGTCCCACTCAGCCTTGTACTTGAAAACCGATTTTTTACACTCGGCGTTGAACTTCTCGATCCCCATCTTCTCGATCTGGTCCTTGGTCGAGATACCGAGCATCTTCTCGACCTCAAGCTCGACCGGCAGGCCGTGTGTATCCCAGCCCGCCTTGCGCTCCACCAGGTACCCCTTCATGGTCTTGAAGCGGCAGACGGTATCTTTGATGGTTCGTGCGATGGCATGCCCGATATGCGGCATACCGTTGGCCGTCGGCGGGCCCTCGTAGAATATGAATCTCGGCGAGTTGGCGCGAAGCTCCAGCGACTTCTGGAAGATCGCGTGCTTGTCCCAGAACGTGTTTATTTCTGCCTCGCGCTCCGAGGAGTCGAATTCGCTTTCGATTTTTCGGTATAAATCTGTCATTTCTTCCATCTATTGTCTGTCATCCCAAGAAGACCGGTGCGCATGGCGCACCCCACATTCGTCTTTTTCCCCATTGGCTATTGCCTTTTGCCTGCTGCCTAAGCATTCAACCTTTCAACGATGCTTTTTACCAACTTCGTCAGTTTCGGCTCGGCCTTTCCGGCGGCGGCCACGATCTTCTGATGACTGCACGGCTCCATGTGGTCGGGAAGCCCCATGTCGGTCACCAGCGAAAATCCGAGCACTTTGGTCCCCTGGTGACGAGCCACCAGCACCTCCGGCACGGTCGACATGCCAACCATATCGCCGCCAATGATGCGAAGAAACCTGTATTCGGCGGCCGTCTCGAGATTCGGCCCCGTGACTCCGATATAGACCCCTTTTTGCAGCGGAACCTTGACGTCAAGCGCGGTCTGCATGGCCAGATCTCGAAGTTCCTTATCGTAGGCATTGAACATGTCGGGGAATCGCGGGCCAAGGGTGTCGTCGTTCTTGCCGAGCAGCGGATTGCCACCCTGGAAATTGATGTGGTCGGTAATGAGCACCAACTCGCCGACCTCAAATTGCGGATTCAGGCCACCGCAGGCATTGGAGACAATCAGGACTTTTACACCCAACTCCTTCATCACGCGCACCGGAAATGTCACCTGTTGGAAAGTGTATCCCTCGTAGAAATGGAATCGACCCTGCATGGCGACGACATCCCGGCCCCCGAGCTTACCGAACAGAAGCCGCCCGGCGTGCGACTCGACCGTGCTCACCGGAAAATGCGGAATCTTCTCATACGATATTTCGGTATCTTTCTTGATCTCGTCGGCCAGCGCGCCCAGGCCGGTACCCAGTATGATACCAACCGCCGGCGTGGCCTTGGTGCATGTCCTGATATATTCTACCGTTTCCCTAACCTGCTCCCTGATCGTCATGGGGTCTCCTAATTATCTTTTCCGCCTTTATTGGAATCGCTGTTATCCAGCCCGATCTTTCTTTCGAAATCGCTCACGATTTTCTCGAGCTCCTCATCGCTCAAATCGGCCTTGCGCCTGATCGGAACGACTTCTTCCGGCTGCATGGCGCTCTTTTTTTCAATCAAGTTGAGCAGCGATATTTGGGAGTCCAATAGCGACCTGAAACTAACCGCGAATGCGTCCCGCTGGGCGGTCAGGTCGGCGATCTGGCGATGAATCTTGGACAGCTTCTCGCCGGTCTCATTGGTGATACGTTTGGCCTCGAGCCTGGCCTCGCCGATCACGGCCTGAGCCCTTTTCTCGGCATTGGACTTGGTCTCCTCGGCCGTTTTCTGGGTTGTGATGAGAGTCTCCTGCAGGACATTCTCCATCCGCTTGTAATGGTCGAGACGCTCTTCCAGCATCAGGACCTTCTGCTCCAGGTCGCGGCTTTTCCTTAAGACCTCATCGTATTCCTCGGCCACCATTTCGAGATACGAATGAACCTCGTCGGGCGAATATCCCCGAAACTTGGTGGCGAATTCCTGCTTCTTAATGTCCAGTGGGGAGATCTTCATCATGTCCTCCTGAGAGTCCGTTTCAGCTTTATGGTGCGCGCGGCGCACCCTACTTTTCTGCGTGGCTGAACCCCTCGCCTATGCCCCCTATTGCCTATTGGCTACTGGCTATTTGGCTCACTTTCCCCTCGCGCCAAAGATGGCCGTGCCTATTCTCAATACATTCGCGCCGTGATCCAATGCCAACTCGAAATCCCCCGACATTCCCATCGAGAGCTTTTCATATCCGGCGCCCATTATTTTCTGCATCCTCTCGAATAAATTCCTCGCCAGGGTAAAGCTCTTGACGACCGCCTTCATATCATCGGTCATCGGGCCGATTGTCATCAGCCCCACGATCTGTAGGCCGGGCAGGTCTTTAATGTGCTCGACAGCCTCCAGGATTTCGGCCGGGTCAAAACCGCTTTTCTGAAGCTCGTATGACGAGTTTACCTGAAGATAAACCGTTTGCCTTTTCCCGAGCTTGCCGGCGTGCTCCGATATCATGTTGGCCAACTCGATATCATCGACCGACTGAATGACATCGAAAATCTCGACCGCCTTTTTGGCCTTGTTCTTCTGCAGGTGGCCGACCATGTGCCAGATGGGACGAGGCTCCACCAGCGGGACCTTCGTAACCGCTTCCTGGACCTTGTTTTCGCCCAGGTCTTTCAGGCCCGCTTTGACCGCCTCCGAGGCCACCTGCGGCGAGAATGTCTTGGTGATCCCGACCAGGGTTACGGAGGCCGGGTCGACCCCATTTTTGAGGCAGCGGCTTTCTATCTTGCGCCTGACAACCTCAAGATTTTTGGCGACTTGACCCGTTCCCATTTTAGCAGGGTATTATAAGAAAAGAGATTCCTTGGGGCAACCGCTTTTTGGGCTGTTTCTTGGGCGGCAGACTAGGACCCGCCCTGGGCGGGACGACCAAAAAAATTGGGATTTGACTCCCACAATCTCGCGGCGTTATTTCTTTCCCTTTACATGCTTCTGATATATAGCGATCTGTTTCCAGCGCATCTTTTCGAACGCGCTGGGCTTCATCGCCTGACGGGCCTCCAAATAGCGAAGCTCCTTCTTGAGCTTGAGGTAACTTTCGTATCGTTTCCTGTCCAATGAACCATTGACCAGGGCCACCTGAACGGCGCAGCCGGGCTCGCTCATATGTTCGCAGTCGCGGAATCGGCATAAGGCTCCCAATTCCTCGATATCCTCGAAGGCGCGGCCTACGCTATCCTCATCGCCCCAGAGTTTGATCAGGCGCATGCCGGGCGTATCAATTATGATACCACCCTCGGGAAGGACAAGCATTTGACGATAGGTTGTGGTGTGACGCCCGCGGCTGTCCCATTCGCGCACCTCGTTGACCCGTAATCGCTCTTCGCCGAGGAGCTTGTTTATTATGCATGATTTCCCCACCCCGGATGAGCCCAACAGCGCCGCTGTCGTGCCGGGCGACAGATACGCTCTTATGATATCCAACCCCTGCCCCCGGGTGGCGCTGATTGCGTGGACCGGCACGCCGATCGCCGGCGATTCAACCTCGGACACCTTTTCATCGATATTTTCACATAAATCGGCCTTGTTGAGGATAATCACCGGCACGGCGCCGCTTTCCCAGGCCATGGCGAGATATCGCTCGATCCGCCGCAGGTTGTAGTCGCCATCGAGCCCATTGACTATGAATATCGTATCGATATTGGATGCCACCACCTGTCGGGCGGTCTCTTCGCCGGCCACATTTCTAACGAAGGCGCTTTTCCGCGGAAGGAGGGCCTGAATGATACCTTTCCTTTCGTCGGGCAAATATGATATCGCCACCCAGTCGCCGACAGTCGGATAATCGGCGGGCCCTGCTGCGCCATGATGGACCCTGCCCGCGACCTCGGCCGTAATCTCGCCATGTTCGCAGAGCGCCAGGTAGATCGTCTTGTGCTGTTGGCTGATCCTGGCCGGGATTAGACCATTTTGTTTGTATGAACCAAATTTATCCTCAAAAAATGTATTCCAACCTAATTCTGCTAAATTCATCGCTAATTTCCTTTGCGCTTGGAAACCATCTTGCAGCCGCAGGATGATTTCGATTTCAAACCATACGTTTTTCATGGGCGACGAATTACTCTAAGGTCCGCAGGATCCTGTGGACAAGCGATACGCCGCGAGGTTTGCTTATCACACCCGCGGCCTTCTGTGGAACAAGCCCAAGGGCAGACGAGGACGTCTGCCGCCCAAAATAAAAAAGCCCTCGCTGATGCGGGGCTGATTGATTCGAAATTATCGAGTCACTCAATGGTATCGAATCAGCATCTCCGCAGGCGTGATAGTTCATGCCGTATTTCAATTCTATCTGTCATAATTTCACGCCTCCTTTCGAGAATACTCCAATAATTCCTTTACGAATCGCGATCAATATTATGACTGCATCTATTCGCTGTCAATCTTTTTTTGGGCTAATATATGTTCTCTTTTTAATCCGGCTGGCCCAAGAGCGATGTCAGCAGCGTCTGTATCTCGTTGACCCTAAATGGCTTGTTAAGGAAGCCGTCAGCCTTCTCCGAAAAAACCTCGTCGCGCGTATCGGCTCCCGAATAGCCTGTCACCACGACCACCGGCATTTCGGGATGCTCGTTTTTGATGGCCTTGAGCAGATCGATTCCATCCATCCTCGGCATCCGAAGATCGGTGAACACGAGGTCGTAGGAGCCTTTGCGGAGTTTCTCCAGGGCCTCGTCGCCATCGCTGGCGTAATTCCCCTTAAACTCGAATATCTCAAGGATATCAGAAAGCAGGGTTGACATATTGGGATTATCGTCGACAATCAAAATATTCCTGGTCAGCATAAATCCATCCTTCCCAGAAATAGTATCGGCAGAACGGTTTGCGTATTTACATAATATGCCAAGTTGTCTAATTACTCACGTCGGTCCTCGGCAATGCCCAACCGAAAAGACCTCGATGGGCGCCTCGGACCGAAAGCCGCGTCGCATGCGGCGTTATTCCAGTGTCGTATGGCTCAGCATCGACTTCTAAGCCTGCAATCGTTGGATCCCCAACCGTTCTGGCGGACCCTCGCCCTTCGGGGGCATCGGGCCCGCCCCGCGGCCCTAAATATAGAGGCCTGGGCATTGTAGTTACATGCAGGGATAGTCTACCCCTCGTGCCACCTGGCATCGGAGTATTTGAGAAACAACAAAATCGCCCGCACTACCCAGTCAATCGGCATAGCCAGCCAGATATAGAAGATATCCAGATGTAACACCGAGGACACCAAGTAGGCGAACGGTATCCGAAACACCCATCCCCCGACCATGGTAGCATACATCACCCAACGAGTTTGCCCGGCGCCCCTCAGCGACCCGGCCAGTACCATCGAGAGCGCCAGGGGAACCTGGATGAATGCGGTAATCTTGCAAAAAGTGATACCGTATTTGATAACCTCGGGATCGTTTGAAAACAGCCTCATCCAGAGGTGTGGGAAAAACCAGAATGTCAGCCCCACCAGGCCCATCACGGTCAGGCCGATCAGAAGCGCCTGGTTGCCATACTGCTTGGCCCGATGGGGGCTTTTGGCGCCGAGCTGCTGACCGACCAGCGTGGTCGCGGCCTGTGAGAATCCGAACCCCGGCAGAAACGAGATCGATTCGATCATGATTCCCACCGTGTGCGCGGCGTAGGCGGAGAGCGACGAAAACAGGACCATGCTGGTGTAGACCATTTGCATGACCGTGGTCAGCAGGCGCTCACCGAACACCGGCGTGCCGATCCGCACGATCCGCCGCATCAGCTCCGACGAGAACGGCCCGAAAGATAGGAGATTTTTCCGATGTGCCAGGTAAATCAGGAACAGCGCCCCCATTGTCTCGGAGACTCCGGTGGCCAGGGCCACGCCGAGAATTTCCAGGCGGGGAAAACCGAACGCCCCAAACGTGAACGGATATGCTATGACGATATGGACAATGTTGACACCGACAATGACCCGGAACGGGGTCCGGGTGTCGCCATAACCCTGGAATATGCCGCTGACGACCTGTATCAACCCCTTGCTGATGAAGAAGAGGTTCATTATCAGCATATAAGGGCTGACCAGCCGGAAAAGCTCGGGTGTCGCCCCCATGGCCGATGCTATTGGCCGGACGAATATCAGGCCCATGAATGTGATGAAGATTGCCGAGGCAATCCCCAGGTAAATGGTCGTGTCCGCGGAGGCGATCCTGTTTTTATCATCGCCGGCGCCGGTGAAATTGGCCACGGCGACCGTGCCGCCGAGCGCCACCCCCTGCATAAGCGCCATCATGAAACCGATAATCCATTGTGACATGCCGACCGCCGCCTGAGCCTCGGCCGAGATATGCCCCACCATGGCTGTATCTACGATTCCGACTCCGCGCAAGAGCAGGTTGGTTCCCACAGTGGGAAAGGCCAGTGCGTATATCGCTTTTCGCATCTGCTTGGAGGTCAACTCATCCAACGGGGCCGCGTTCATAAACGGTATGGGATAAAAGGAATTTTGGGGAGAATGTCAAGGGTTTCGCGAATAACAGTTAATCCTTTATAATTAAAGCGTTTAGCTATGTTTCAGAATTTTAGCGATGTCACAACCCAAAAATAGTTCAAATTTTATAACTTTTTTCTTTACCTGATGCGTAAAAGATATTATATAATAATTGGATGCGCATCTCCTTTAGAAAAAACAAGATGAGGAATATCTTCAATTCCGAAGCTGAGCTTCTTAGGGAATATGGGAAAGACAATGCAACTGCCATTAAAAAACGAATGGCTATCTTGAATGCGGCTCCGACTTTGGAGAATGTGCCATCCGAAAAACCAACAAGGAGACATCCGCTAAAAGGGGACAGAAAAGGTGAATTTGCTGTAGATTTATGTCATCCTTTTAGGTTGGTGTTTGAACCCGATCATGATCCCATACCGCTTAAAAAGGACGGGGGCATAGATCTGAGCGAAATTACCGCCGTGATAATATTGAGAGTGGAGGATTATCATTGATGCCTATTCAGAGCAAGTATGATTATAAACCTGATTATGCGGTTCATCCTGGAGAAATCCTTGAGGAAACGCTTGATGCCAAAGGCATAACAAAAACTGAATTTGCCGAAAGGTGCGGACTTTCATTAAAAACTATCAGCCAAATTATAAATGGGAAAGCGCCTGTTACTGCGGAATCCGCAATTCAATTTGAACGAGTTTTGGGCATATCATCTTCGATATGGAATAATTTAAATGCCAATCATGAATTATTCGTGGCCAAAAAGAATGAGATGGCAAGGCTCGCTCAAGGTCTAGCATGGATGAAGAATATCCCAGTGAATGAGCTTATTAGGAGGGGAATTATTGAGAAATCTAATAATCGTATAGAAGTATTACAGAAAGTTCTAGATTTTTTTGGCGTCGGATCAATTGAAGCTTGGGAGACCGGATATAAGCGATTCGAAGCGGCCTTTCGACAATCAAGGTCATTCAGAAGCTCACCCGGATCATTGCTTACCTGGTTAAGAATAGGACAAAGATTAGCAGAAAACATGGATTGCGCGCATTACGGCGAAATTGAATTCAGGAAAACCCTCAACGAAATTAGAAAATTGACATACGATGATCCAAGCGTATTTGAATCTCAAATGCGAAAGAGGTGTGCAGATTGTGGAGTTCTTATTATTTTCATTGAGGAATTATCCAGCATTCATATTAGTGGTGCGACGCAATGGCTGTCAAAAGATAAAGCCCTTATCATGTTGACCTTACGATATAAAACAGATGACCACCTGTGGTTCTCTTTTTTCCACGAAGCAGCCCACATTCTTCTGCACAGTAAGAAACATATATTTATAGATGAAACAGAGATGAAGGAAAATGAACAGGAATGCGAAGCAGATGATTTTGCCAGAAATTTCCTGATACCCCCTAATGAGTATAAGCCGTTTGTAGAGCAAAATAAATTTGATAGTAATGCAATTATCAAATTTTCCAGAAAATTAGATATTGCCCCTGGAATCGTCGTTGGGCGCCTCCAGCATGACAAATATATCTCTTACAAATGGCACAACTCATTGAAACGTAGATTTCGCCTCGTCGATTCTACAAAATAGAAATATCATATAATCCTATTTGACGTAAAGCTGGAATTTCTTAATAATAAGAATCACAGGGGTCCCCGGCTACTTATACATTATGAATAAAAACAGAACCGCATAAGTCGGTTCACCAAATTATTTATCTTATTGATGGCTGCCGCGACTAAAAATCCCCGGCTCGATATTGCAGGAAACCGAAATTCCCGATTCCCCGCTCCTGCGGTTCCAATCCTCATCGCTCTCTAAAACCTTCGCGTAATCGATACGAAGCCATTCCGGGCCGAGGCCGAATCCCATGGTCCAGAATTTCTGATGGCCCGCCCTATCAACATGTCTCCCCATGCGCAGATGGATGACATATAGGAAGGTTCCTTCCAGCCCGTAAGACCAGACGATTTCCTGCCATTCAGCGTCAAAGCCATCGTTTGTGTCCAACAAGAGCTTCGAGGCGTCGACCGTGAGCCGCAGCCCCAGGTGATCGGTGTCGATAGCCTGATAGCCGATCCCCAGGCGAAGTCTCGCCGGCAAGGGTTCCTCGACGTTGGCATTGGAGTATGAGATATCGGGTCCCCAATTCGATATCGAAATGCCCCCCGCAATCCCCCGGTCATCCCTGGTGCGGCAATACTTTCGGAGGGTGGGATAG
>MEWP01000084.1:2035-6718 GCA_001775395.1 candidate division Zixibacteria bacterium RBG_16_53_22 | reverse complement strand
CCCGCCCCAAGGGACAGGGGCGACCTGACCTACAATTTCGGCAGGAGGCCATCATGGCGCTACGAACATACCAGCAGTATATCGATTCACTCAAGAAGATGCGGGCGAACATATACAAGTTCGACCAACTCATCGAGGATGTTACCACGCATCCGGCCACGCGCCGCACAGTCGAGGGGCACAGCAAGTCGTTCCGGTTGTATGACGACCCCAAAGAGAGCGACATCTTCGTGACGAAGTCGCATCTCACCGGCGAGCCGATCAGCCGCTACCTCTCTATCGTGCAGGCCCCCGAGGACATGTACGCCAACAGCCGCATGAAACGGCGCATGTTCCAGCTTACCGGCACCTGCACCGGTGGGCGATGTGTCGGATGGACCTCTATCAACTCGATGTTTGTCACCACCTATGACATGGATGCCAATCTCGGCACCGATTATCATCAGCGCCTGCTCGCCTGGCTGCGCGATGCGCAAGCCCGCGATATAACAATCGCCGGGGCGTTGACCGACCCCAAGGGCGACCGCACCAAGACACCTTCGGCTCAGGATGATCCCGACATGTCACTGCGTATCGTAGAACGCCGTTCCGATGGGATCGTTGTGCGCGGGGCCAAGGTCATGATCTGCGGCGTGGCGGCATCGAATGAAATATTTGTCCTGCCCGGAAGCGGCTACAAGGAGCCCGACAAGGATTACGCCGTGGCGTTCGTGATCCCGCGCGACATTAAGGGTTTGACTATCGTGGAAACCCGTCGCCCGAGCGACACCCGCGAAATGGAAGAAGGGTTCGATATCCCCAACGAGGAGGGCGGTATCACGCAGGCCTACTTATTATTCGAGGACGTTTTTATCCCGAAGGAACGCATTTTCATGGCCGGCGAGTTCTCTTTCGCTTTGAATGTCGTGCTCAATTTCATCGCGCCGTACCGTTCGGCGATCGGCGGCTGCGTGGCGGGGCAGGGTGATGTCAAGATCGGGGCGGCGGTGCTGACCGCGCGCGCCAACGGCCTGCAATCGAAAGTATTCAATGACAAGATCATTCAGATGCATGTCAACAATGAGACGACTTACGGCATGGGGATCGCGGCCGCGGCGCTGGGCAAAAAGCATCCATCCGGGGCGTGGCTGTGCGACCCGCTTCTGGCCAATGTCAACAAGGTACACGTGGCGACACTTCCTTACGACACCAACCGCCTGGCCCAGGATATCGCCGGCGGTATAGCCGAGACCGGCTGCATGCCATCGTATAAGGATTTCGTCTCGCCGAAATATGGGAAGTTATTGCAGAAATACCTCAAGGCCAAATCGCCGGCCGAGGCGCGCGCCCGCGCGGCGCGCCTGGTGGAGTGGGCTACGATCGGGGCCGGGGTGCCGGGCTGTATGCACGGCGGCGGCTCCCCCGACGGCGCCAAGTTAGTCATCCGCGCCAACGAGAATCTCGAGGAGAAAGTCGAGTTCGCGCGCAAGCTGGCCGCTATCGCCGAGCCGATTCCGGAGCCGGAGATAAAAAAATAATTTCCTGTAGTCCAAGTTCACCGTCGTGATTAAAAATAATAAGCGGACTTCAGAAGATGTTATATGGTTTAGGTGCGCTTAGGCGCCTGTAGCGCTGCGATGGATAGATTTTCTTCCGCAGGTCGGGTTCGGTGTCCAGAACATCAGGGAAAGCTCAGTTCCGAGTCCGTTGCCGACGGATGAGAAACCCGACATTTTTTCGTGATTGCGGGGAATATTTTATGCTGTCGGGTAAACCTGAAAGTCTGCCGCGGTCCTCAATAATGCGTCGGGTCGGCCGACCCGACGACACCGCGATAAAATATCGGGGCGTTCAATCGAACGCCCCTATGCCTTGGCATCCATATGAGACTTTCGCAAAAAAATCGGGGACCCCAAATGGATCCCCAATCGCTCGCCTCATAATGGCATTGAATTCTATCGGCGGCCGCCGGGGCCGTGTCCGGAGCCAGGACCCATCCTGTCCATATCTCGTTTCTGACGACGTTCCTGCATGTTTTTGCGGAATTCGTCTTTGATTTTGTCGTATTCTTTCTTCTGGTCGTCGTTGAGCACGGCCTTGATCTTCTCATCGGTGGCTCTACGGTGCTCCTCACGGAATTTGGCGGTGGCTTCGGGGTCGCCCTTGTGCTTCTCTCTCTGGCTCATGGCCTCTTTCCGAGAATCCTCCATGATAGTCTTTATTTTCTCGGCCTGCGAATCGGTCAGGTTCAGTTTCTCTTTCAGTAACGCTATATGTTTGTCGGTCCTCTCGGGGCTGGGCCCGCGCTGGGCCATCGCAGGTGATACAGCAAACATCACCGTTCCGAAAGCGAATATTACTGCAAATGCGCGAAATTTCCCTCGTAACATTTTGCCACTCCTTTTTCAAACAAATCCAGGACACCTTGTTACAATCCTTGTTTTTCGTTTATCGATTTATTGGACACGAATCAGCCGCAGAGGTTTAAATCACATTCTAGCGAGCGGCAGACCTTATGGTCCTCCCCTTGTTCCAGTCGCGATCAGAGCAAGCTCTGACTCGCGAGGACATCGAGATTTAAGTCCCTCAGGATATCGACCACGGACCCTCCATCCAGAGGGATAATATCTATCCGCATCAGAGGGCATCAGATCAAAATGCTCCGGTGCCCATGACAACTTCTGAAGATAAAAGTAAATCGAGAAGATATATTGGCGGGGATCAGATGTTTCACAGCAGATGCGATTAATCGTATTAATGAGTCGAAATGCGCCGGAAACATCGGTGAGCTTTGCCTTGTTCTATATTTCACACGATAACAAGGTATTTTCAAAGCTAATTATTGCATGGAGGTTTGATGCCTGTTCGCAAAGCAAATGCAGTTTGGGAGGGTGATTTAAGAAGCGGTAAGGGAACGATGAAATTCGGATCGTTCGAGGGTCCCTATTCGTTTTCATCGCGCTTTGAGGATGGCAAGGGTTCCAATCCCGAGGAATTGATCGGGGCCGCGCACGCCGGATGTTTTTCGATGGCGCTGTCAGGGAATCTGGTCAAGGCGGGATTTACTCCCCGGCGTATCAGCACCACGGCCAATGTTCATCTCGATCTGGTCGGCCAGGGTTTCAAGATAACATCGATTGAGCTGGTTACCGAGGCTGAGATTCCCGGTATCGACAATGCCCGGTTCATGGAGCAGGCGGAGGGCGCCAAGAAGAACTGCCCAGTTTCGCAGGCTCTGGCGGCGATCGATATAAAACTCAACGCCAAACTCGTGGGCTGAACAGATCGCATAGGCGGTGAGATCGCCGAACTTGACGGTTAGGCTCACGGCTATTATATTTGGCATGATGGGGCGGGTGTCCTCTCGCCCCATTTCGATTGTGTAGCGCAAATGTATACAGACAAGGTGTCATGGGCATAACGGAATTTTTGGTTGAGCATTTCACCGCCTGGATCGAGGCCGGCGGCTATTTCGGCGTGGCGGTATTGATGACGCTCGAAAGCATGGTCGCCCCGGTGCCAAGCGAGGCGGTGATGCCGTTCGCCGGTTTCCTCATTTTCGAGGGCAAATTCACATATACGGGAGTCATATTTTTCAGCACGCTGGGAAGCATCATTGGCTCGCTCATCTCCTACTATGCCGGCGCCTGGGGTGGACGGCCGTTCGTAAAGCGTTACGGCAGGTATCTACTGCTCGATGAACATCATCTCGATACCACCGAACGGTTTTTCGCCAAACATGGCGACAAAACGATTTTCATCTGCCGCTTTATACCGGTGGTGCGGCACCTGATATCGATTCCCGCCGGAGTCGGGCGGATGAACCTCGCCAAATTTTGCATTTACACAGTCGTGGGCGCCGGACTCTGGAACGCTTTCCTGACATATGTGGGATATCGTCTGAAGGAAAACTGGACAGTAGTCCGAAAGTACAGCGAGATAGTCGATATCATTGTTCTGGCAATACTCGTTATCATCGCGGCCTACTTTATAATTCACCTCTATCGCTATCGTAAACAGGCGAAAAACTCCGCATAGCAAAGTAAGGGGTGGCGTCAGGAACCCCTTCCTGACGGTCTTATTCTCTGGCAGCCAGACATCCTCGTCCGCCCCTTGACTTTATGTTTGGTGCTTCGGGAACTGTGATTCCCGAAGCCTCACTTAATCATCGGGCGAGCCTCGTGGCTCGCCCCCAGTACGGGCCCGTCCGGGCGGGCCGCAGAGGTCTGCGGCCCCTACGATACGACGCTTGATGGCGGAGCCAGATATTTCTTATTCACGCGGCGCCGGGAACCTCATATGAGCCAAATGGCCCTTGTTGACACCGACCATTTCCTGTTGGTAGGCGGCCAGCTCGTCTGGCCGCAGTTCGGCAATCGTGCGTGGCGGACGTCCTCGTCCGGCACGGCTATTCTTGGGGCCAGCTCTTTTTGGCCGAGGCACACGAGGACGTGTGCCTCGCACTCATGGGTGCCACTTTGTGCCCTCGGCCACCTGGCTCAAATGAGGTCGCCTGACCCAACGGCAAATAAATGACGCCTTCTATCAGCGGGCCCGATGATGGTGTGCACACGCGCTGGTAACAACTTCTGAAGTTGAATATTTATCATAAAAATCCCAATCAAAACATCGCCCGCCAGAATTCGCGGCGCAGCTTGGCGATGTTCGCGATAGATATCTCCTTGGGGCAGACGGCTTCGCATT
>MEWP01000084.1:0-2024 GCA_001775395.1 candidate division Zixibacteria bacterium RBG_16_53_22 | reverse complement strand
TTCGGCGTGGTTGGAGCAGTTGCCGAATCCCTCGGAATCCATCTGTTTGACCATGCTCCTGGCCCGCGTTTTGCGCTCGGGATCTCCCTGCGGCAGAACCGCCAATTGACTCACCCGCGCCGACACGAACAGCGCCGCCGAGGTGTTGGGGCAGGCCGCCACGCAGGCCCCACACTGGATACAGGCCGCTGAATCCATGGCGTTGTCGGCGGTCTCTTTCGGGATCAAAATGGAATTGGCCTCGGGGGCGGAGCCGGTGTTGATCGAGATGTAACCGCCCCTGGTCATGATGCGGTCGAAAGCGACCTTGCTGACAACAAGATCTTTTATCACGGGAAATGCTCTTGCGCGGAACGGCTCCACCGTGATTGTCTGGCCATCCTGGAACTCGCGCATGTGAAGTTCGCAGGTCGTGGTGGCATGCTTTTGGCCGTGCGCGATACCGTTGATGACCAAGCCGCAGGTGCCGCAGATTCCCTCACGGCAGTCGCTGTCGAACTCGATCGGGAGCTCTCCCTGACGGGTGAGCCGGTCATTCAAAACATCCAGCATTTCCAGAAACGACATATCGGGATTGATATCGGAAACCCTGTAAGGCACCATCTTTCCCCTCGACTTTGCGTTGGGCTGACGCCATATCAGGAGATCAAACGAAAGCAGCTTGGCCATCACTTATAACTCCGTTTGCTCGGTTCGACATGCTCGAAGGTCAGCGGTTCTTTGTGCAAGACTGCCGGTTTGTTCTCGCCGGCGTATTCCCAGGCGGCCACGCAGGCGAAACGCTGGTCATCGCGCAGGGCGTCGCCGTCGGGGGTTTGGCTCTCCTCGCGGAAATGCCCGCCGCATGATTCGGCGCGGTGGAGGGCATCGGCCGCCATCAACTCGGCCAGTTCGAAATAATCGGCCACACGCCCGGCAAACTCCAAACTTTTGTTAAGGTCATCGGAGGTGCCAGGCACGTTGACACTCTGCCAGTAATCCTCACGCAGGGCGTGGATATTCTCAATCGCCTTTTTCAAACCGGCCTCGTTGCGTGTCATGCCGACATGATCCCACATGACAGCGCCGAGCTGACGGTGAATTTCGGTCACTGTTTTCTTGCCTTTGATTCCCAGGAGTCTATTAATAGTCGCCCTGACGTTATTCTCACTCTCCCGGAATATCTCGTGCTCGGTCGTCACCTTCGGTATCTGTGTCCCGGCGAAATAGTCACCAATCGTATAGGGGATGATGAAGTAGCCATCGGCCAGGCCCTGCATTAGAGCGCTGGCGCCAAGGCGGTTAGCACCGTGATCGGAGAAGTTGGCCTCGCCCAATACATATAGCCCCGGAATGTTGCTCATCAGATTATAGTCGACCCACAGGCCGCCCATGGTGTAATGCGGCGCGGGATAGATCATCATCGGCACCTTCCAGGGGTCCTGGCCCATGATGTTTTCGTACATCTCGATCAGGTTGCCATATTTGTCATCGATAGCTGCCCTTCCCTGCGCCTTGATGGCGTCTGAGAGATCGAGATATACAGCCCGACCGGTCGAGCCGACACCATATCCGTTATCGCACATATTCTTGGCGGCGCGCGAGGCGATATCGCGGGGCACGAGGTTGCCATAGGTGGGGTAGAGCCGTTCGAGGAAATAGTCGCGCTCAGTCTCGAGAATCTGGCTCGGCGCGCGTTTGTCACCCGGTTTCTTTGGCACCCAGACACGGCCATCGTTGCGCAGGCTCTCGCTCATGAGGGTTAGTTTCGACTGGTAATCTCCCGATTGCGGGATGCATGTAGGATGTATTTGCGTGAAGCAGGGATTGGCAAAAAGCGCCCCCTTCTTGTAGGCTCGCCAAATGGCGGTGGCGTTGGAGTTGACCGCGTTGGTGGAGAGATAGTAGACTGTCGCGTAGCCGCCGGTGCAGAGCAGGACAGCGTCACCCGCGAACGATTCGATCTTGCCGTCGATGAGGTCCCTTGTAACAATTCCGCGCGCCTGACTGTCGATAACGACCAGGTCGAGCATCTCATGGCGCGG
>MEWP01000083.1:14939-33126 GCA_001775395.1 candidate division Zixibacteria bacterium RBG_16_53_22 | reverse complement strand
TGGAAGAGGACTGGGATTTGAGCGGGACGGTGCAGATCACCGACTGGGCGCGGGAAATCATCTCACTCCTCTCTAAGACAGAACATCCACCGCACTTTAGAACCCTGAGCCCTTTTAGGAGGAAAAAGTGAATGCCTTCCCCTATGTTAGCATCCTATAGCGCTTGATCTTTTCTTTATATTTCTCTAATTGCGGGAGGATCGTTTTTTCTTCCAAGATCATCTGTTTCCACAAGGAGATGGTGATGTTCAACAATCAACATCCTCAGCTTGTCTTTGTCTCTTTTTTTGATTGCCTTCAGAAGTTCCCAATGATGCGAAATTGACCGCTGCAAAAATCCGGGGGACTTTAAGACTATAAGTCTGGTATAGGCACACCTTTCTTTTTTGTCTCGGACCAAGTAAAGGACCTCCCGAAGAAACCCATTAGGCACCGATTTCCAAAGCTCGTTATGAAACTCAGCGTTTGCCTGCATGAACTTGTCGACCGTCTTAAGATTACACACTGTGGCCATTTTCTCTGTAAGTTTCTCGAGCTTGCTTACTTCCCGCGGGGAGATAGTATCTATTGCTAATGATATGGCGAGTGTATCCAGAGCAGCCAAGACTTCCATGATCTCTTTGAGTTCCTCGTATGAAATCTCTTTGACAACCGCTCTTCTGTAAGAATCAATTCTGATAAAACTTTCTGAGGCAAGTCTGAGAACGGCTTCTCTTACTGGAGTCCGACTCACGTGGAAACGCTCAGCGATTTCTTTCTCATTAATTCTTTGATTAGGCTTGAATTCATTGTTTAGAATCGCTTCCTTCAGGCTAGAATAGATATACTCGCTCATTGTCCGCGGAAAACGATTTTCATAACGTCCAATATCATTCTTATGGTTCATCACTGGTCTTTCGCCTTACTTTCTTATTATAATACAATATATCTCGGAAGACAATAATAAGCCCGGAAATTAAAGGCCAATAATATTAATCAAACGAAATAATCTTTTATTTCTCTTGATTTTCTTAAGGTATATTATATAATATATATTTTTGCGGGAACTAAAAATGACAAAAAAAGATAATCAAAGATATGATCAACCTCAGACGATAAGTCATTTCATTTATTCCAAGCTGAAAGAGGAGATTATCAATAAAGACCTCATCCCCGATCAACGAATCAACGAGCATGACATTGCCACCCGATTTCGGGTGAGCAGAACACCGGTAAGGGAAGCTGTGCTCCGTCTTGCTTCAGAGGGGTTTGTAACAGTGGATTCATACCGGAGAGCAACCGTCAGAGCCATTTCGTTCGAGGAACTTGAGGAAATTCTGGTGGTTCTCGCTGTTTTGGACAGAATAGCTGTCAGGGGGGCGATCGAGCATATTTCACAAAAAGGCATCCATCGGATTGAGCGCCTCACGGCCAAAATGGAAAAATACTGTTCCCCGAAGACCCAGCAGAAGTATAGAGAAATCAACCGGGAAATCCATAATGAATTATGGAAATATGTGCCCAATAAGTATCTTCTTGAAATCATTCAACTTGTCATAGATAGGATACAATTGTGTTCCTATGCGCTCATTTTGGTCCATAAGAATCCCGCCTTCCTGGATAGATCGATGAAGCATCATTGGGAACTCCTGGCGGCCATTAAGGCCAAGGATGGAGAAAGGCTGATGGATTTGATGTTCGAGCATCGGCTTCTTATTCTTGAGTTTATAACAAAAAAGAACCATACGGATGCGGCTTCAAACCCACCGGCTGGAGATATGCGGTAATTAATATGCCGCAGAGTGAAAGACGGTCTATTTTTAGGAGTATAGTCCTATGGAAAAGTGATGCCCAGGTCCTCCGTGAGTGGAGGTCATGGCTAATCTCATTCCTCAAATAAAAAGGAGAAAAGAGATGAAAAAAGCGGGCCTCGTCGTCATTCTTTCTTTCGCGGTTTTTATGACGCCCGCGGTTCTGATCGGCCAGAATAATGAGCCAAACAACAAGATATCCATTGACACCCTGCTCTGGATTCAAACTGTCGTCGGAGGGTGGAGGACGCCATCTCCAAAATGGTCTCCGGATGGCAAACAGATCATATTTTCGTCCCTCTTGAACGGAGGAGGACCCGTAGTTATTAGCGCAGAGGGCGGTTTCCCTTGGCGGTTGCCGATCAAGGGGAGCGACCCCGGCTTTTCACCGAACATTGTCCAGAACGACCCGAGGTTTTCCCCCGATGGGAAGTGGGTTTCCTATATTTCCGAAAAAACCGGGGCAACGGAAATTTGGCTTTGGTCCGTACGAGAAACCCGAGATGTGCAGCTAACAAAGCTGGGATGTCGGATCAGGTCCATGAATTGGTCTCCGGATGGAAGATGGATAGCTCTGTCGGCGGATCTTTATGGAGGTTTTGACATCTGGAGGGTAGCCGTTCCCGGCGGCCAAGCCTTCCGTCTTACGTCGGATAAAAGAGATGAACTGAACCCTGTCTGGACACCGGATTCGAATAGGATCGTTTTTGTTCAAGCGGATGAAAGAGCCATTGATCACGACATCTTCCAGATCACCGCGGAGGGAGGCAGTCGCCAACTCATCGTGTCCGACAAAGACTTCTTCGACGAGGGAGGATCAACTCTCGGTTATCCCTTCGTATCACCGGATGGGAAAAATGTGCTCTTCCGTTCCTGGCGGAGCGGTTGGATCAACTATTGGGCTGTTCCCTTAAACGGCGGAGAACCGAGACAGATTGCTCCCGAGAATTCCGACCAAAACGATGCGAGCTGGTCTCCGGATGGAAAATCTATTGTTTACACATCCAATCACAACGGGACTTATGACCTTCGGGTAGTTTCCGTGGCTGGAGGGAAGCCGAAAGTACTGATGGCCCCGGAAATGGGAGTCTGTGAAGACCCGGAGTGGTCTCCCGACGGATCTCGAATCAGCTTTGTCCTAACTACCTCCACACGCCCGAAGGATTTGTATATCGTTTCTCTTAAAAGCGGAGAGATAAAGCAATTGACGGATTCTATGCCGCCGGGAAACTTGGAGAAAAATCTGGTGCGGCCGGAGAAAATCACTTATCCGAGCGCCGATGGATTGATCATCAACGCCTATTTGTACAAACCGTCGAATATCCCTTCCGGAAAGAGGCTGCCAGCGATTGTCTGGATTCACGGCGGGCCCACGGGCCAGTTTGAAGAGATGTTCCATCATCAGAACCAATCGGGTGAGGCCTGCCTCCAAGTTTTCGTACAGAATGGATACGTTATTCTTCAACCGAACATCAGAGGGAGCTCGGGTTATGGGAAGGAGTTTGAGAAAGCAAACAACCAGTGCTGGGGGGAGTGTGATCTAAATGATGTAATAGCGGGAGCCGAATACCTAAAATCCCTTCCCTTCGTGAATCCGCAGAAGCTCGTGGTCGCGGGCAGGAGCTACGGAGGAATGCTGACCATGGCTGCGGTCACCAACGTGCCCGGCTACTTTCAGGCGGCAATTACAGAATCCGGCCACGAAGACTGGACGGAAGACAGCAAGTCCTACGATTATGAGCTTGGCCCCCTGAAAGAGAATTATGAGCTGCGCTGGAAACTCTCGCCGGTCAACCATGTCGAGAATGTCGTAACTCCAATCATGGTTATTCACGGGGAAGGCCGGGGTCCCGCCTCTCCCAGTTCCAAGCTATTTGTTGAACAGCTGCGCAAGCATAACAAGGTTTATCGCTATAAGGTTTATCGCGACGAGGGCTATTATGTTCACGGCTTGGAAAACCAACGTCAAATGCTGCTGGACAAGCTGGAATTCCTCGACCAGTACCTGAGCGATAGAATCGTCGCTAGATAGCAACCTTTAGTTGCGTTATTCTTGAAAATAGGGTTTATGGCCGACTCTGTATAGGTCTCCCGCAGAATTGAATGGATTCGAGGGATTCAAGTGCCGCGCTAGGAAGCGATAGATCTTCACTCTTATCTCTTTGGCATACAGCGTATCAATCCGATCAAAGGCGTGACCGCCCGGCGCATCCTTGAAAATCTCGTATTCAAACTGCTTCTTGGCGGCTTTTAGTGCACTGATGAGGTGCTCGACCTCCAGCACATTGACATCTTCATCAGCGGTGTTTGTATGGATGAGCAGGGGGGTTTGCAGTTTCTCCGCATTCCAGGCCGGTGAGCGCCGCCGGTATTCGTTCACATCTTCGTAGGCCGTTTTTCCAAGGTGGTAATCTGCGGAATAGAAATTTCGATATTCTTCCGTCTTATAGCCCATCCTGGCCACAAGATCACTGACCGGCACGCCGGCGAAGGCCACCTTGTAGCTCTCCGGGTGATTAAAGATGTTAAGCAGCGTGATCAATCCGCCATGACTCCAGCCGATGATACCGATACGGTCCTTGTCGATGATATCATAGTTCTCGATCATGTAATTCCGGCTGGCATAGGCGTCTTCTACCTCCAGACCGCCGTAGTCAATCAGCTCATACATTACTTTCCCGTAGCCGGTGCTACCGCGGTAGTCAGGCGCAACGACTACATAGCCTTGAGCCACCAGCTCACAAATAATGTGCGCGCCAGCCGTGCTGAAATTGCTATGAACTCCGCCGTGATTATAGACAAGCAACGGATATTTGCTCTTAGCCTCGAATGGCTTGGGGATAAAAACGTAGGCATAAAACTTGACCGGATTGCCTGCCCCCTGGGCAGTTGGATTGGGCTCTCTTTGGCCCGGAGGACCATAGATCCGGGCTTTGCTAAAGAAGGCTACTTCATTGACTTCATTATGCCATTGGACGTCATCTATGGCTTTTTGCAGCACGTCTAGACGATGATTCAAGGCTTCGTACTGCTCACGGATGATCTTCAGCGCGAGGGCATCTTCATTGGCAGTGGATTGAGCCAGACCTAATCCCACAGTGCATATTCCGATGACCAGCAAGAAAGAGAAAAAGATATGAACTCGGAAACGCATGATTTAGACCTCCCAAAAATTAGTTCAATCTGAATTTCAAAATGCGGCTATTTAGTCGTCACTTTGTCCTTCAAATATTGGTCATAATAGGCCAGCTTGTCGAGGAGGCTTTGACGCCTGGCTTCATAACTATGGACCGAACTACTTTCTCCCGGGTAGGTCTTAGCGATATGCTCCTTTTTATATTCTACCAGTTTATCCTCGAAGGGAGAAGCAATAGGCTTCTTCCCTTCCCCCAGAATAACGAAAATGGGCGTGGTTACTTTTTCGACATGACTGAGAGGGGATAGTTTCCAGCGAAGCTCACGGTTTTCTTCTAGAGAACCAAGCTCATAATCATAAAGTTCGCTTTGCCTGGTCCAGTCTTCGTAGCCGGTCTCAGCGAGCGCTGCTCGAAACACGCCGTGCACATTGGTAGCCGCAGCCATAGTCAAAATGCCGCCGTAACTCCTTCCCGTAATGGCCATTCTATCGGAAGCGACGAAGGGAAGCGCCTTTAGATAATTGACTCCTGCCAGGACGTCTTCCATATCACAAACACCCCAGCACTTGTTATTGGCCTTCTCAAATGCTTTCCCGTAGCCGGAGCTTCCCCTGATATTGGGCTGAAGAACGACATACCCATGCTGCACGATAAATTGAACATCTGGGGCAGAGGAACCGAATTGATGAAGGAAAATTTCTTCAAATTGTCCGGTGGGGCCTCCATGGATCCAGACAATGGCGGGGAATTTTTCGCCGGGTTGCATTTTTAAGGGCTTATATAGGTAGGCGTTGATCGTAAACCCATCTGTGCTGGGATAGGAAATTTTCTCGGCTTTGACCAGTCTTTTTTCGATATCACCGGCGGGCATTGAGAAAGTCAACTGTTTGCTCTCACCCGTCTTGAGCGCAACAATAAACAAATCCTTAACCTTAGTGAGTGAGGTGAAAGTATAAGTAATCCGTGTTCCATCCGGAGACCATTCCGCGTCTCCGCAGACGCCCGTTTCTGGGGATACCAATACCCTGGGTTCGCCTCCTTTTGCAGATACAACGCGCAGGTCGTATGTGCCGTTGTGATTGGAAGTGTAAACGATAAACTTGCCATCGAAGGACCATTTGGCGTCGTTTTGATCTGCTTCCTCAGGCGCAATCTGCCGACGGGAACCGCCCGCAAGAGGGACGGCCCAATAATTGATCCACCCACTCCGCCAAGAACGGAAAAGAACCGTTTTTCCATCAGGAGAAACCAGAGGGTAGCCGAGCGCCTCCCCTCCCTCATCGAAGTAGTCGCTCTCGGAAATCACGACGCGAGGGTCCTGCCCCGTGTTGCTTATCTCGACTATCTCGTGGTCGACGGCCCGTTCATCTGAGCGGACAAAAAGAACTTTCTTGGAATCACGCGTCCAGGCGGGGAAGACTTCTTTGCGTTTATCCGAAGTTAAACGGACAATCTCACGGGAGGGCACAGATATCTTATATATATCATAGTTACCCTCCATATTGCAGGAAAAGGCAATCCATCGGCTATCGGGAGACCAGCTCAAGCTGTTATTGATCGGCTTCTTTACGTCTGTCAACTGCACATCCTGAAAATCGGTCACCGACCATACCCATATCTCACGGGATCCGCTCTTTACCGAGATGTAGGCAATCCATTTTCCGTCTGGAGATATTTTTATTACGTAGGGAGTGAAAAACCAGCCGGTTCCCCCCAGGTTGATGGGGATTCGAATGGGAAACCCTCCCTCCGGGCTAAGACTGACAAGATTTCCGTCATTAATTATGGATGGGAAAATAATTTGAGATCCATCAGGAGTCCATTGGGGAGCGGGGGCGCGCCAGCCGCCGACTGCGGATTCCATGCGCAGCAAAGTGTCAACGGAAAGCATGTTTCGGTCGGTTTCCTGGGCGATGGCCCAGCCGGACCCTAAAAAAGCAAGAACTAAGACAAGTCGTCCGCTTACCCTGAGTTTTTTCATAGCTGCCTCCTTATCGCGAAAATGGGTGCCTCCGTATATTATAAAACCGCTCTCTTAAAGCCAATGATTCAAGGCTATCGGCGATCGACCGGTCCAGGCTATTCCCGGGTGACGTCTCCTCCCTTCAGATATTTATCATAGAAGACAAGTTTGTCGAGAAGCATCTGACGTTGATTTTCCAATCCAAACACATAGTAAATTTCGCCCGGATATGTTTTGTATTCGAAATTCTTGTTGAATTTCCTGAGTTCCTCAACAAAAAGCCCGGACTCTTTTCTGTCAGGCCCGCTTTGCTCGCCGTGCACAATGAGGAGCGGCGTAATGATCTTATCCACTCGATCAATGGCAAAGAGCTTTTTCTTCAAATCTTCATTATCTTCTTTTCCTCCCAGTTCATAATCATAATAGCTCGATTCGGCTACGGCGGCTTGAAAAGCCCCTGGAGCATGAGCGACCGCATACAGAGAAAGGATGCCTCCGAAAGCTCTCCCGGTCACAGCGATCTTGTCGGGATTCACATAAGAAAGAGACTTCAGATATTCGGCTCCCTCTAAAACATCTTTCAGGTCGCATTCGCCCCAGCAGCCAACGTTGGCTTTTTGAAACTCTCGGCCATACCCTGAGCTGCCGCGGATGTTCGGCTGTAACACGACATAGCCATGCTGAACAATAAACTGGACTCCCGGCTGGGCGGATTGGGGCTGATATTGAAACGCGTCCTCATACTGCGCTGTGGGTCCCCCATGTATCCAGACGATCCCGGGGAGCCTTTCGCTAGAACGAATACCCGGCGGCTTATACAAATAGCCGTGGACAGTCGGACCGTCCGCGCTCGGATAGGTGATTTTCTCGGGCTTTACTAGCCTCTCCTCCAAATTCGGAGTCAGCGAATGGGTCAATTGCCTGATCTCTCCGCTGGAGAGAGTGACAATGAATAAATCTTTCGGTCGAGTAGGTGTCGTGAATGTAAAACTGATCCGCGTTCCATCCGGGGACCATTCCGGATTAGCACAAACACCCATGTCCGGCGCCATCAGGACTCTCGGTGTGCCGCCGGCGGCGTCCACGACGCGCAAATCATGGCAGCCCTTGTGATTCGAAGTATAAACAATTAACTTCCCGTCCGGAGCCCACCTGGCCTCATGCTGATCGGCATCCTCGGAGGCCACCTGTCTCGGTTCTCCGCCTTCGAGGGGAACAAGCCAATAGTTCTTCCAACCGCTGCGATAAGAACGAAAAAGGACAAAATGGCCATCCGGAGAGACTTGGGGATATCCAAACTCTTGACCCGAGCGATTGTCATAAAAGTCCGTATCGGTGATGACGATCCGGGGATTTTTCCCTTCGGCCGTGATCCCCATGATATCGTGGTCGTTCCATTGTTCATTCAAACGGACATAGACGATCCGTGTTGAATCCGGGGTCCAAGCCGGATTCACCTCCTGGCGCTCATCTGAGGTAAGCTGCTGCACTTCGCCCCATGGCACGGCCACTCTCCAGATATCATAATTGCCCTGGGTGTCGTTAGCGAAGGCAATCCATCGGCTGTCCGGTGACCAGTTGGGCGCGCCGATCCGACTCCCCTGGCTGGTCAACTGCACACTATAATGATCAGACATGGAGCCAATCCAAATTTCTCTAGCGCCGCTATTGGTAGAAATATAGGCTATCCATTTTCCATCGGGTGAGATTCTCGGATCATGGTAGGAATGAAAATAGCCCGTTTCCCCGAGATATGCAGCTAGCCGTCTTGGAAACCCTCCCTCGGCGTAAAGGCTGGAGAGTCCGCCCCGGTTCAAGCTCGACTCAAATATGATTTGGAGTCCATCCGACGACCATTTGGGCGACGGAGAACGCCAGCCTCCGACCGCCGAATCAATTCGCAGCAAAACGTCAGCCGGAAGGCTTCGGGGCGGCTCTCTTTTTTGCCGATTCACACAGCCGACCCAGAGGAAAACTCCCAGGATAATTTGTGCCGAGACCAGTTTTTTGAGTGAAATCACTTTACCCACGTCTCCGCCCACCACAGACGAGCCGTGCTGTTTTGCATTTTGCCGATCATTTCAGGGAACGGCCTCCCAACCGCTTTGATCCCATTGATATAGACCTCCGCCTTCTTGGCCGGGATCCCCAAAGAGGAAATCCCAAACTTCATATCACCCCCAATAGGGCTGTCGACTAAGAATGCCTCCCCAAAATCTCTCCAGATGAGCACTATCGTGTACGCATCAGACTTGACGACTTCAACCCACTCTTTCAGGCTATCACCGGTTGCCGTGAAGGTGGCCTTATGGACGGGAAGCGGATCCTTCAAATACCGCGTCATGATTTCCCTATTCATGTATTCCAGCAAACTCTCGTTATCTGTAAAAATAGCTCGAACATCATCAGGAGAAGGACCATCGCCTGTGATATCACTCGTTATATAGCAGATATGGCCGATACCTGCGGGGCTGTAAACAATTCTCCATAAGCTGGCATTCGTAACAAAGGTCTTATCCTGCTCATTCAATCTCAGGCGAAGGACAGGATTTTCCCCAGAGACATAAACCTTGCCGTATTTTACCCCGCTCGTGTCTTGCTGAGTAGCGCAAAAAAGAGCAAGCAAAGACAGAGAAAAAAGCAACAGCCCGAAACTCTTCAAACGCCTCATCGTGACCTCTCCTTTGTTTAAATTATTTATCGAGCGTATAATTCTAGCTGAATTTTTTATTTGCATAATTCTTGAGAAATATATAATATAACATATACCCATGTCAACAAATTTTATTGGCCCAATTTCTCATGGAGATTTCGTCAGGAGAACAGGGATGTGGATGAAGACTGGCGCTTTTCTGCCTTTTATGCTGTTCCTCTTTTTTCCCTCGGTGAGAGCCGTGATCCCTAAAGAAGAGGCTTTCCAAGGAATCCCAACATCTCAAGATGCTCCTCTTGCTATCACGGACTCCTCAGGTCAGGAATATCTTTTCAGGGCACTGAAAAACCGTCGGACAGTCAGAAAATACAAGCCGATAAAAGTGCCCAGAGAGGACATAATCCGAATCCTGGACGCAGCGCGTTACGCCCCAACGGCCGGCAATCAGCAGCCATGGAAATTCCTGGTCATCGAAGACAGGGAAAAATTGGACCGGCTTTGCCAAGAGGCCGCTTCGTGGTATCTGAATAGATACACAATGGAGAAGAAGCCTACTCCGGAGGAACTGGAAAAGGCGAGGAACTCCGTCCAGACGTCGCTGGGAAACATCCTTTCAGCATCCACCTACATAGCTGTCTTAGTGGATAGTTCAGATGCCAAATATCCTCGTTATCTGGAATACGATGGAACACTGGCAGCCGGCTATTTGATGATCGCAGCTCGAGCTCTTGGTTATGGGACAGGTTTCTTTGTCACTTTCTTCCCAGAAAATGAGATGAAGGCTTTTTTTAGAATTCCGGATCATTATCGGCTCATCTGTTTTACACCTATAGGGATCCCCGCGGAATGGCCTTTAACGCCCCCGAAGAAAGATCTGAAGGAGCTAGTTGTTTTTGAGTCTTTCTAAGTTTATCTGTCGGCATTGCAGACAAGCGAATAAGAGTTTCTTTTTTGAGGGCGATATCAGGCCCATAATCTGTCAATTTCAAAAAACCTGTGAAGGAGTAACCGCATGAAGAGAACGATCACAGCAGGAACAATCTTGGTCTTGACATTGTATCTGACCTGTCTGAGTTACTCACAAAGCGAAAGGCAAGACATGTATATCTCCCTCGATGATCTGCTCCAGCTCAATACAGTGGTTGGATCATGGCGTTCTCCCTCCCCTAAGTGGTCTCCCGATGGATCAAAGATCATTTTTTCGTCAGCTCTGAATGACGGCGGTTTGGTAGCCATTCGCCCGGAGGGAGGCTTTCCGATCCGGCTTCCTATAATGGCCAATGACCCGAGATACTCTCCTAACGGAGAGTGGATCGCCTACGTATCATCCAAAAGCGGAGGTTCTGAGATATGGCTGTGGTCAGCGAGGGAGGGCCGGCATCTGCAAGTAACAGATCTTGGGGCCAGGATAACCGCTCTGAACTGGTCGCCCGATAGCAGCTGGATTGCGTTTTCCTGTGACCGTTATGGCAACAATGACATCTGGAAGGTCTCCATACGTACGAATCAGGCTTATCGTCTGACTTCAGATGAACGGTTCGAAGGTTTCCCTTCCTGGACGCCGGATTCAAAAAAAATCCTCTACGTGCGCATGGATGAACGCTGGGTTGACCATGAAATTATAGAAATCTCCCCGGACGGACTGAATCCCCGTCTTATCGTCGCCGATAAGGAGTTCTTTGATTATGGCGCGGGCGGAGATTTTGGATATCCCTCCGTCTCGCCTGATGGGACAACTGTTCTTTTCCGCTCCTACCGAAGCGGCTGGATCAATTACTGGATAATGCCGATTGCCGGAGGTGTGGAACCAAAGCAGATCGCCCCGGAGAATGCCGATCAGAATGACGCCAGATGGTCACCCGACGGCCGGTTCATTGCCTACACTTCAAACCACAACGGCACCTATGATCTGCGTGTCGTCCCGGCGGCTGGAGGGAATCCCCGGGTACTAATGGAACCGAAGATGGGAGTATGTGCAGATCCGGAGTGGTCACCTGACGGTACGCGAATCAGCTTTACTCTTACCACACCCACGAGTCCTAAGGACTTATTCGTTACCTCCTTGAAAAGCGGAGAAATCAAGCAGCTCACCTACTCTATGCACACCGGGAGTTTCAAAGAAAGGCTGGTCGTCCCAGAGAAAGTAACATACTTCAGCTCCGAGAACATGAGAATCAATGCCTATCTGTACAAACCCAAAAGCATTCGGGCCGAAGAGAAGTTTCCTGGAATAGTCTGGATTCATGGCGGGCCCACCTCTCAATTCGAGGAGATGTTTCAACATCAGAATCAGTCTTCTGAGCCGAATCTTCACTTTTTTGTCCAAAATGGATATGTCATCCTCCAACCGAACATCCGGGGAAGTACAGGATATGGGAAACCATTTGAGGAGGCGAATAATCAGTGCTGGGGCGAATGCGATCTAAAGGATGTTCTGGCGGGAGCGGAGTATCTCAAGTCTCTTCCTTACGTAGATCCGGGAAAGCTGGGAGTTATGGGAAGAAGCTACGGCAGCAATCTGACCATGGCCACGGTGACAAGTGCGCCGGGAGTCTTTCAGGCGGCGATCGCCGAGTCTGGATATTGCGATTGGGTCAATAAGGACTCTTTATCCGGAGTAAAAATGTATGATTATGAACTCGGGAACCTGAAAGAAAATTATGAACTTCGCTGGAAGCTTTCCCCCCTCAGCCATGTTGAAAATGAAACGACCCCGATTTTCATAATGCACGGGGAAGGCAAGCCGCCCATAAGCCCGGATTCCGCGCTCTTTGTCGAAAAATTGAGAAAATACAATAAGGTTTTTCGTTATAAAACTTACCCCAATGAGAGGTATTATGTAGATGGTCTGGCCAACCAAAGGCAGCAGATGTTGGACAAGTTGGATTTCCTTGACCGATTCTTAAAAGACAGCCCCACTTCGAAGTAGCCAGATGGACACTACATGGAGGGAATCGAAAAACGGATGGGCAGCTCATAATCCATATGTTTCAGGGGATTCTAAACCGGAGGGATTGTACGGTGGGGACTTCTTGGACGGTAACACAAGCCTGTGATCATATAAAAAAAAGGAGGAAAAATCATGAGGTATCTGAGACTTGTTTTTGTCGCATTCTTAGGGTGTGTGCTGGCTGTTTCTTTCTGCTACTCGCAGGACGAGACGGGGCTCTATCATGGGAAGGTCTATGTTTCTGGTGATAACCCCGTGCTCCGTCTCAAGTTGCAGGAAACGGACAAAGATTTTGTCACAAGTGTCAGCTTCTGGAGGATCGTCTACAGCCCTGCCGGCAGAGGACATATCTGCTATATCAAGAGTGATATCACGGGGGATGGTGAATCAGCGGATGATGTTCGGGCAATATATACGGATAATGAGGGACTCGTAGAATACATGAACAGGGAGATATTGCCAAGATACCTTAAAGATCCATATCCGGTCTATAAGGCTCATTTTGCCGGTACTGGAGATCCCCTCAAAGAATGGGTTGAGGTAATACAGTCCGAGAAAAATACAATTTTCCTTGTTTGGAAGGATTTCATTACACCCTTCTTAATTGCGACTCGGATGGGAAGTGCCGACAATCCCTTTGGCTTGACTTCTCTATGCATCCCAGCCACGACCGCGGAGGTTTATGTGAATGGGAAGAAAGCGGTGGGGAGACCTTTTCCGGAGATGAGAGGTAAAGCTCAGAATAGCACGGCGCGGTTATGGTGGGGAGAGACCTGGGTTAAATAGAAACTGACAATCTTGATTTGCCCGAGTGCGGGCGAAGGCTGACGCCGCCGGTCGCTCTCAGGGCAGTCTCATATTGATCGTGTGAGGGTGGGAAGGGCATTATGCATCTTTTCCGCCCCTCAGGGGAGTCTTGAGGGAGGCGACAAAGTCCCCAATATGCTTGATGGTTTTGGCGCCGGAGAACTGGGCCACTTGCTGCACGATAGCGCTCCCCACCACCACCCCATCTACGTAAGGCGCCAGCTTTTTAACCTGCTCCGGAGTACTAATGCCGAAGCCAACAGCGATAGGGCAATTCACCAGAGCGCGCACTCGCAGCAGTTCCGGAATTAATTCCCGGGTCAATTCCATTCTGGCGCCGGTTATGCCTGTGACCGAGACGTAGTAAAGAAAGCCCTGGGTGAGGCGGCCCAAGGTCTTGAGGCGCTCTGGGCCGGTGGTGGGCGCAGCTAGGAAAATGACAGACACACCCGCTGCGCCGGTGGCCGCCCGCCAGGATGCTGCTTCCTCCAAGGGAAGATCAGGAATGATAAACCCGTCTATTCCCTGTTGAGCGGCATCCCGAGCAGCCTTCTCCAAGCCGTACTGCAGGATGGGGTTGTAGTAGCCCATGAGGATGAGGGGAATGTCGGTTTCGCGTCGCAGATCCCCTGCCAGGGCCAGTACGGAGGCAAAATGGACCCCGTTTTTCAGGGCCCGACTGCTGGATGCCTGGATGGTGGGGCCGTCCGCTAAGGGGTCGGAGAAAGGGATGCCCAATTCTAGGAGATCGGCCCCCCTGGCCGCGATCTCTATGGCCAGGCGGCGGCTAGTTTCATAATCAGGGTCCCCCGCAGTAATAAACGGGATGAGGGCTTTTTCACCTTTTTCCTTTAACCGCCGGAAAACCTTGTCAATTCGCGTCATACGGCACCTCCACATCTTTGCCCCAATCCCTTGACGGACTTCTCAAATTGCAGTCTGAGCAGGCGCTGCACGACCCGGCTCTGGCTGGTCCAATGAAGGGAGTTAAGCTTACTTCCTTTTCCCCAACTCCTTCGCTACGACGTCCACGTCCTTGTCCCCCCGGCCCGAGAGACTGACGACAATAATGTCTTCCTGGGTATATTGAGGGGCGAGCTTTTTTAGGTAAGCGATCGCATGGGCACTCTCCAGGGCCGGAAGAATCCCCTCCGTGCGGGCCAGGAGTTTAAAGCCTTCCATCGCCTCTTCGTCAGTTACTGCTACATATTCGGCCCGGCCAGTGTCCTTAAGGTAGGAATGTTCCGGTCCCACTCCGGGGTAATCCAATCCCGGCGCCAAAGAGTGGGCCTCCCGGATATTGCCCCAGGAATCCTGCAAGAGATATCCCACGGAACCGTGCAGCATCCCAACCGTTCCGGCGCACAGCGGGGCGGAGTGGTGACCGCTCGTGAGACCACGGCCACCGGCTTCCACGCCGATAAAACGCACCGGTTCATCCATGAAAGGATAAAACAGACCCATGGCATTGCTGCCCCCGCCCACACAAGCCACCAGGACCTGGGGCAGTCGTCCGGTTTGGCGCCGCACCTGGGCCTTGCTTTCCCGACCAATGACCGCCTGAAAATCCCGCACCAGCATGGGATAGGGGTGCGGTCCGGCCACCGAACCGATGACATAATGCGTATGGCGCACATGGGTAACCCAATCCCGGATGGCTTCGTTCATCGCATTCTTCAAAGTACAACTACCGGACGACACCGGGACCACACGGGCGCCCAACATCTCCATGCGGACAACATTCAAGCGCTGGCGGCGAATGTCCACAGAGCCCATATAGATTTCGCACTCGAGGCCCAACAGTGCCGCCACGGTAGCCGTCGCCACCCCATGCTGTCCAGCTCCCGTTTCAGCTATGAGCCGGGTTTTCCCCATGCGCCGTGCCAACAGCCCCTGTCCCACCGTATTATTGATTTTGTGAGCCCCCGTGTGGGCCAAATCTTCCCGCTTGAGGAAAATTCGGGGTCCACCCAGAGCGTCGGTCAGATGATGGGCGCAATAAAGTGGCGTCGGACGACCTACGTAGTGGCCCAAGTACCAGGACAACTCCCGCCTGAACTCGGGTTCCCGGCTGATACGACGGTAGGCTTTTTCCAATTCCAGCAGGGCCGGCATCAGAGTCTCCGGCACAAACCTTCCCCCATACTGTCCGAAATGTCCACGCCTGTCGGGCAACAAGTCGTTCCTCCTTTCACCGGTGACCACAATCTTGATTACTTGTGGCGGGGATCACCGGCTTTCTTTACGGCTGCAATAAAAGCTCTCAATCTCTCCGGGTCCTTTTGCCCGGGCGCGGCCTCCACGCCGCTGGCCACATCCACGGCTTCCGGCTGCGCTTGGTGGATGGCCTGAATCACGTTCGCCGGAGTAAGCCCACCAGCCAAGATGACAGGTCCGTATTCTTTGGCCCGGCGGGCCAACGCCCAGTCAAAGGTCTCTCCCGTGCCTCCAAGCGCCCCGGGACGATACGTATCCAGAAGAAAAGCTTGCACGGCATCCCGGTAGTTTGGCAAAAGAGCCAGACTGGTTTGGTCTTTGATACGAAAGGCCTTGATAACCCGGCGCTCGAGAGACCGGCAGTATTCCGGAGATTCCTGACCATGAAGCTGGAGCCAGTCAAGCCCTATGGTCTGGGCGATCTCCCGCACCACGCTGGCTTCTTCGTCCACGAAAACTCCCACGCTTAGCACAAAAGGCGGGAGACCTTCGATGATCGCCTGCGCCGCCTCCGGCCTGACAGACCGGGCATTTTTCGGATAGAAAATGAAACCGAGTGCTTGGGCACCAAGGTCAGCGGCGAGCCGGGCATCTTCTAGGTTGGTGATCCCGCAGATTTTTATTCTCACCATTAGCAGCGCCTTGTTTAATGCATAACGACCAGACCCGTTCCAGGGTGCTCTCGGGTGTGCTCCATTGCGGTCCGTCTCATGCTTCTCTCTCTAGCAATTCCCGCAGCTTGGCCCCGGGGTTGGGGGAGGTCACCAGGGTTTCACCGATGAGAAAGCCTCGAATTCCGCCCCGCTCTAGGGCAGCCAAGTCGGCCGAGGTCTTGAGGCCTGAGGCGGCCACCAGCGTTACCCCCACTGGTGCCAGGGGGGCCAGGTCCAAGGCCCGGTTCATATCCATCCGGAACGTGTGCAAGTCCCTGTGGTTGATGCCGATCAGGTCACCTCCTGCGGCCAAAGCGGTCTCCATTTCTTTCCGGGTATGCACTTCCACTAGGGTCTCCATGCCCAGGGAGCGGCTGAGGAGCATAAGGGCCTGAAGCTGAGCCAGATCCAGGATGCTCGCTAAAACCAGCAAAGCATCCGCCCCCAGCGCTGCGCTTTCATATACCTGGACGGGCTCCAGGATGAAATCCTTGCGCAAAACGGGCACAGAGGCTTCCATCTTGATTTCCTGGAGAGACTCCAGGCTCCCCTGGAAAAAGGCCCGTTCGGTGATGACGGAAATGGCGGCGGCACCGTTGTTTTCATAAATCCGGGCCAGGTCAACCGGGTCCAGGTTCATGGCCAGCTCCCCTTTGGAGGGAGAAGCCCGCTTGATTTCCGCAATAATGGCCCGTCCCGGGGCAAGGTCCAAGGCCGTTTTCAAACTCAGCGGCCTGGGGCGCTGAGCGATGGCTTTCTGAAAGGCCTCCAACTTCCCCGACCCGGAAAGCTCCTGAGACTCCTTAATCTTGTGGGCTATGATTTTGGCTAAGAAATCCATTTCTTCGCGTGGGGGGACGGCCAGAGAGCACGGCCCTCAGCCCGCTCCTTCAAAACCCTTACTCTTCGCCACCAAGGCCTCCAGCTTGCCCAGTGCCTTGCCGGTGTGGATGACATCCCGGGCGAGGGCGATGCCGCCCGGGAAGTCGAGGCTCATCCCCGCGGCGATGAATACGGCCGCCGCGTTCAGGGCAACCATGTCTTCCCGGGGCCCTCCCTCCCCTTGCAGAACGCGACGCACGATCTTGGCATTCTCGAAAACATCCCCGCCCTTAATGTCAGCCAGAGAGGCTCGCTTTATTCCAAAGTCCTCAGGAGTGATGGAGTAGGTGCACACCTGCCCATCTCTAAGCTCGCTCACCCGGGTGCGCCCCACAATGCTGATTTCGTCAAAAGAGCCTTCGCCGAAGACCACAAAGGCGCTTCGGGTCCCCAGGTTACGCAACACCTGGGCCAGACGGTCGGTGAGGCTGGGCGCGTACACCCCGAGCACCTGGACATTGGCCCCGGCCGGATTTGTCAGGGGCCCTAGGATGTTGAAGATGGTGCGAATGCCGATCTCGCGGCGGGGCCCGATGGCAAAGCGCATAGCGCCGTGGAGTTGGGGAGCGAATAGAAAGCCGATGCCCACTTCATTGATACACTGGGCCACCTGCTCGGGGGTCAGGACCAGGTTGATCCCCAGGGCCTCGATGACATCCGCAGAACCGCAGCGGGAGGACACCGCCCGATTGCCGTGTTTGGCCACCCGGAGCCCCGCGCCGGCAGCCACAAAGGCGGTCGTGGTCGAGACGTTGAAGGTCTGTGTAGCATCCCCGCCGGTACCGCAGGTGTCTACGATAGTTTCCCATTCCACATTGATTTCGTCCCGGTCCAGGTCCACCAGGTTGTCACCCATGGGGATACGAGTGCCCTTGGCGCGCATTACCTTGGCCGCTGCGGTGATTTCCACCACCGTCTCCCCTTTCATTCGGAGCGCCGTGATGAAGGCTCCAATCTGGGCCTCGGTGGCCTGCCCCTCCATGATGGCCTCCATGGCAGCCACCATCTCCCCTTCCGTCAAATCCTGCCCTGTGACGACTTTGTAAAGAGCGTCTTTTAGCATGTTGTTGAAGGATAGAGTAACCCTTTTTGGGCCCGCATTGTTTTCCATTCACTAAACTCTGAATCCGTGCTT
>MEWP01000083.1:1167-14929 GCA_001775395.1 candidate division Zixibacteria bacterium RBG_16_53_22 | reverse complement strand
TTCCTGTCATGAAAGAATGATATTCCCGGCCGCGGATCAAAGTCAATAATACGAACCTGGCTGTCAACGCAACATGAATCTGTCCTGTTTTCACCTCGAGCCCTGAACAACGGGGCCGCGCTTCCAGGGGGGAGTCAGGCCCTCCCCTCGGCGCTTCGCTCTGCTCTGCTGACCCCCTGAGGGGAACGACGCCGTCCATCCTCAAACTCCCCCGCGGTGGCGCGTCTTCACGGACCATTCTAAAGTCAAGTTATTGTGTGACACACGACTGTTGATTTTCTATGCGTCCAATTGACGGAACAGAGGAGTTATGTTCTTAAATATGATGCCCCGTTCACATCAGTAATCGAGCCGGTCATAGCAGGAGGAGCGGCAGTCGCAAGGAAAAGGACAGCTTCAGCGACTTCGTCCGGTGAGGTCATCCGGCCCAGTGGGCTCTGGCTGCTTAACTCTTTAACTTGTTCTGGCGTATGTTTGCTTAGAATTCTTTCCGTCGAGACAAAACCCGGGGCAACAGCAAAGACAAGAATATTCAACGGTGCCAATGCCTTTGCTAGCGACTGGCTCATGGCGTTCATGCCGGCCTTACTTGCTCCATAAGCCGGAGAGTCGGGTTCACCCCGAAATGCTCCGCGTGAAGAGATATTGACTATGCGTCCCCCATTGTTCTTCAGCATTGCTTGCACCGCCCAATAGGAGACATTGGCTGCGCCGAGAAGGTTAGTTCCGAGTGTTAAATTCCAAGCCGAAAGCCACTGCTCGTACGCTACATTTTTTATAGGATGGTTTATGAAAATGCCAGCGTTATTCACCAGCACATCCAACCTGCCAAATCCATTCACTACTGTTTCAACCAAATTCTGGGCGGAGGCGGGATTTGAGATGTCGCCATGAGCGAGGATATGCGATTTGCCTTCGAGTGAGTTGAGAGTGCGTTCAGCGACGCTACGATCGCTGCGATAATTGAGAGCAATTTGCGCCCCTTTCCTGGCAAAGAGTTGCGCAATGGCTTTTCCGATACCAACTGAAGCCCCGGTGATGAGTGTTATTTTTCCTTCAAGAGTCATACTCTTTGTTCGCCTTTTCAGAATTTGGAAACTGATATGCGTTGGGGGACTGAGCAATCTGATCTCAATTTTCTTATCCAACCACCGTGGGGAAGCATAAATCAAGAATTAAGGGATGTCAATAACGCCTAGGACTGACAGACACTGTAGCCCTTATGGCTGCCCTGCGCAGCAGCCAATGACCGCAAAACCTCGCCGCCATCCAAATACGTGGAACATATCCTTCGATCATCGACCCGGAACGAAGCTATCGGGCCGCAGCCTGACCAGGACGGAGCTCGCATGCCCCGGAAGTCCCTCCGCATTGGCCAGGTTGCAGGCCGCAGGTCCGATCGCCGCGATTCCCCTTTCATCGACCCTGAGAATGGTCTGAATCTTCAGAAAATCCCGAACACTCAATCCGCCTGTGTAACTGGCCGCGCCAGCCGTCGGCAGGATATGATTGAGGCCGCTCGAATAGTCTCCAAGCGCCTCGCCGGAGAAGGCACCCAGGAAAAGAGAGCCGAAGTGTTTCACTCCGCGAGCGAGCGATTCTGGGTTACTGACCTGGAGTTCGAGATGCTCCGGGGCCATCCGGTTGGCCAGCTCGACGGCCTCAGCGAGGTTGTCGACATTGACGATCAGGCCGTTTGAGTCGAGGGATTTCCGCGCTACGCCCGCTGTCTCGAGGCGGTCGAGCTGTTTTTCGATTTCAAGCTCCACTGCGTCCGCCAGAAGCCTCGAATCCGTAGCCAGGATTGCACGGGCCGCGACATCGTGCTCAGCCTGGGAGATGAGGTCGGCGGCGACAAAGGAGGGGTTGGCCGCGCTGTCAGCGATGATCAGAATCTCTGTCGGCCCCGCTATGAAGTCAATTCCCGTGTCGCCATAGACCAATCTCTTGGCGGCGTTGACGTACACGTTGCCGGGCCCGACAATTTTGTCCACCCGCCGGAGGGATGATGTCCCGAAGGCCATGGCGGCGATCGCCTGGGCGCCGCCAGCTCTGTAGATCTCATCGACGCCGGCCAATGACGCGGCCGCGAGGAACGCCTCCGGCAGGCTGCCGTCCTTCCGGGGCGGCGAGCAGGCCACAATCTCCTTCACGCCAGCCACGCGCGCGGGGACGGCGGCCATGAGAAGCGAAGAAAAAAGCGGGTATCTTCCTCCCGGAACATATATTCCGACTCGGTCGATGGCGACGATTCTCTGTCCGACCAAGACCCCCCTTTTTAGCTCGAAATCGAAATCCTCGTATTGTCGTTTCTGTCTCTCGGCGAAACTGCGGATATTTGAGGCCGCCTCCTCCATGGCTGAAAGGAGGGCGCGGCTCACCCGCGACAGCCCGAGCTCGATCTCACGAAAGTCGATGTGCAGGCGTTCCAAATCGACGCCGTCATAGATGCGGGTGAACCCCCTCACTGCTTCATCCCCCCCTTTCTTGACTTGATCGACAATGCTGCGAACCTTGGCGGCCACTGCATCCTCATATCCGCCCATCGAAAAAAATCCCGGCGGCAACTCATCATATTTTATCCGCTTCATGAAACCACCTCTGAAATAGTCAATCGTGACGTTCCGTGGATTCTTCGGTCATCGCACTCGCCCCTAGTCGGGTTTTGGAGATTTGGGGTTTTGTCTGCGGGCTGCACGTTTCCCCGGGATCCGGCGGCGCCTCCCGAGCTCCCGGACTGGATCCTCAACAGAGACCCCTTTTTGGGCAAGAAAAACCAGGAGAAAATAGAGCAGATCGGCGGCCTCCCAGACAACCTCCTCAGCCGTTGCCGCCTCGACGAGCTCGCCCGCCTCCTCCATGAGCTTCGTCCCCGCCAACTCCGGAGTTATCGCGGCCGTATAAGAGCCGGCAGGCTGGCGCTCCATCCTATCCTTGATAACGTCATAGAGTTCGTTTAAGGAGAAGGTCTTGCCACCGAAGCAGGAAGGCCTTCCCGTATGGCAGGCTGGCCCTGTCTGGTGGACAGTCAGCAGGATCGCGTCCCCGTCGCAGTCGGTCCTTACCCTTAGAAACGTCTGTACGTTTCCCGAGGTCTCCCCTTTCGTCCAGAGGGCGTTCCGGGATCGCGAGTGGTAACATGCCTTTCCCATCTCAAACGTCTTTTTGAGGGATTCTCGGCTGCTCCAGGCGAGCATCAGCACATGACCGCTGTTCTCGACGGTAATCGTTGGGATGAGAGCATCCTTCCAATTCAGCGAAGCGAGAAAAGCGTCGGCGAGCGTGATTTGGCCCGCATAGAGCGCCATTCCCAGCTGGAGATCCACACCGAGGCCAGATAAGGCTTCAATTTCATCGAGCGTTGCAACCCCGCCCGCGGCCGTGATGCGCAAACTGGTTCGGGCCCTCAACGAGCTGATCGCTTCTTGATCCGCGCCTTTCATCAGGCCTTCCCTGTCGACACATGTAAAAAGATACTCGGAAGTGTAAGGCTCGAGCTCGTCGAGGACCTCATCGATCATTAAGCCGGTCGCAAACCGCCAGCCCCGTGTCACGATCTTGCCCGCCCGGGTATCAAGAGCGATGATCACCCGTTCCCGGCCAGCCACTCTTTGCAAGGACCTCAAGAAATCGTGGTTGACACCTTTGTCCGTGAAAGCCATGGTGCCGATAATGATTCTTTCCGCGCCGAAGCTCAGGACTTCAGCCGCTCTCTCGATCGTCCGGAGGCCCCCTCCCACGCGGCATTCGACCTTCCGGCAGATCTCCTTGACCAGCCTGTCATTGTCCCCCGTTGACATGGCAGCGTCGAGGTCGATGAGGGCGATTTCCCCGTACCTGGAAAACTCGGAAGCCAATACCACGGGCCTTTCATCTTCGAGGACTTTATCCCTTCCTTGCCTGAGTTGAACGGCGATTCCGCGACTGAGGTCGATGGACGGAATGATCATCTCACTCGGACTCCTCTTTCTCGGAGATAACTCTTGACATCGGCGATCGTGTATTCCCGGTAATGAAGCAGTGACGCAATAAGGATTGCGTCGGCTTTCCCAATGGTGATCGCAGCATAGACTTGTTCGAGGCTCCCGGCGCCGCCAGAAGCGATGACAGGTATCGTTGCCCTCTTCACGACCAGACGTGTCAGCTCGAGATCGTAACCGGACCGGGTGCCATCGGAATCGATTGAATTGAGGAGAATCTCCCCCGCCCCAAGTTTCTCGCCACGAAGGGCCCAATCGAGGGCATCCACGCCGGTGTCCTTCCGGCCACCCTCAACAAAAGCATGCCAGGAGTTGCCGGTCTTTTTGGCATCAATCGAGAGAACAACGCATTGAGATCCGAAGACGGCAGCCGCTTCCATGATGAGGTTTGGGTTCGTCAGAGCAGCCGAGCAGATAGCGGCCTTGTCCGCCCCAGCTGATAATACCTCGCGGATGTCTGTGACGCTACAGAGCCCGCCCCCCACGGTCAGCGGAACGAAGACACACTCTGAGACTTTCTCGACGACGTCGATCATGATCTTCCGCGTTCGGTGAGTGGCGCTGATGTCGAGGAAGACGATCTCGTCCGCTCCCTGTTCATCATAGAGCCGGGCCAGCTCCACCGGGTCACCGGCATACCGGACATCCTTGAACCTTGTCCCCTTCACGACCTTGCCGTCCTCGACGTCGAGACAGGGAATGATTCTTACCGTCACCACGATCTCATCCAGTTCTCTAGAGTTTCCAACCCAGCGCGACCGCTTTTCTCGGGATGAAATTGTACTCCGCTGATATTGTCCTTGCCCGCTATCGAGGTATATATCACGCCGTAATCTGTCTCGGCCAACACGACTTCTTCCTCCTCGGGGACAACGAAGTAGCTATGGTTGAAGTAGAAGAACTCGCCGCCAGCCATGCCTTGAAGCAACCTGTTTTCCCGGCGAGCCCTGACATTGTTCCAGCCGATCTGGGGGACTTTCTTCTCCCGGAACCTTCGGCAGGTCCCCTTAAAAACTGAAAGCCCGCGAACGCCCATGGACTCCTCGCTTGATTCAAAAAGGAGCTGAAGGCCGAGACATATTCCCAGGAGGGGTCGGCCAGAGCCTATCCAATCCATGAGTGGGCGGTAGAGCCTGCTAGCTTCAATACTAAGCATAGCGTGGCCGAACGACCCAACCCCCGGGAGAACCAGGCGTTCGACAGCCGCGTAGTCTTCGGCCGGGCCGAGGATCCGGCATTCGGCGCCCAGATACTCGAATGCCTTCTGAACCGAGCGTAAATTGCCGGTTCCGTAGTCAACTACCCCGACCGTCATCGACAACTCCTTTGGTGCTCGGAATGGACGCTGCATCACGCGGGTCCAGCGAACAGGCCATCCGCATCGCCCGGCCGAAAGCCTTAAACATGGCCTCCATCTTATGATGGTCGCTTCGGCCGAAGGCCATCCGCACAACCAGGTTACCCCGGAGGTTTATCGCAAAGGCCTGAAAAAAATCTTGAACGAGGTCGGTGTCCAATTCCCCGCAAAACCGGCGCTGGAAGATCGCATCATACTGGACGTGCGGCCTCCCTGCGATGTCCACGGCGACCACGGCCAGCGCCTCGTCCATGGGATAGACAAAATAGCCAGCCCGGTTGATTCCCTTCCGGTCGCCCAGGGCAAGGCTGAAGACCTTGCCCAGGACAAGCCCGCAGTCTTCAACAAGGTGATGCTGGTCCACATTAAGATCACCTTTGGTCTTGAGCCTCAAGTCAAATGATCCATGCTTGGCGAAGGTCTCGAGCATGTGATCGAAGAAACCGATGGCGGTCGCGATGTGGAACCTGCCTTTCCCGTCCAGGTTCAATGCCGCCTGAATATCGGTTTCCTTTGTTTTCCTCGTCCAGCTAGCTTCACGGATCATCGCAAAACCTCCACAAAGTCATTAACGCTTGCGATCACTCGGCAGGCGCCGACTGCCAGTAGCCGCCTTTTCTGGGACACCGCGTCTCCCGAGGGACTGACGATTCCGACCGGCCGCAATCCCGCTTGGAGGGCGGCTCTCATATCATCGACCGTATCGCCGACATACCAACCACTGGTACTCCCGAGAATTCTCAAGGCTAAGAAGATGCCTGCGGGGTCGGGCTTGCCCCTCCCCGGGGGTACGTCATCCATGGTGACGACTGCGGAAAAAAAACGCGCGACGGCAAAACGTTCAAGCACCCAGGTCGCTTCCTTCTTTGGCCGCCCGGTGACGATCCCCAGCTTGAACTTCAGGCCAAGTGCCTTGAGCTGGGCGGGACCGAGAAGCCACCTCTCGTTGAGGATCAGTCCACCGAATTGGCTCCCCATGTATAATTGCTGAAAAAAATCGACGATTTTACACCTTTCCATCTTCAGTCCAGATTCCCGCAGGATGGTTTCTGTCAGGTCCCAATCGTTGTTGAGACCGCCTCTGTCCTTATATTTCTGGATCAATCTGAAGCTCACCGGCCTTCCCAGGAAGTGCTCGACGGTTTTCTTTACGGCGAGCCTGTAGGATCGCGAGACATCCACCAACACGCCGTCCATATCAAACAACAAGGCTTCCATGAAAGATCACTCTTCCATCGCCTCTCTCAGCTTTTCCAGAAAGATATCGTTCTCTTGCGCTGTTCCGATTGTGACGCGAAGGCTGCTTTCGAGCCTGGGGTGATCGAAGCGGCGGAGGACGACGCCTGCTTGATACAGCTTTTGATACAAGTCTCGCCCCGTTATGCATCTGCACTGAAAAAGCAAAAAATTCGCCAGCGAAGGCACCGGTGAGATATCCCTGATCTTCGCCAAGCCTTCAAAAACCCGGTCTCTCTCCCGGAGGATTTCCCTGACGCCTGCTTCCAAAAATTCGGGATTTTCGAGCAGAACCTCCCCTGCAGTCTGCTGGAAGATGCTCAGGGAAAACGGGAGTCTGGCCTTGGCAAGCTCGCGGACCACGTCCTCCCGACCCAGCACGTAACCCAGCCGGATCCCGGCCAGCCTCAGACTCTTGGAGAAAGTCCGGATAACAATCAGGTTTTCGAATCGTTCAATAAAGCCCTGGGCCGTTTCTCGACAGAACTCGTAATAGGCCTCATCGATGGCGACAAGGCCGTTAATCTGGTTCGCTATATCTGCGATATCGTCGACTCGCAGAACTGTCCCGGTGGGATTATTGGGGGTGGCCAGGATGATCAATTTCGCCCCTTTGCCTTGGTCGATGATCGCGTCCGTGTCGAATCCAAAATCCTCCTTCAGTGGCACTGTAACAACATCGATATTCATCACTGAGGCGACTCGCCGGTAAACAGAGAACCCGGGCTCGACGACCAAGATCCTGTCTCCCGAATCGCAAGTTGAGTAGATGAGGGTCTGGATCATCTCATTTGATCCATTGCCCGCCAGGACCCCGGCGACTGGGAAACCAGTGTATCCAGCGATCCGTTCGGCAAGGGCGTGGGCCTGGCCTGAGGGATATCGGTTCCAACCCACCTGTCTAAGCCTTGCGAAGACTTCTTCTTTAAGAGCCGCCGGGATGTCGAAGGGCGATTCGTTCTGGTTCAGCTTGACCCGGCGTGGGTCTTGAGGCACGGCGTACTCGTGAAGTTCAACCACCTTCCGCTTGATCTGGTTCATATGATCACCTTCTTGAATTCGTACTCGAGAATGTCGGTTGCGCCCATCGACTTGAGCAGAGGGATGAGCCTAAGCGATTCGTTCCTCTTTACGGCGACCTTTACGGCATACCCCATGTCCTTATAAAGCGGGGAAACGGTGGGCGCCCTCATGCAGGGCAGGACGCGGACGATGTCCTCCATCTTATCCGGAGGCACGTTCATCTCCAGCATGACCCGTTCGCGGGCATTGAGAACCGCGGCTAAGAGCATCGTCAGTCCTTCGATCTTCCCTTTCTTGAAAGAGTCTTTTAGGGCCGCGAGGTTAGCGACAAAACGCGTGGACGACTCCATGATGGTGGCGATAACCTTGAGGTCATGATTACGGAGCGTTTTTCCCGTCGCCGTGTTGTCGATGATCATATCGGCGTCTCGGGGGGGGAAGGCCTCGGTCGCCCCATAGGAGCGAATGAAGAGATATTCGTACCCTTCGCGATTGAGAAATTTTCGGGCGATATTTTCATATTCGGACGCCACCAGGATTCGTCTTCGGCGAAACTCATCAAGGTCCGCCGAGGAAGGGATGGCAGCCACAATCTTCACCGGATCGACCTTTAGGTCCATAAGCTCGACGACGTCACACCCGGTCTCAAGGATCCAGTCATAGCCGATAAAACCCGCGTCATGTGACCCGAGCTCGATAAGCTGGGCGATGTTTTGGGGCTTCATGATTTTGGCCTCGACCTCCAGATCCTCGAGCCGAGGGATGTAGATCCTGTCGTCAGCCTCCGGAAGGATGCCGCAATCTGTGAGCAGTCTGGCCACTTCATTGAACATCCGGCCTTTGGGAATAACCAACTTGATTTTGCTCATTGTTCTCCTCCTTGTTGATCTGTCCTTGAAAGGAATCCCCAAATGAGGAACTCGACGGGATATCGAGACTAGGGAATCTTAAGGGGAGGGATTAGTTATGATGCAGGTTGGACTTAACACGGCAATACATGATGAAATACTTGCAAGCGCCACTCATTTCTTAAGCAAGATACACGGAAACACAGGCTTTTGTCAAGAGGCTAGCCTCAAATTCCGCAAAAGTCTTAAGGACTGATGACTCCAGATTCCTCTACGGTATCGTATTCCCAGGTTTTAACAGCACCACCCAGGCCTCGCCGGGCTCGAGGCTTTTTGCCAGATGCACTCGGCCGTCTTTGTATTGACAGGCGACGGTTTCTTTTGGCTCCAAATGGGTGGCTCTGAAATTTCCGTCCGGAGCGGCCACGCCGAACTCGGCTGCCGCCCTCTTTTCACCCCGGTTGAAGCCGAACAGGATCATCCGGCCCTCTGCCTCGAGCAATCTCGCTTCCACCAGGACATCGCTTTCGCCAACCTTGACTTCCACAGGCCGGACAACCTTGAGCCAGTCGGCCAGCCCGGCCAGGAATTTGCCGTTGTTGGGCTTCCGGAAATGATGATAGGCCGACCCGATGAACGAGCCGACGATCATGCCCTTCCCTTTGCCGTGCGGAGCAGTCACGATCGCCGGCTGACCGCTGCCGAATTCCGCCAGGACCCAGGCCTTGGCGCCGAGGAGCTCAAACCCCTCTTCGAAGAACAGTGTATCGATTTTATCTCCGTCCTTAAGCAGGGGGCAGCTCTTCATGAGCTCCCCTGATCTTGAGCGTCGACGGCTTGGGCAGGGGCATGAGATAGGACTCGCGGCAGCCGAGGAGTTCGTGGAGCCCGCCGCCCGGAATGACTTGGGAAGAGAACCCCCGCTCATCGACCCAGCCGCAGCGCGCCTCGCTAACCATCATTCTTCCGGCCTCGACATAGGCGATGATTTTTTTCACGTCCGTCTGGGACATCATCACCGGATACGGAACGACGCGCAGCTTGTACTGGCTCCAGCGCTCCGGCGTAAGGTCCATCACGTAGAGAAAATCCACCGGGATTCCCTGCTCGAAGAACGCCTTATAGACGTCTTGGAGGGATTCGCTCAGATTATTCACGCCAACGGCCTGCCCCTCTGCCGTGAATGTCTGTTGTCCGCCGACCATATGGGCCAGCGGTTTATACAATATGGCCACCTCCGCCCGGGGAGGCCGACTGCGCAGGAAGAGGTCCATGTTCTCGGTGATGACCCGGGCGACCCGGCCAGCTGCGACCGCCCGGGCGCCGCAGGAGACCACCGACCGCATCCAATCGCGGAGGTCCGTCCCGACGACCGGCAGGCTGAGCTTCATCCCGAAGACGCCGTAGCCGGCCTGGAGCTCGCCGATATAGAAGCCGCCGTTCGCCCAGCTCATTGAGCGGATGAAGTCGATCCCGGCGGCGCGGAAGAAGTGCGACCAGGGCCTGACCGTCCAGGCGTGCTTGGGGTAGATCGAAATGCCGTAGTAGTCGACCGCGGCGGCATCTTGCGGTCATCACGCGTCCCGCTCCAGACGGGCTTGCTGAAAAGGCCGGGGATGGTCGAATGGCTGGTGACGACTCCTCGGGGCACCACGGATTCCACCGCCTCCGCTTTCATCTCCAGGTCTTCGGCCAGCTTGTCGGAAATGAAGCTCTTCCAGTCGATATAATCGGTGTAGGTCAGGATCGTCCCGAAGCGCGGCGGGTCGACCTCATCCCAGCTCGCAAAGGTCCGGTACCAGACCTTATTGAGGTTGTCGAGGGTCTGGTATTTAAGCTTCAACAAGTCGCGGAACCTCACCTTGCTCGAATGGCAGTAGCAGAATTGCAGATACTCCGGGTCCCCGAGATGATAGATCTCCGCCCAATTGATGATATGGGGTTCGCTCCACAGGTCCCATCCCAGGAAGGCCGGCCTGTCCTTGACGACCTTGGCGGCTTCGGCGAGGAAGCGGAGGATTTTCTCCCTGACCTGGAGGTGGTCAAAGCAGAAGCCGGGAGCGGCCTGGGAATCGACGGCCAGGCCGTTCGAGGCGACGAACTTGGAGTCCGGATATTTTCTTCCCACCCAGTCGGGGGCTGAATCGATATAGACCTGGACGATGACTCGAAGGCCCACCTGCTCGGCCAGGTCGACGATGGTGCGCAGGGTGTTGAAATCATACCGGCCTTCCTCCGGCTCGCAGTTCGTCCACTCGATCCACGAGCGGACCGTGTTGAAGCCCAGCCGTTTGATCTGTTCCAGATCTTTTTTCCACAGGCGTGGCGATTCGGCCGTCACTTTCTCGAGCATCGGGGCCCGCGCCTTTCCGCCGGCATACCAGACGGAGACGGGGAAAAAGTCGCTTTTTTTCTCGGCTCCAAGAACCGGGCCAAACAGGACGATCAGAAGAACGGCCGCCAAGACAAGTCTTTGCGGCAAGGGATCATTCTGGACGGCGCTCTTAGGATTCCTCCTTAATCTGTTTTGGCAAAGGCGTCGCCGACGACCTTTTCTCTGTCCCGTCACCGGTCTCTCCGCGGGAGCTCAGTAAGTATCTTTGAGTGAAATTATTTTCAAGACCGCCTTGAATTGGTCCGCGCTCAGCGGCTGGTCGGAGATGAACCCAACCTCGTAGCTGCGCCCGGGAACGAGGTCAAAGAAATTATCGCTGAACCGGCCCTTGATTCCGGCGACTGAAAGATGGACGTCCTTGGCAAACTTCGAGGTTTGCAACCGGACGAACAGCTGGCCGTCTTTGGCGAAGACCTCCGGCCGGATTTCGGGCTGGGGAAGCTCGACCCTCTTGAGCGGCGAAAAATGGTGGATGTTGACGCTGAGAGTCGATTCCCCTTTTTTCAACTCGCAGACGAGATAAACCTCATTCGGCGGAAGGCCGCCCCTGAGTTCCTCAAGCGGCTTGCTGACTACGAGCCGGCTGGTCCGTGGGTCGATCCGGAGAGGGGTCTTGCCCTGCTGGACGACGGTCCCTTCGTAGGTGTATACGCCCAGGTGAAGCTCGGCATCCAGCGGCTGGTCGAGGTCCGAGATACCATAAATCCGGAGGTCCTTCTCGTCATCGATGGGCACGATGAGCACGGGACTATAAAACCGCTTGGCGTAATAATGGAGGGCCTTCCAAGTGCCGTAATAATCGGTGCCGGCCCAGGAGGCCACCGGCCAGCAGTCGTTGATCTGCCAATAGAGGGCTCCCATGACACGGGGCATCTGGCTCCGGAAATGCTCGACGGCCGTCTTCATGCCTTCAGCCTGCAGGACCTGGCTCACCCAGAGGAGCGATTCGAAGTCCCTGGGCAGCCGGTAATGGTCGAGCAGGTAGAGAAGGATGAGGCGGTTGCCCTCGGGATGTTTCTGATGCTGCTCCATGACCGGGGAAGCGATGTTCCAGTCCTGGGGCAGCGTGAACGTCTTCACCGTCTCGAGGAGCGGGAATGACTGGAACCCGAACTCGCTGAAGAAGCGGTGGAATTTCTTCCGGTATTCCGTGAACGGCTCCTTGCCGTGCCAGATTCCCCAGTAATGCATGTCTCCCGACCGGTCCGAACCGGGGTCGCCAACCTTCTCCGAGTGCGGTGAGCTCGGCCAGTAGCTTCGGCCGGGGTCGAGCCGTTCGACCGTCTGAGGGAGGACCTGATGGAAGATTTTTTCGTAATCGTCCCAGACCGTCGCCGGGTACCGCTCCTTCCAGCCCCAATGGAACCAGCCCTCCTCGCATTCGTTGTTCCCGCACCAGAGCGCGATGGCAGGCCGGTGACGCAGTTCCTTGACCACGTATTCGGCCTCGGCCCGGACATTCTCCAGGAAGCCGGCATCGCCGGGGAACATGGCGCAGGCGAACATGAAGTCCTGCCAGACCATGATCCCCAGCTCATCGCAAAGGTCATAGAAGTCGGGCGACTCGTAGATTCCGCCCCCCCAGACGCGGAGCATGTTCATATGGGCGGCGACGCAGTCGCGGAGGAGCGATTCGTATTTCTGCCGCGTGACGCGCGGCGGGAAGGAGTCGGCCGGAATCCAGTTGCCGCCCTTAGCGAAGAAGGGGACGCCGTTGACGACGAACCGGAAGCTCTTCCCCCAATCATCGTCCTTCTGTTCGAGGACGAGGGTTCGGAACCCGATCCTTTCAGCCACCGAGTCGAGGAGCCTGCCTTTCTGGTAGAGGTCGATCCTGACCGTGGTCAGGTTCTGCGCACCCATCCCCGCCGGCCACCAGAGGTCGGGGTTGATGATGCTGAAGGACTTCTCGTTGACGCTGGAACCGGGCTTGATATTGATAGACTCGCTGTGAGAGAAGGGCTTTTTCCCGACAATGCTGGCTTTGATGGCGACCTCTTGGCTTCGGTCGGAGAGTATCCCCGCCCGGGTTCTCAGCAGGACCTTGTTCTTATCCACAAACTCTTGGGTAATCTCCAGCTCCCCTAAACGCGCGCCTTCCCACGCCTCGATGGCCAGCGGGCGCCAGATACCGGATGTGACAAGGCGCGGTCCCCAATCCCAGCCAAAATGATAGGGCGCCTTGCGGACGTGGGGAGAGCCTCCAGGCAGCTTGTACAGGAGCGTGGCCTCTAACGTTTGTGCCCTTCGGACCGGCGAATCGAAACGGATGAGGAGTTCGTTCTGGCCGGGACGCAGGAAGGGCTTGATATCGAATCGATAACTCCGGAACATGTTGTCGGTTTCGCCGACCTTCTGGCCATTCAAGAAGATCGCCGCGAAGGTATCCAGCCCTTGGGCGACCAGATCGACATGGGTCTTGCTTGAAATGGTCGATGTCACCTTGAATTCTTTCCGGTATTCCCAGTCTTCCTTCTCCACCCACTGCGTCCTGAGCTCGTTGTCCCGGAAAAACGGGTCCGGGATGAGCCCGGCCGCCATGAGGTCCAAGTGAACACAACCGGGGACGCGGGCCGGATGCCAGGTCTCCTGGCCAGCCTGTCGGAACTGCCAATCGCCGTCAAGAGAATATTTAATCAAGGCCGTGCCCTCAGCCCCTGGAAGAGGAGAGATCACCAGGGTCCCGGCCAAGGCCAGAGCCGTGAAGAGCCCTCGGGCCGGATTGGGTCGTTTCTCTTTCTTCTGGATTGGTAAAGCCATGGCGTCCTCCCACATTGATCCTTTAGTGCATAGACTAGAATAGTCAAAATGCGGAAAATTGTCACCCCTTGTGCACTCTGGTTCTGCACAGGCGTCCTATTGTTGCGCTTCTTGGAGGCAAATCTCGAGCCCGAAAGAGGCCTTACGGGGAAAAATCCGCGTC
>MEWP01000083.1:261-1108 GCA_001775395.1 candidate division Zixibacteria bacterium RBG_16_53_22 | reverse complement strand
TCCGATATAATTGGAGACTATCTGAGAACGGCATCAGACGCGAGGACAAGGCCATGGAAGTCATCATCAAAAACGACTATGACGGCGTTTGTATGGAAGCCGCCTCGATCATCCAGGAAGCTTGCCGGCACAGGAGCAGCCCGGTTTTGGGCTTCCCCACCGGGAAGACGCCACTCGGGCTCTATGAGAAGCTCATCGGACTTTACAATCAGGGGGAAATCGACTTCGCCTCCGTCATGGCTTTCACCCTCGACGAATACGTAGGCCTTGAAGCATCCCACCCTCAGAGCTTTGCCTATTATATGGACAATCATCTATTCCGGCACGTCAACATTAAGGGGGAGAACATCTTCCGTCTCAACGGCCAGCCGGGCAATATCGAGGAACACTGCCGGTCATATGAAAGGAAGATCCAGGAAGTCGGAGGAATTGATGTCCAGATCCTCGGGATCGGGAAGAACGGCCACATCGCCTTCAACGAACCCGGATCCTCGCTCTCTTCCAGGACGCGGCTCAAGATACTGACGCCTGAGACCGTCGCGGCCAACAGGTCCTTTTTCCAAGACGAAAAGGAGGTGCCCCGGTTCTGTCTGACCATGGGGATCGGGACGATCCTCGAGACTAAGACGGCCCTGCTGCTGGCCTCGGGAAAAGATAAGTCCGGGGTCATCGCCAAGGCCGTCGAAGGGCCGGTGACGGCGTCTGTGCCTGCTTCGGCCCTACAGCTTCATGCCCGAGCGATATTCGTCATCGACGAGGCGGCCGCCTCCGGACTGACGAATAAAGATTATTACCGCTGGGCCTATGAGAACAAGGGCCGAACTCTCAACCCCTGAAAACCATCCCT
>MEWP01000083.1:0-254 GCA_001775395.1 candidate division Zixibacteria bacterium RBG_16_53_22 | reverse complement strand
CTAAAAAACAGGGCTATTTGATCAGGTAAAACTGGGTCTGTCGTCCATCGATGAACCGGCAGCCCGCCTCCGTAAACAGGGCATCCTCTTCATAGCCGATCCGCACGTCCTGGTTGGCCCATTCGGGCACGGATGTGGTGCTGCTGAACTCAATCGCGTAAGCCGTGTTCAGGAAGAGCGGGTATTTGCCCCTTTCCAGATTATCCTCGGGAGCGGATTCCGGCGGCCGGGCGTCGGCGACGCACCCCGCCCCA
>MEWP01000082.1:2595-7412 GCA_001775395.1 candidate division Zixibacteria bacterium RBG_16_53_22 | reverse complement strand
TAGGCTGGCGCTACTTCTTAGCCAACGGCGACGGCAGCACCATCGGCTTTTCGATTTTCGACTCGCTTCGCTTGAGTTCCATTTCCTCGACCAGCAGCGAGGGGCAGACAATTGAGGCCGGCATCTCGTTATCGGCGCCGATCAGGTAGTTATAGCAATGGCTGTCATCCGCGGTTTGTACTATGTCTTTAAGGATACGCACGGTCACGTCACTAAACTCCAGGTTAGTGACCGGCTCTTGTTTGCCATCAGGATAGACCCTATACGCCTCTATGGGAGCCGAAAGCGCGCTCTTTCTGTCTGCACCGCCGAAAAAGCCGGTATGGCCAGCCTGCGGCGAGTTGGGGTCGAGGAGCCTTGTAATAATAAGGCCATATTCAAGCCCCATGTCGCGGCACATCTCGATCATCGTGCCTTTGAGCTTATCGAATGGCACCTTGTCGCCCGACTCGACGATCACGTTGGAGAGCCGGGCGCTGACATCCTTGCCAACCGCGCCGCGGGCATGGCCGTTTGGCTCTTTGACATGTTTGGTCGGCGCTTCTGCGATAGGCAGGGCGACAAGTTTCCCTTTATCAACAAGCTGGATCCTCTGGGGAACACAGCCGGCATCATCGACCGCATAGCCGCCGACCAGACCTAAATTGCCGTAACTGTCGATAGTGGGATCGTCGTAGATATCGATAAATTCCGGCAGTATTCTCCGCTTGACCTTGTTGACCAGTTCGGGCCCGGGATTGCTTTTGGCCAACTGCTCCTTCTCGTAGAGCGGCGTTGGGCCGTCGGAGACGTTTTTGGCGAATAGCTGCCGGATGAATTCACCGACCGCGTCACCGGCCAGGATAACCGGCCCGGCATACTCCTCGACCTTGGGCGCGGCCAGGATCGATCTCATTTTCTCGGCATTCTCCCTGGCCCATTTGACAAGAGCCGCTTTGTCGGGAAGGCTTTCGGGCTTCCTGGCAATTATGCCGGCGCCGTCGAATACATCCTCGCCCTCACCATTTTTGCCCTCCATAGAGAGCTCTATGGAATGGATTATGTCCCCTCGAACTGTTTTCGACCCTGCGGAATTAATAAGATACTGATTGGTAGCCGCGGCGTTGATCTTTACCGAGGAGGAAATGATTTCGGGGTAAGCTCTGAATACCCCCGAGGCGGCGGTCGCGACCGCCTCGAAATATCTCTGGTCGATATCGAAAGGTTCCGTCTGCCCGACATGCTCGTTTGCAGTCGGAACAATGAAATCATCCGGTCGATCTGCCATAACCCTGGTCTGGAGATAAGCTCTTTTCTTGGCCAAAGTCTTGAGAGCCGATTTGTAGACCTTATCGGTAGCCAGGTATATCTCGTTTCTTATGGCGTCATAATCGTTCTCAAAAGCGATTTGGAAATAGTCCTGTTGGTAATCATAGAAACCGGCCACGAAATTGGTGTTATCCAGCGATGGGGCGCCGACTCTGAGAGCGACCGTGAGGTAGCGGCTGCGGTCGAGGTCGGTTTTGGTGAGAGTGCCCAGGACACCGGTTACGTTCAGGTTCTGAATGTCATCGATGGTATAGCCGATGAAATAGGGACGCTCCAGGTTTTCCATGACCAGATCAGACATGCTTCGGGAAAGCTCGTCACCCATCGCTCTCAAGATAGGGGTATCTGCCTGCTGGGCCGAACCGGATGGCGCTGTCACCAGTCCCAGTATCACAAAGATGGAGATAGCGGCGGCGAGAAAATGATTCTTTTTCATGGTGTCACCCCCGGCCTTTCCGCCCCCGCGGGGTTGTCATCGGGATTATATGGAGGTTTGAGGATCGGTGGTTTCTCCTGCTCTTTGGCCTTCTTTTCCACCTCGACCTGGCTTACAAGAATGCTCGGCGAAAGCGCCGACACCGGCACCCAACCCGATTCGGCGCCACAGGTGCCGTTAAAGATGCCGTAGTCATTGCCGGTGGCGATTACCTTCTCGAAGCTCGATAGAGGCGTGCCGACGATATCGACTCCCCGGATGGCCTCCGGCGGGCGCCCATCGGCGTAATACCGATAGACCAGAAGCGGCAGCACCTTGAATGACTGCGGGCCGTATCTTCCGGTTTGGGTGAAGCCTCCGGCGATATCGTAGAATATCAGGCCATATGGTTTGCCCTGACGGCGGCACTCCTCGAGCATCATGGCCAGCAGGGTATCAAATGGATACTCATTGGCCGATTTGATCATGAGATTGGCCTGCCTGGAGACGACCTCCATGCCACCCTGCATGCGCCCGTGGCCGTTGGAGTGCGCGAAATTGTTTATCGGCGAACGCGACATCAGGAAGTTCTTCATGATTCCCTTCTCGACCACGGTCACCGGCTGGGCTTTGACGCCTTCATCGTCGTACAGGTAATACCCGCGCAGGAACTTGCCGTTGAAATCGCGCTGCGTGGGATTATCGTAAATGCTGAGAAATTCGGGGAGTATTCTCGTTCCAACTTTGCGGGCGAACGTCTGGCCCTCCATCTCCGATTTCTGGCGATGCCCCTCGATACGGTGTCCAAAAATTTCGTGGAAAAAGACCCCGGAGGCACGATTTACCAGGATTGCCGGCCCGGCGTAAGGCTCTGCCAGCGGAGCCTTTAGCAACGCCCCCAACTCTCCGATCAGCCGGTGAATTGACTCTTCGACTTCCGGCCCGGTTGGCAGGCCGTCCGGCGTCTCGGCATCGAAAGTTTCGTAGCGGTCGATCTCCATGCCGTCGTTAGCCGCGCCGGAACATCGGAGGCTCAGCCTGGCGTAGGATTGTCCCGTTTGTATGGAGGCCCCGTCGGAATCGACAAAATATCGGTTATCGTTGGTTAGCGAGAGATCCACGCTTGATATTTGTACGAAAGGGTAATCTTTGAAGATAGCGCTCCAGCCTTTCATGCGCTCTCCCCAGGCTGCGGTGTCAACACCCACGGCAACGGTCTGGCCGATATACGCGTTGGGGGCCTCTTGCGAGAAATCGGCCGAGGTATCCTCGCGTTCGGCCAGAACCTGCTCGTTGGTTTTTATTTTCGTGTAGCGCTCAAGCGCGCTCTTGTAAATCCTGTCGGTATTCTCCCATATGATAGTCCTGATAGCCAACTCATCGTCTTCCAAGGGGAGCTGGATCCTCTGGCGATCGAAGAAATCGAAATCGGACTCGTCACGCATCTCTTTGGTATTGTCGAGGGCATGGTCGCCGACACGGCAGACGATGTCCAGTACCCGGTCGTTGTTGATGTCGTTAGTTCTGAGGGCGCCGTAGCTGGCTGTCAGAGAATACCTGCTGGTCTCCGTTACATGATAGCTTAGGTAATAGAGCGGCACCTGGTCGGCGTGCTGCAAGGCCTTGAAAGACCTATCGAGCTCGGTCCTCATGGCCTTGAGCAGCGGCGATTTTGGGGCCGCGCCCGCGGGTATCCACGCGGCAACAAAGAAAATCAGAAATATTAATACTGGATTGCTTTTACACATTTGGATTCCTTTCATCATCATGCGAATAACCGCTCAACTATCGGCATAAACTGTAAATCAAATGCTCCTTACAGGCAAGCCGTATTTTGAGCCGAAAGTTGCATCGTTGAAATAGGTAACCTTCCTGCTCCCTCTAACTCGCGTTTCGATTTATAGTTTCAAGAATGTGACGGGACACTACCTGGGTCGCCCAACGGACTGGCCGGTAGAGCAAGGGCCGATGGCAACTTTGCGTTCGACTATTCGCCTCACGAGGGATTCGAGATGGCCGGTTGGCCCGAGGTCACGCTCAGCCGGGGGCAGGCTGTTGCCCAAAGCGGCCGATTTGCCGGCAGGCCGGGGCACGGGAGATTCGTGCGGCGCTCATCGCCCTTGCCATGACCTGGCCCGCCCCGCAAGCTAAGCAACTGGGCCGGTCCCGCCTCAAGCGGCCCGCGGGGCTCCCTCGCCGAAGGCGAGGGCGGAAACCCCAGCGGCCAAATTTCGAGAGCCGGCCACCGCAAGCTGATAGGCTTATTCGGGAATCGCAGGTCGACAAAGGGGTTTCCTCGCCCGTAAGGGCGGCCCCGCGGGCCGCACAGAGCAGAACCGCCCCTGCTCCTCCGCGGACGGATGCGGGGCGGGCCGGGGCGAATTTGCTTGCAACTGTCTAAGTGATTGTTATATTTTTTAATCCGGCCAAAGCGATATAATTTCCCCGACTCGTGTTCTCGGGGGGCGCGATTTTTGAGAGGAGAAAGGTGAACGTGTTATATGGGTTTACGCAGCCTTCAAGGACAAGACTTCATCACCACGCAGGAGTGGGCAACCGACGAAATCGAGACCGCGCTTAGGGTCGCGGCCGACCTTAAGGACAAAAAGCGTAAAAATATTCCTCACAGGTTGCTTCCGGACAAGACGGTATTCTTATTCTTCTTTGATAAATCGACTCGGACCCGTAACTCTTTCGAGGCCGGGATTACGCAGTTGGGGGGGCACGCGCATTTCATCGAGGCCTCGACCTCCCAGGTGGCGCACGGTGAAAGCCCCAGAGATATGGGGATCATCCTGTCATCATATGGCCATGGAATCGCGATCCGGCATGACCTTGTGCCTGGCGAGGGGAATCGCTACATGCGCGAGGTGGCCCGCCATGCCTCGGCGCCGGTCTTCAACATGCAATGCGACATAGACCACCCATTCCAGACGCTGGCTGACCTGATGACCATAAGAGAGCATTTCGGGAATATTCTCCGCGGCCGCAAAATCGCTGTTAGTTGGGCTTACGCCCCCAGCTACGCCAAGCCGCTATCGGTGCCCCAGGGGCTGATAACGCTTTTGACCCGCTATGGCATGCATGTAACCCT
>MEWP01000082.1:0-2576 GCA_001775395.1 candidate division Zixibacteria bacterium RBG_16_53_22 | reverse complement strand
GAATTTAGGCTGATGCCCGATCAGATTGAGTTGGCCAAGAAGAACGCGGCCGCAAACGGCGCGAAATTCGAGATGGTTGATTCGATGGAGGCGGCGTTCGAGGAGGCCGATATTGTCTACCCCAAAAGCTGGGGGATAATGGAGCTGTTCGGCAATCCCCAGGAGGCGCTGAAGATCGCGGCCGGCTACAAGGGCTGGATATGCGATGAGAAGATGATGCTCTTGGCAAAGCGGGACGCGGTTTATATGCATTGCCTTCCCGCCGACCGCGGCAACGAGGTCACCGATACTGTCATCGACGGCCCGCAATCGATAGTTTACCAGGAGGCTGAAAACCGACTCCATACTTGCAAAGCGGTCATGGCGCTGACCATGGGTGGATTCACCGACAGGCACAATGCCGGTGAATGATATCCGACAATTGAGAATGGCGGCCGTGATTCTGGCCGCCGGGCAGGGAAAACGTTTCGGCGGCCCGAAAGCCTTGGCGAGACTCCGCGGCGAGACGTTTCTGGGAATAATCATTAGAGATTTAAGGACTATCGCGGATGATATTGTCGTGGTCGGCGGTTCGGAATACGAAAAGATCGAATCTGAATGCGCGCGGCTTGGGGTGCGCGCCGTCCTCAATCCTGATTGGCCTATGGGGCAGTTCACGAGTTTGAAAGTGGGACTCTCGGCTTTTTCAAATGAATGCCCCGGGTATTTCATCATCCTGGTTGACCATCCACTTGTGCAACCGGAGACATATCGAATGTTAAAGAGCAATTACCTTCAGAATCCAAATAGGATAATTGTCCCCATATGGGGTGGCAAACGGGGCCACCCGCTGATAATCCCGGATTTCCTGAAAAGGCAAATAATCGTTTCTTCCGGCGATACCAACCTACGAGAAATCTTGAAGAATAATAATCATCAAACCCTCGAGGTGCCCGTTGAGGACCCCGGCATTCTCAAGGACATCGATACTATCCAAGATATGGAGCCTTTTCGATAATGGGTGTCGTTGGCAAAAGAGTTGCTCGGGTGGAGGGACGCGAGCGGGTGGGCGGCGCCGGCCTGTTCGCCGACGATCTCAAGTTTCACGGCATGATTCACGCGGCCGTGGTGCGCTCGCCGATGGCCCGAGGGGTGATCCGCAACCTCGATTTCAAGCGGGCCCTTAAGATGCCGGGTGTCAAAGGCATCTTCACGTTCAAGGATATCCCCGGCAACAACTGCGTGCCGATTGTAATAGATGACCAGCCATTTCTTGCCGAAAAATATGTCAATTATGTCGGCGAGCCGATCGCGGTAGTCGTCGCCGAGAGCCGCAAGGCCGCCAGAGCGGCGGTGCCTCGTGTGGTTATCGATATCAAGGAACTGCCGGCACTACTGAATCCGCTTACGGCCCGCAACCATCGCAAGATTCACCTTTTCGGCGATAACAACATTTTCCGCCACATGAAAATTCGCCGCGGCGATACGGATAAGGCATTCGCCGAATGCGATGTCATAGTCGAAAACGAATATCGCACCCCGTACCAGGAGCACGCCTATATCGAACCGCAGGCGATGATTGCCATTCCTTTCCCCGATGGCAGTATCGAGATACGCGGCTCGATGCAGTGTCCGTTCTATGTTCGCAAGGCCATAACTACCATACTCAACCTGCCCGAGTCGAAAGTTCGCGTCATTCAATGCGCCACCGGCGGCGGATTCGGCGGCAAGGAGGATGTGCCCTCTCTCCTGGCCTGCCAGGCGGCGCTCCCGGCATGGAAACTTGGGGTGCCGGTCAAGCTCGTCTACGACCGCTCCGAGGATATGATTTCTACCTCCAAACGCCACCCGGCCTGGGTGCGTTACAGGTCGGGAGCCACTAAGGAAGGCATCCTGCGGGCAGTTGAGGCCGAATACGTGATCGACGGCGGCGCCTATTCGACCCTCTCGGCGGTGGTACTTTTCAGGGGCACTGTCCACGCCGCCGGGCCATACAAGTGCGAAAACGTCAAGGTCGACAGCTATGCAGTCGCGACAAACAGGGTGCCGACGGGCGCGTTCCGGGGATTCGGTTCGCCGCAGATACTTTTCGCCGTAGAATCGCAGATGGATCAACTGGCGGAAAAATTGGGTATCAGTCCACTGGAGTTTCGCAGGCGAAATATTTTGCGGAAAGGGGACCGCACAGTAACCGGCCAAAAGTTGGAGCACAGTGTCGGGCTCGAAGAGACCTTAGATAGAGTGATTCAAGCCTCGGGTTGGTCGCCATCCACGCCTAAGGATGACGGTGTCGGATATGGGCTATCGACCATATTCTACGGTGTCGGACTTGGCGCCGGCGGCAAACATCTGGCTCGAACAGGGGCGCGTGTCATGATGCATGAGGATGGCTCCGTTATATTCTCTGTCGGAACCACGGAAATCGGCCAGGGGATGGCCACTGTGCTCTCGCAGATCGTGGCCGATGAGCTTGGCGTGCCACTCTCCTGGGTTGGCATGACCCCGACCGACACCAGCCGGGTCCCCGATTCCGGCCCGACTGTGGCCTCGCGTTCAACCACTATGTCGGGCAATGCGCTCAAAGACGCCTGCTTGAA
>MEWP01000081.1:9742-14545 GCA_001775395.1 candidate division Zixibacteria bacterium RBG_16_53_22 | reverse complement strand
AAACCTCATACCCCCTTTCAGTGGGAACCACAAATCTCTCTCGAAACGATGAAAGAGAGACTCCATTTTTTAAAGGAAAATTTGAAGAGGAAAAACATCCGCCTTAAATGGCAGGATCCCCATCTCAGTCTCCTTGAAGGAGTCTTCTCAATGGGAGATCGGAATTTGTCGAAAGTTCTGGTCGAGGCCCATCGGTTGGGATGCCGTTTCGATGGCTGGAGCGACCAGTTCAATTATGATCTCTGGAGGAAGGCCTTTGAAACGTCGGGGTTGGAGATGACATCCTACACCCGGAAAAAGGATTTTGGAGAAACCTTCCCCTGGTCCTTCATTGATACAGGAATCGGCGCTGATTTCTTATGGAAGGAGTTTCAGAAAGGCCTGGAAGAGAAGCTTACCCCTTCCTGTGCGGTCGGGGACTGTCATCGCTGCGGCCTCTGTGATGGGGAAAAGATCGTCCTGAGGGAAGGCCGTCCTGCAGAATTGCAATCCCTGAAAAAAATGGAGAAGAGTGAAATTCGAAAGAAAGGGCTCAGGATGAAATTTCGGCTGACCTTTGTCAAAAGAGGGGAAATCCGGTTCGTCAGTCACCTCGAACTGGCCCATCTCTTCTACCGGGCGGCAAAGAGGGCCGCCCTTTCTTTGCATTACTCCGAGGGATTTCATCCGATGCCACGGATCATCTTCGAAAAAGCCCTTCCAGTAGGGGTGGAGAGTCTGAGAGAGATCGTTGATATGGAACTGGAAGGGAGAATGACTCCAACGGAATTGATGGATAGGCTCAATCAGACCCTTCCGGATGGAATTAAAATTGTTGAGGCCAGGGAAGTCCTGCTCCCTTTTCCGTCTCCCTCTCCTCCGCACCGGTCGGTTTATCGGATCTCCCTGGATCATCTCCTCTCAACAGAAGAGACCCGATCAAGACTGAAAAAGGCCATGGAGAAAGAGGAACTCTTCATCCTCCAGGAGAGAAAAGAAAAGACGAGGAGGATCGATCTCCTTCCTCTCATCGAGAAAGTGGAGGTAAAGGAAGAATCCGGCGATGAGGCCGCTCCGGGTTTGGAACTCGTCCTTCGGAGCCTCAGTGGAAAGACCGCAAAGCCCAATGAGGTCGTCGAAGCCCTTCTGGGCCTACAGGGAGAAGCGCTTGCCCAATGTAGAATCGTCAAGATGGAATGATGGAATAATGGAAAAATGGAATATTGGCATCTAAGACTGATAAATACCGAAATTGAGCGATTCTTAATACTATTTTTAAACATAAACCCTTCTGGATTCCCGTTTTCACGCCTGCGCGCTGAAGCGCTACGGCGCGCAAGCACGGGAATGACATTTGCATTCATTAGGTGATAGTCGTCGTTCCTGCGGAAGCAGGAATCCAGTATTCTCTGAAGTAATGATTAATGAAAAAACCGCTCAATTTAGGAAATAATTAGTGGATTGGCCTTTTCTGTAAAACCCATCATTCCACCATTCCACTATTCCAGTATTCCAATTCTATAATGTTTGGGGAGAGGTTATGGCCAATGAACTCATCATCAATGTGACGCCTCAGGAGACAAGGGTCGCCCTTTTAGAAGACCGGGTTCTTGCGGAACTCCACATCGAGCGCCACCGGGACCGGGGGATCATCGGAAATATCTATAAAGGGAAGGCCGTCAAGGTCCTGCCGGGCATGCAAGCCGCCTTCGTCGACATCGGATTGGAGAAAGCTGCCTTCCTCTATGTCACCGATGTCTATGGCGGGATGGAGGAGTATGAGGAGATGGGGTTTCTGGGCCTGGACATGCCTAATTACCTGAATGCTCCGTCGCAGATTCAAGACTTGATCTCTGAGGGTCAGGAGATGCTGGTTCAGGTCTCGAAGGAACCCCTCGGCACCAAAGGCACCCGGATCACTTCCCACATTACGCTCCCGGGCCGTTACCTCGTCTTTATGCCCACAGTCGATCATGTGGGTGTTTCGAGGAAGATCAAGGATGAGAAGGAACGAAGGAGGTTACGGGAGATCGCCCAGTCCATCAAACCTCCTTCAGGCGGCTTTATCGTCCGCACCGCCAGTGAAGGGGCTGAGTCCGAGGAGATTAGAAATGATATGGAGTTTCTCCACCAGCTCTGGAACAACATTCAAAAGAAGAAGGAGAACGCCTCTGTGCCTTCCCTCATCCACGGCGATCTGACACTGATCCTCCGCATGATCCGTGACCTTCTCTCTCCTCAGATTAACCGGATCATCATTAATTCGAAAGAGGAATACGAGAGCATCGTTTCCTTTATCAACACCTATATGCCCAAACAGAAATATGAAATTCTTCTCTACGAGGAGAAAGAGCCGATCTTCGACGCCTACCGCATTGAGATGGAGATCGATAAGATTCTGGGAAGGAAGGTCTGGCTCAAATCGGGAGGCTACATCGTCATCGATATCAGCGAGGCGATGGTGGTCATCGATGTCAATACCGGCAGGTACGTGGGCAAGAGGAATCTGGCCGATACGATCCTGAAAACGAACCTTGAGGCGGCCAAGGAGATCGCCTACCAATTGAGGGTCCGCAATATCGGAGGGATCATCATCATCGACTTCATCGATATGGAGAGGGAGGGCGATAAGGAGAAGGTCTATCAGGCCCTCGAGGAGGCCATGAAGAAGGACCGGCAGAAGACCAACATCTTCAAGATTTCGGAACTGGGACTGGTGGAGATGACCCGGAAGCGGACGCGTGAGAACATCTCGAGAGTCCTTGGGGAATCATGCCCTTATTGCGAAGGGGCGGGTCATGTCAAATCGAAGGTCACGGTCTGTTACGACATCTTCCGTGAAATCGAGAGAACAACCTCTGAACTGGGAGGCCAAAGCATCATGGTCGAAGCCCATCCGGACGTGGCAGATCTCCTCTATGAGGAGGAAAGGACCTTCGTAGAGGAGCTGGAAAGGAAGTTCAAAAAGAAGATCGTGGTCAAGGCCAAACCCGGCTTCCACCAGGAACAATTCAACATCCTCGAAATTTAAGCTTTCATTAAAGAGAAATTCACCTTTTATTCTCCTATTTCTGACGCTTTCCTCCGTCTGTTTACCCCGTTAGAAATAATGGACCGCTGGAATTTCTAACGGGGTTTATCCTCCGAAGTTTCAACGCAGAAGAGTTTACGTCAAAAAATTGCCATAAAATTAAATTTTTGGTATAAATAGGTCAACTTCGCCGGGGGTGATTGATACAGACGCGAAAGAATCCAAGCTGGGGTCGGAAATTGACTTCGGAAACATGACCATTTCGGGAAAGTGAACCCTCATTAGTTCATGAAAATTTTGCGTGACATCGCAGAAATGGAACATATAACAGGACCTCAATGATCTTAGGGAACAAGAAAAGTCTCAGCGAACGCGACATCTGCACCAAGTTCATCACGCCTGCTGTCAAACAGGCGGGCTGGGATGTCCTGTCGCAAATTCGCGAGGAGGTCTCATTTACCAAAGGTCGGATCATCGTCCGCGGCCGATTGGTCACCCGCGGCAAGGCCAAGCGCGCCGACTACATTCTCTACTATAAACCGAACATTCCCATCGCCCTCATCGAGGCCAAGGACAACAACTACGCTGTCGGCGACGGCATGCAGCAAGCTCTCGGGTATGCTGCCACCCTCGATATTCCCTTCGTCTTTTCATCAAATGGTGACGCGTTCCTTTTTCACGACCGCACGGGCCAGAGCGGCCAGACCGAAACCGAGCTGCCCCTCGATGCGTTCCCGAAACCCGACAAGCTTTGGTCGAAATACCGTGGGTGGAAAGGTCTGGCTCCGGAGCAAGAGGAAGTCTTCCTCCAGAACTACTTCGAGGACAGCAGCGGCAAGGAGCCGCGTTACTACCAGCGCATCGCCATCAATAAGGCCATCGAAGCCATTGCTAAGGGGCAGGATCGGATCCTCCTCGTTATGGCCACCGGCACCGGCAAGACCTACACCGCTTTCCAGATTATCTGGCGTCTTTGGAAGGCGGGTCGTAGAAAGCGCATTCTCTTCCTTGCTGACCGGAATGTCCTTGTCGATCAGACGATGGTGAATGACTTTCGTCCCTTCGGCGCTGCCATGGCGAAGCTCTCCACCTCCTCAAAGACCATCGAGCGCAACGATGGCGCCGAAGTGCAACTCCCGACGGCGATAGACAAGAAGCATCGGCGTATTGACACCTCCTATGAGATTTACCTTGCACTTTACCAGGCCATCACCGGCCCAGAGGAACGCCAGAAGCTCTACCGGGAACTCTCCCGCGACTTTTTCGATCTCATCGTCATCGATGAATGTCACCGGGGCAGCGCGGCAGAGGATTCCGTCTGGCGAGAGATCCTGGACTACTTCTCCACTGCCACGCAGATCGGTCTCACCGCGACGCCGAAAGAGACGGAATACGTTTCCAATATCCACTACTTCGGGCCACCCGTGTATAGCTATTCTCTGAAAGAAGGCATTCGCGACGGCTTTCTCGCCCCCTATAAGGTGGTCAAGGTCCACCTCGACGTCGATGTGGAGGGCTACCGCCCTGAGCAGGGCGAAACCGACAAGTACGGCTACGAGATCGAGGACCGTATCTACAACCAGAAAGACTTCGACCGTAATATGGTCATCGACGAGCGCACCAGGCGTGTCGCCCGGAAGGTGACCGAATTCCTCAAAGAAAGCGGCGACCGCTTCCAGAAGACCATCGTCTTCTGTGTGGATACTGAACACGCTGCGCGGATGCGGCAGGCCATCACCAACGAAAACCCGGACCTAATCCAACAGAACGAGCGCTACGTCATGCGTATCACT
>MEWP01000081.1:0-9726 GCA_001775395.1 candidate division Zixibacteria bacterium RBG_16_53_22 | reverse complement strand
GCTGTGCCCAGATCGGTAACTTCATCGATCCGGAAGCAAAATATCCGGTCATCGTCACCACCTCGCGCCTGCTCTCCACGGGTGTCGACGCCCAGACCTGCCGCCTCATTGTCCTTGAGCGCGAAGTGGGATCGATGACCGAGTTCAAGCAGATCGTGGGCCGGGGCACCCGCGTTCACGAGGACACCAAGAAGTACTACTTTACCTTGATCGACTTCCGTAAAGCCACCAACCACTTCGCTGACCCCGATTTTGACGGCGAGCCGGTGCAGATCTATGAACCGGCCGAGGGCGACCCGGTTGCACCTCCGGACGATGTGCCGCCGACTGAGGACGGGGAGGAGACCATTCCTCCGAAACCCGGTGAAGATGAAGAGGTGATTGTCGATTACGTGCCCTATCCACCCCCAGAAGGACATGAGCCTCCTCTGAAATACTACATTCGGGGGAAACCTGTCAGCATCCTGGCTGAACGTGTTGAATACCTCGACGAAAACGGTAAACTCGTTACCGAGAGCCTGCGTGACTACTCGAAAAAGACCCTCCGTAAATGCTTCGCCAGCCTCGATGAGTTCCTCAGACGCTGGAACGGAGCCGAGCGCAAGCAGGCCATCATCGAAGAACTGGAGAATGAAGGCCTGCTCCTTGATCCACTGGCAGAGGAAGTGGGTAAGGACCTCGACCCTTTCGACCTCATCTGCCACGTTGCCTTCGACCGGCCGCCCCTTACCCGGTGCGAGCGGGTGGAGAATGTCCGCAAACAAGACATTTTCACTAAATATGGCGCACAAGCCCGCGCTGTGCTCGATGCCCTGCTCAAGAAATATGAGGACGAAGGCGTCACTGACCTCGATGATCCGCGAATCCTGAGGGTTGATCCGTTTGACACCATGGGCACCCCGCTTGAGCTTCTCAAGAACTTCGGCGGACTAAATGGTTATGAGCAAGCTGTCCATGAGCTCCAGTCCGCCCTTTACGGAAAGGCAGCCTGATATTCCATGAACGTGCGAACAACCGTCAAATCCATTCAGGACATCATGCGCCAGGATGTGGGTGTCGATGGCGACGCCCAGCGTATCTCCCAATTGTGCTGGATGTTCTTCCTCAAGATCATCGATGACCAGGACCGGGAACTGGAGGTAATGCAGAAGGGCTACCGTTCGCCCATTCCAGCAAAACTCCAATGGCGATCCTGGGCCGCCAATCCTGAAGGCATGACCGGCGATGCTCTGATGGCCTTTATCAACGATGAACTTTTCCCCAAATTGAAAGAACTTCCCGGCACCGCACACGACGGCCGGCGCCGTGTCGTGCGCGATGTATTTGAAGATGCCTACAACTACATGAAGTCCGGTCAGCTCATGCGCCAGGTGATTAATAAGATCAATGCCATTGACTTCAACAACCTTGCCGAGCGCCAGCACTTCGGCGATATCTACGAACAAATCCTGAACGACCTTCAGAGCGCCGGCAACGCCGGCGAGTACTACACACCCCGTGCTGTCACTGCCTTCATGGCCGACCGTATCGACCCCCGGCCCGGAGAGATTCTTTTCGATCCTGCCTGCGGAACCGGTGGGTTCCTCACCTGCGCCATCCGCCACATGCGCGAGCGCTATGTGAAAACCCCGGACGATGAGATGAAGATGCAGCAGGGGTTGCGGGCCACCGAGAAGAAGCAGCTTCCTCACATGCTCTGTGTCACCAATATGCTGCTCCACGGAATTGACGACCCCTCCTTTGTCCGTCACGACAACACCCTGGCGCGGCCTTACATCAGCTACGGCCAGTCCGACCGGGTGGACATCGTCCTCACCAATCCACCCTTCGGCGGCCGTGAGGAAGACGGCATCGAAACCAACTTTCCGAAGCACTTCCAGACACGGGAGACTGCCGACCTCTTTCTCGCCCTCATTGTGCGGTTGCTCAGATCCGGCGGTCGTGCCGCCGTGGTCCTGCCCGACGGTACCCTGTTTGGAGAAGGGGTCAAGACGCGGCTGAAAGAGCACCTGCTGGAAGAGTGCAACCTTCACACCATCGTCCGACTTCCCAACAGCGTATTCAAACCCTATGCATCCATCGGCACCAATTTACTTTTCTTCGAGAAGGGCACAGCCACTAAAGAAGTCTGGTACTACGAGCACCGTGTCCCCGATGGACAAAAAGCCTATTCGATGACCAGGCCGATCCGCTTCGAGCACCTGAAGCCCTGTATCGACTGGTGGGAGAAGCGCGAGGGAAATGAAGTCGCCTGGAAGGTTACGATCGACGAGATCAAGGCTCGCAATTTCAACCTCGATTTCAAGAACCCACACACAGTCGAAGAAGACCACGGCGACCCCGCCGAGCTGTTAGCCAAGCTTGAGGAAAGCGAAGCGGCAACGGCCAAACTCCGCGACCGGCTGAAAGCCATTCTGGAGGAGGCGCTGCTGAGAGGATCAACCTGAACCTTTGTCACCAATGTGAATCATTGTCGATTTTGCAACGACCTGTTGCAAAATTAAAGAGTGGTTCAATTGTGCCACAGCCTGTGGCATAATTATAAATTGGGGGTTGTAATGAAAAAACCCGGTCCACTTATTATCCCTCCTCAAAGTCTTGATTTAGACGATCAGGCTATTGGTGTTCTGTTTGAGAGGGTGAGAAGCCTGGTACAGACGGCAAGAAGGAGCGCCGCAACCACCGTTAATTCTTTGCAAGTTATCACCAATTTTGAGATAGGGCGGATGATCATCGAGCACGAGCAACAGGGCATACACCGGGCTGAGTATGGGAAAATGGTTCTCAAGGCCCTGTCGGAGCGACTGATCGCGGAATTCGGGCGCGGCTTTTCAGAAGATAATCTTTCCAATATGAGGAAGTTCTATCTGGTTTATAAAGACCGTTTGACCGGAATTTCCGAGAAGCCTTCTCGGAAATCAGTGGGAGGAGAAAAAAGCCTGCGCGTGGTACCAATCCCCCAGATGCCATCTGGGAAATTGGTGTCTAAGAAAAGCCAGATGGCATCTGGCCAATTGCAAGACGCCCTGCCGGAGCCTTCAGTCCGCATTCCGCAGATGCCATCTGCGCAATTGGGAGCCGCTTTCCCCATGAAGAAACGGCTGATGGAGTGGGCCGAGGCAGCATTGCAAAACAAATCGGGGGAACGATGACGATGAACTCTGATTGGCTCCTCAAAAACTTCGAGCAAATCAGCGAGGCCCCCGACGCCATTCCGCGCCTACGGCGATTCATCCTGGATCTGGCCGTTCGGGGGAAACTCGTGGAGCAGAACCCAGACGATGAGCCGGCGGTGGAGCTGCTGAAGCGGATTGAGGCGGAGAAGGAGCGGCTTTCCAAAGCTGGTGAACTGCGGAAGCACCATACACAGCCTTTGGATAAAGAACAGATTGCCTTCACAATTCCCAGTGCTTGGTCATGGACGCATTTAGCACAGATCGGAATAATAAATCCCCAGAACGATAGTGAAGACAATGCCGAAGCGTCGTTTGTTCCAATGCGCATGATTTATGCTGAATATAGGCAACCCAGTGAGCACGAGATCAGGCCTTGGGGTGAGATTAGGAGGGGCTTTACTCACTTTGCGGATGGGGACGTTGGGCTGGCCAAGATTACACCCTGCTTCGAGAACGGGAAGTCCACGGTTTTCAGAAATCTTACTGGGGGCATCGGCGCAGGAACGACCGAGTTGCATATCGTCCGCCCGATTTTCGTCGTTGCCGACTACATACTGATTTTCCTAAAGTCTTCACATTTCATCGAAGCTGGAATCCCGAAGATGACAGGCACGGCTGGTCAGAAGCGTGTACCAAAAGATTATTTTGCCTTCTCCCCGTTCCCTCTCCCTCCCCTTGCCGAACAGCATCGGATCGTGGCGAAGGTGGACGAATTGATGGCGCTGTGCGATAAACTGGAGGCAGCCCAGGCCAAGCGCGAGAGACGGCGCGACCGGCTGGTGGCAGCGACCCTACGCGGACTGGATAATGGTGATGATAGCTCGGAACCAGGGGGCCATCCCACTTTGGAGGAGAGCGCCCGATTTTACTTCAACCACCTCCCGCACCTCACCACCCACCCCGAACACATCCAGCAACTCCGCCAGACCATCCTAAACCTCGCCGTCCGCGGCCAACTCGCCCCACGAATCGTCTCGGAAGGCACTGCCGAATCAGTAATTGAAGAGATAAACTCGGCCCGCAAGAAACTTCTTGCCGAAGGAAAGATCGGACGGTATTTGCCGCTGAGCCCGGTAAATGGAGATGAGGTGCTCTTTGCCATTCCATCCGAGTGGAGGTGGATGCGCCTTGGTGACATCACGTTCTGCCGGGATGGTGAGCGTATCCCTGTTTCCCGCGAAGAACGTCAACACCGCCAGGGCCCTTTCGACTACTACGGCGCCTCCGGAGTCATCGATAAGATCGACGCCTTCCTGTTCGACAAACCCTTACTGCTAATCGGAGAGGACGGCGCCAATCTAATCAACCGTTCAACTCCAATCGCTTTCATTGCCCGAGGACAATTCTGGGTTAACAACCATGCACATGTATTGGACGGTATCTCGGAGGGATTCTTGCGATACGTTGAGGTCTTCATCAATGCGACGGACTTGAAGCCCTACGTCACAGGAACGGCCCAACCCAAAATGAATCAGGCCAAGATGAACTCTATTCCGGTAGCACTCCCACCCCTCGCCGAACAACACCGAATCGTGGCGAAGGTCGTCGAACTAATGGCGCTGTGCGGCGAGCTGGAGGCCCGGCTCACGACCACGGCGACCACCCGCCGCCAATACCTGGAAGCCACAATAAGTGAGGCGCTGGCGCCATGATGACCCAGGGCTACGGCTTCGAGGCAGGATTCCAACAGTTTTGAAAAAAATGCGGGACCTGAGGGGTGTGTCCCATGCGAAATGTCTCTGTGGAAATCCGAAATTTTAGGGGAGTCAGGGAGTTGACTTGGGCAGCCGGGGCGGTTCGAAAAATAACTTCTTAAAGATCAGCCTTAAGGGATATGATCGACAGATTGCAGGAAAATGATCTAAGGAAAAGAATACTTTATTACGATTGCCTGATCCCAACCACTAGGAACCGGGCGAATGATTGTCGAACACGAACAACAGGGTGTAGGCGGTTTACGATCCGGATTATCCAAGAAGGGTGCGGAGCACCGGAAATTAGTGCTCCGCCTGGCTAAATCGATGTGTCACGATGTTTGGTACCCGGCCTATGGGTCCGTTATCGAAGTCTTAAGGTATGCATAGACATAGACGGCGGTATTATCTCCACCGCCTCCGCCACCGTCGCAACCGTGGTTAAGAAATGCTTTTTCAACCTTTCTGGCAGCTTCGCTACCTGCACATTGTCGATATATGAACCAATGGTCTTTTCTCGGTACGTTGTGAGTACCAAATAATCGATCGTCAATGTCTGATGTTATGCCACAATACCAGGTTGAAAAGGCACCCGCTTGTCCCCGGATGTGGGCCAGAATTTCGTCATACGCTTCTTGTGCTGTTTTTGCCATGGTTGGTTTTCTCCTTAATTATTGGTTTTGTCTTATGCTTTTTGCTGAAATATTTTGCCTCTTTTTCTGTTCCCAGGTTAGAGATCGTACCCGGTTGTGTGGTCACAACAGAGGTAAGAACGTACCATTTTTGATGATTTTTTGAGCGGACGAAGGCTAGCGTTCTCTGAGAGTTGAACAGTCGGAGAAGCGATTATTCAATAGAGGACAGCTGGCTAGCGGATGTCCAGTGGATCCCCCCTTCCGTTGTAAATTTGGGGTGGCAGACTAACCGCTAGCCGAAAAAGCTTGACAGAAGCATCTAAAGTGAGATATTTTTTATTAGATGCTAGCGAACAAGGGGTAGCGGATTAGCCTAGCCCCATTTAAAAGCCCAAGGACCTGTTGGCGCAGGTCTTTGGGCTTTAGTTTTTAAGTAAGTTCAAATCAATCGGTCTCCTTTGTCAAGAGTTTTTTGAAATTTTGGCCATAAAACCAAAAAGGTCATCCAACCCCTGGAGCCTCGCCGGGGCGGGAAGGGGCTTGTTTCTTGCTGCGGAGCGGTAGCGACAAGGAAAGAAATTGAATTGAACCTTTCGAAAAAGGGAGTCTGGCTCGTTGCTTCGTTAACTAAAGCAACCACTTCTTCAGCTTCCGCCAAAGGCTCCCATTAGGTTTGCCTTTTCCTGGTCCTCCGACACTTGCAACCGTGTCATGAACGGTGGGGGTCTTGGTGCTGTCGAAGTATCTCTCCTTCGCCATCGAATCATGAGCTCTTCCGGCGTTAATCTCTTCTTGGGCCAATCGCCGGGCCCATTTGACCCTATTGCGTTTTATCCAGTAGTGAGACTGGCAAGCGAAATTCCAGTTTCCGATCGACGGGTTGAGCGAAATCGACTTGCCATCATAAATTAGCGTCCAATCAGTAGGAGAAAGCGGAGTGATGACTTCATTTCCGCATCCGCAGCAACATTTATGCGCCACTGTCGCGAACGCCATAGACACATAGATCATCCCATCCTTTAGATCATTAGGGATGTATTCGACGAATTCGTGTGTGAGGACCGTCTCGCGTTTCATGGCCGGTCCTCATTGGTTAGCATATTGCCATCTATAGTGTACGTACTGTGATGCTCGTTCTCCAAGTCCAGGTAAAAGCGAAATAGCTTTTTCCACTTGATGACGGCCAGCGAGGCGTTGAGGGCGTTGAGGTCGGCAATCTGGATGTTTCGAGAATAGTCATTGTTGTCGTCACCATCTGAAAACGGGATTCTGCCCTTAGCCCTCAGATGCTCGCGCTGCTCCACGGTGCTGCTCGTGATCCTCAGAATTCCGCCTAAAGATCCATCGCGTTGATATATTCCCATCCCCACGTCGATGAAGGGTATGCCAAATTCTTCTAGTTTCTCGACGATCAGCTTCCTCGCCTCGCCGCTGTCCAGACACAGGAACACAAAGTCCATTCCACGCAGCTGATCAACATTCGAAGCGTCGACATAGCAGTCATGCGCGACGATATGGCGACGCATCCTCGAATATTGTTCCTGTAAGAAGACTGCCTTCTGTGGCTTTTTCCTTAATTCATCGACAGACGGAGCACCGGGTGACCTGAATGCGTTGTGCTGTGAGAACTTGTCTCCGTCAAAAAGATGAATCTCTCTCACCGGAGTCTTGGCCACCAGATCTAACACATAAGACCCTGTACCGCCCAAACCGACAATTCCAATTTTCCCAAGCTCTAGCCTTCTGGTGACCACATTGATCCCGGCCCTACTCGAGGCAGTATCGATGTAATTGAACACCGATTCGTCCTCCGCGGATTCAATGACCGGGAACGTCGTTGCTGTAACGGTGGGATCGATCGACTGAGCAGGATTGGAAACGATGGCGACGTACGTCGTCATCTTGTCGTAGTAGTCTTTGTAGCCGCCGCTCGTCGGCTTGCTTGAGAACGAATGGTTGACCACGAGATCACGATCAAGTTCCTGTCGGTTACTTGAACTCTTGATCTTGACTATCTCTGACCCGTCCTTATTGCAAGGATGATCTCCCGCAAAAAAAACGACATGAGTGTTAGGTGTGGTTGTTACATCACCAGCCAAAGTCAATACTGAAACAAGAGTTCCGAGTTTGATCTCTTTGTTGAAGTTCACATATGGAACGTTCTTGATCAGTAGATAGCCAGACCTAACTTCGACGTCATAGCCCTCGTCCTGCAGCCGCTTTAGATCAGTGCTACGATTTATCAGTTGCTGTGACATTAAAGATCATTCCCTCCTTAATCTTGACTTTTTCCCCCTCGACCAAGGTCCCTTCGGGCTTATTGCCCTCGCCCCTTCTATACGTAACGGTGAAAACGATATTCGGGCCCGTCGGCGGATTGTCAAAGGCCAAAGCGACGATTTCGGCAAACGACAGTTCTTTTGCCGTCACAACCTTCTGGCGGCCATTCACAATAATCGTGAAGTCTTTGTTGTGACCTTGCTCTTCGTGTTTGTTTTCTTGTAAGTTGTTCATTTTCTTCCTCCTGTGGTGGTTGGTTTATCTCTTTTTCTGTTCCCAGGTTAGAGATATCCCCGGTTGTGTGGTCACAACAGAATGATTTAGTTACCCGCGTTTTTTTAGGATCCTGCCTAACCCTCCCTTCCAGGGAAAAATGTTCTTGACAAGGCGGCCACACTATGAAATAAAACTGAAAGAGGCTGTTCATTCATAGTATGGAACGGCCCGATTTTCTGCAGTATTGCAGAAAATTTTACCCATTATTGGAGTCCCTAATTCTAATAAGTGGGTCCGCTACGCACAAAAGAGGGCATCTGACCATGCCCTCTTTTGTGTTTTAAAGAGTAATTTTCAAAGCCCGCAACCTGGTTTCTATAAAAGCCGGATTTACATTAAAAAGCCTCGATAAATCCCGAAGACCGTTTCCTCTTCTTATCGCCTCTTCTAATGCAGGCCGGGGCATAAGTAGAGCTCCAGCAAAACGCCACGCTTGCCATTCGGGGTTTTGATAGATACGTACATCGGATTCACGGTGCATCCTTAAGGCGATGCCATGCTCAGCGTTGTGGACAGAGGTTAGAATGGCTTTCTTGCGCCTGAATTCAGGGACGTGGATAAGCGCGTGCGCTGTTTCATGGCTCATGGTCGACCTGGTGAAGAAAAGTTGGGTTTCGTCTTCCATCAATTCTGCGGAAATCACCGATTCCATGGTTCCGGAGTCAGTGTAGCCGTGAATCCCTGTGGGTAGAGTTCGATAATCGATTTTAACACCTGTGATTGTTTCGAGCTCACACTCAAAAAATCGCTCGATATCAAAGGCCCTTAACTCCATCAGGAGTTCCGGTTGGAATGATTTAACGATTTTTAAGGCGAGATCATCGAGGTCCCGACCGCTCTTGGGGCTTGCGATTACAATCCTGCGAGGCATTATTCTTCCTCCTTCTCGGTAATTTCCGCGATATTAGAAATTACGTCCTTTAGGTCTTCATCAGAGAGGTCATCAGCCCTCAAAAGAACTTCCGAGAGCAAAGGTCTGGCCTTAAGCCTTTGAGTCAGGTTTTGTGGTGCTTTTTTGCGGATTTTAGAGGCGATATTTACCAGCATGCCAGTCCCAGTACCTAAAACCTCTTCCATTTTTCGTACAGTCTCCAGATCTGGTGGAAGTTTTCGGCTGTGCTCAATATCGGAGACATATCCTATCGATTTTTTGATGTAGTCGGAAACCTCGCGGATAGTTATTTTTTTCGCTACCCTTGCCTTTTTGAGAACATCACCAAAATTAGTTTCCATGGTCTCCTCCTTTCTCTCAATTTTTGAAAACCCTCCTTTCCTGTTTTTTTACTCTAATCTAAGGCGTAAACACAGAATATATATAATCCCTTTTAAATCAATTGTCAATAGGTAATTACGCTTTTCAAAGCGTAACAGTAAAAGGGGTTGTGAGGGTGGATATTGAGATATAGGAAGGGGAAGTGATGGGGTCCTTTTTTTACGAAATCCGATCAGATTCGGAGTGTGGGATTGGGGTTATATTTGTTTTAATTCTTCTAATCGCGCCTTGGCACGCGCAACGACTTCTGGGCTGAACGTCTCAGGATAGCGAACAATAATAACTTCAAAGAACCTTGGGGACATCCTATATTGATCCTGTCAAGAGGGAAAACGAAAAAATATTATCTTTTATAAAAACAGCAAGTTATAAAATCCTTCTGATTTTTAGAA
>MEWP01000080.1 GCA_001775395.1 candidate division Zixibacteria bacterium RBG_16_53_22 | reverse complement strand
GCGGCTGCGCGTAGGCGATAGCTGGTTCCGTGTTGACCTGGTATTTTTCCACCGCCGCCTCAAGTGCCTTATTATCATTGACCTCAAGGCTGGCAAATTCAGCTACGCCGACGCGGGTCAAATGCACCTTTACCTCAATTACGCACGCGAACACTGGACGCGCGACGGAGAAAACCCGCCGGTTGGACTCATCCTCTGCGCTGAGAAAGATACCGCCGAGGCGCACTACGCGCTGGAAGGTTTGCCCAACAAAGTTCTTGCCGCCGAGTACAAGACTCTCTTGCAAGACGAGAAACGGATTGCAGAAGAATTGGCAAAGACAACACGGGCGCTGGAAACCAGGAAAATAAAGGCAATCAAGGGCGTAGAGAAAAAGGCGACGAAAAGGAAAAAAGCATGACCGAACCAACTATCACCTGCCCGGCGTGCAAGGCTGAGATCAAGCTCACCGAATCACTAGCCGCGCCGCTGATTGAATCCACGCGCAGGCAGTTCGAGCAACAACTGGCGCAGAAGGACAGTGACATTGCCAAACGCGAACAGGCCATGCGCGACAAGGAAAAGCAGCTTGCAGAAGACAAGCGCAAACTCGACGATCAGGTGGCCGATCAGGTTGCGGCACAGTTGAAAGCAGAACGCGCCCGCGTAGTTGCCGAAGAATCCAAAAAAGCAAAACTTGCCAGCGCCGCCGAACTGGAAAACAAGGCGCGCGAGTTGTCCGATCTGCAAGAAGTCCTGCAACAAAATAATATGAAGCTGGCCGAGGCGCAGAAGGCGCAAGCCGAACTCATCAAGAAGCAGCGCGAACTTGATGATGCCAAACGCGAACTGGAACTCACGGTGGAAAAGCGGGTGCAGGAAGGATTAACCGATGTCCGCACACAAGCCAAAAAAGAAGCCGAGGACGAACAGAAGCTCAAGGTAATGGAGAAGGAGCAGACCATTGCCGCGATGCAGAAGCAGATTGAAGACCTCAAGCGCAGGGCTGAACAAGGCTCGCAACAATTGCAGGGCGAAGTTCAGGAGCTGGAGATTGAAAATCTGCTGCGTACCAAATTCCCTTTTGATGCCATTGAGCCAGTGCCCAAGGGTGAATTCGGCGGGGATGTACTGCACCGCGTTGTCGGCGCAGGCGGACAGTCCGGCGGCGTTATCTTGTGGGAGTTCAAGCGCACCAAAAAACTGGAGCGATGGCTGGCTGGCAAAACTTCGCGATGACCAGCGGACAGCGAAGGCAGAAATTGCCGTAATCGTCAGCCAGGTGTTGCCGAAGGGCGTGGAGACCTTCGAAATGGTAGAGGGCGTATGGGTAACGCATCCCCGCGCCGCATTGCCGGTGGCGATGATTTTGCGTCAGTCATTGCTGGAGCTTGCCCTTGCGCGGCAGGCCACCGAAGGGCAGCAAACCAAAACCGAAATGGTTTACCAATACCTCACCGGCCCGCGTTTCCGCCAGCGCGTGGAAGCCATCGTCGAAGCCTTTTCCACCATGCAGGAAGATTTGGACAAGGAGCGCAAGGCGATCATGAAACAATGGGACAAACGTGAAGAGCAGATTGAGCGCGTGATGGGCGCAACGGTTGGGATGTACGGCGCTTGCAGGGGATTGCGGGGAAGTCGTTGCAGGAGATTGAGGGGTTGAGCCTTCAGGCGTTGGATGTCCCTGTTGAGAACAATAGAAATGCGGTCGAATGATGGCAGCAGGCATCGGCAACAGAAGCAATAAGAGCATCGCCTACAAACGCGCCTTGCAAGTATGTCAATATTGACATACACTTTGTCATATGAGTAAACAGCGTAAACCGTTGGCGTGGCTGCATGGCGAAGTCAAAACGCCGCCTTTTTCTGCCGAGGCAAGAATTGAAGCAGGTGTTTTATTGCGACACCTGCAAGAGGGCATCAACATATCGCTGCCACACTCAAGGCCAATGCCCGGTATCGGTCGCGGTTGCCATGAGTTAAGAATCCCCGACGAAAATCACACTTGGCGCATTGTGTACTACGTTGATACGGTAGCCATCGTGATTCTTGAAGTGTTTGCCAAAACCACCAGCCAAACGCCCCAGACGGTAATTGACGTTTGTAAGGCGAGATTGAAACACTACAAAGCAATTTAGCAGAAGGATAAATACCATGAAGACTGACAAATTAGAGCGCCTCCAAACCACCGGCTGGAAAGTCGGCAACGCAGAGGATTTCCTGCAATTAAACGATGAAGAGGCGCGGCTCGTCGCACTCAAGCTCTCGCTGATCAGCGCGGTAAAAAAATCGCGCATCAAACGCAAACTTTCGCAAATTGACCTTGCGCAACGCATGAAATCGAGCCAATCGCGCATTGCTAAAATTGAAGCGGGCGACCCTTCGGTTTCGCTGGATTTGATCGTGCGCGCGCTCATTGCAAGCGGCGCAACAACGCGCGATATTCAGGCGGCGTTTACGGCAAACGAACGGGTGGCGGGTTAATCGACATTAGGGGCAAAAGTTAAACCCAGATAATCCATTAGGCCACGAACCCACTGTAGGAGCGAGCTTGCTCGCGAAAACTTCGCCAGCAAGCTGGCTCCTACGATAGGGAAAGCCTCTAATGGACAATCCGGGTTAAACCGGTCGAATTCGATGGAATAAGAAATGGGGCAGGATATGGCCAAGAAGATCGAAGTAAAAGGAAGTGAGATCAGGGTAATCTCGAAAAATGGGCAATGTTGAGTTTCTTGGTATCGGAGAGACGGTTTATAACCCGGATTTTAATTACGGCGAATTCGCCACAATTAGAGGTCAGGCTGGTAACCGTAGGGTGGGCTGTGCCCACCATGTCGGGCGTAGCCCGACCTACATTGGTTTCGGCTCGTCCGGCTTAGGGATTATTTAGCATGAAGAACCGCAGCATCACCGTGCAGGGAACCGAAGTGGCTATAGCCACCCGGCATGAGCAGGACTACATCTCGCTCACCGACATGGTCAAACGCTTCGATGGAGGCGGTGCCCTGATTGAGCAATGGCTCAAGAACAAGGACACGGTGCTGTTTCTGGGCGTATGGGAACAACTCAACAACCCCGGTTTTAATTCCCCCGAATTCGAGGGAATTAGAAACGAGGCCGGGCGCAATAGCTTCTTCCTGTCAGCCAAGAAGTGGATAGACGCCACGGGTGCCATTGGGCTGCACGCGAAAGCCGGACGTTACGGCGGCACCTACGCCCACCGCGACATCGCTTTCGAGTTCGGCTCATGGCTCATCCCGGAATTCAAGCTCTACCTTGAACAATTACAAGGTGGGAACGTAACTGGTGGTGTAGATGAGCTATTGAAGTACATAAAATTAAATGTAAATGCCATCAAGACGCGCGCCATTGCCGCTCCAATTATTGTGGTTCTTGATTGGGATGCTGCCAAGAAGCAGGGTGAGTTTGAGAAAGTGATGGATAAAGGAGACGCTTATAAGGTCCTTGTCTGGCCTGATACAACCTTTAATCCAAAGCTTGGTAAAGCATTTCACGGGATAGAAAGACACATTTCTGACCGAATTGTCGACGAGGCAGATGCTAGTGTGGGTGTTCTTGGAACCAAGGCTGATGGCAGTCGGACAGTTTCAGGGGGGAGATTATGGAAAATTTAAGGATGCTGTGAATACTGTTGTTACGAAAGGCTTGTCGGAGAATGATCTTGTTTATGCGAAACCATTTATTGAAGAGCTTGCCAAGTTGGGAAATAAAGTAACGCCGTGAGCAAAAAACAAAACTTGAACTCATTGGGATCAGGAAGGCAAACCGGCCAAAGCTGGAGCCCGCATTAAGCAACGAAGGGGGATAAGAATGTTAACTAAATTAACTATAAAAAATTTCAAGCGTTTTGAGAAAGCTGAAGTTGATCTTGGAAAATCTGTTGTGCTTATCGGGCCGAACAATTCCGGGAAAACAACCGCGCTTCAGGCACTCGCCCTCTGGGAGCTTGGTCTTCGTCGCTGGACTGAAAAACGTCAGGGAAAATCAACTGCACTTCAGCGCCAAGGCGTGGCAATTAACAGGCGTGATTTGGTGGCGCTTCCCGTCCCCACTGCCAATCTTCTTTGGCGTGACCTGCATGTCCGCAATGTGGAACGGCAAGAAGGAAAGCCAAAAACGCAAAATGTTCGCGTTGACATATTGGTCGAGGGTGTAACTGATGACCAGGCATGGTCGTGTGGGCTTGAGTTCGATTATGCAAACGAGGAATCTTTTTACTGCCGCCCGCTCAGGCTTGATGATGGCAGTCAGCCGGAGCGGATGGCTATTCCAGAACTGGCTACCAGGGCAAAGGTTGCGTTGCTGCCGCCAATGTCTGGATTGACTGACCGGGAATTCATCAAGCAGCCGGGAGAAATTGGAGTATTGATTGGTCAAGGCCAGACGGCACAGGTGCTGCGTAACTTGTGTTATCGGGTTTGCTGGCCAACTGAAGGCGCTACCAAGCCATCCGAAGACTGGATTGCGCTGACAGAACAGCTAGTCCGCCTGTTCGGGGTGAAGCTGCTTAATCCAAAGTTTATTGCTGAACGTAGCGAAATTGTGATGGAGTATGAGGAAAAATCCGGCACTCGTCTGGATCTCTCGTCTTCGGGAAGGGGCTTGCAGCAAACTTTGCTGATTCTTGCGCATCTCTATGCCAATCCGCGCACGGTGCTGTTGCTGGACGAACCGGATGCTCATCTTGAGGTATTGCGCCAACGCCAGACTTACCAACTGATTAACGACCTTGCCGAAGAAAAAGGCTCGCAAATTATCGCAGCCAGCCACTCTGAGGTGGTACTTAACGAGGCGGCAAATCGCGGCACGGTGGTGGCATTCGTTGGCAAACCGCACCTGCTGAATGACCGTGGCAGCCAAGTGATGAAAGCCCTGACAGACCTGGGCTGGGATCAATATTTTGAGGCAGAGCAAACTGGCTGGGTTCTATATGTCGAAGATTCAACCGACCTGGCGATTCTCAAGGCGTTCGCCAGAATTCTGGAGCATCCTGCTCAGGCAGTCCTGGAAATGCCGTTTGTTCACTATGTCTCAACCAACTTGCCACAAAAATCTCGCGACCACTTTAATGGGTTGCGCGAGGCCAAGAACGACTTGGTAGGCATTGCCATATTTGATCGCCTCGACCGTGAGCTTCAACCCAGCGATAACCTGAATGAAGTCATGTGGGCAAAACGGGAAATCGAAAATTATTTTTGCACCCAAGAGGTCTTGTATGCGTGGGCTGTCCATGATGTGGCGGATGACCTTTTTGGGATTGCCCAACGTGGGGAACGTAAGCAGGCAATGGAAAAAGCAATTGCCGAAGTCACGCACCTGCTGGAGATTGACGAGAAATCCCCTTGGTCACCCGATGTCAAAGCCACTGACGAAGTTTTGGATCGTGTTTTCAGAGTTTTCTTCAAGGAAGTGGCGTTGCCATTGACTTTCCGTAAGCGTGACTACCACTTGCTCACCGGCTTTTTACCGAAGCAGCAGATTGCGCCAGAGGTCGTTGAGAAATTGGATGCCATCGTTGCAATTGCCGCACGAGCCAAGCCGAAGGGAGACGATAAGTGATTGTGGTCGCTGATGCCACGAAGGAGCAGGCCGCGTGAAAAAACAAAAACTTGAACTCACCTGGATCGGCAAGGAGAACCGGCCCAAGCTGGAGCCGCGCATTTTGCTGGAAGACCCGGCGAAGAGTTATCACGCTAAGCATCGGGTGACGGATAACGACATCTTCGACAATCAACTGATCTTCGGCGACAACCTGCTGGCGTTGAAGGCGTTGGAGGCGGAGTTTGCGGGGAAGGTGAAGGTGGAACACACCGAAGAGCCAACGGAGATCGTTATCCACGTCAACATGCTGAAAGAAGGCTGGGACGTGACCAACCTTTATACCATCGTGCCGTTGCGCGCGGCCAATGCGCGCATCCTGATCGAGCAGTCCATCGGGCGCGGCCTGCGCCTGCCTTATGGCAAACGCACCGGCGTGACTGCCGTGGATCGCCTCAACATCATCGCGCATGACAAGTTTCAGGAAATCATCAACGAGGCGAACCGGCCTGATTCCGCTATCCACCTGAAAGCGGTGGTGCTGGATAACGATGACTTCGGGCAAAAGACGGCGACGCTGGTTTCGCAATCGCGGCTTGCCACCATGTTGGGGTTGAAACCGTCCGACGCGACTGCCAACACGCAGATTGCAGGACAAGATGTCCCGCCCATTTTTACCAAGCCGGAAGAGCAGAAGGTGGCACAGATTGCCTACGAGGTGATCCGCAAGCTGGAGAATCAGCCGACGGCTGTGCCGACGCTGGCGCACTTGAAAAATCCCGAGATTCAGGCGGCCATCGTCAAGGCTGTGAAAGAGCAGCATCGCCCCTCGCAGATGGAAATTGAGGGCGTGACCGAGCAGCCGGACTTCGCCGCTGTCGTGGCAAAGACGGTCGAGTTGGTGATGCAACAGACGATAGATATTCCGCGCATACTGGACGTACCGAAGGGCGAGGTGAAAGCCGGATTCAAACCCTTCATTCTGAAGCTTGAGGCGCTAAAATATCCGGCAGTATCCGATGAGCTATGGATTCAGCACTTGCGAACCAGCCAGCTTGAGGTCGTAACGCTCGGTAATAGCGTTGTTGAAGAAAAACGGCTGGTGGATTATGTCGTCAGTGGTTTAATGGATATAGATGACATTTCCTATGGCGATCAGTCTGATTTGCTGTATGACTTGGCTGAGCAGACCGTTAAGCATTTTCGCGCTTACTTATCTGAGGATGAAGCAGGGAAGGTGTTGCGTTGCTACCAACAACCAATTGCAAAGTTCATCTTTGCGCAAATGCAGGAACATAGTTGGGAAGATCCTATTGATTATGAAATGGTGGTGAGCAAAGGTTACACGGAACTCAAGCGCAGCGCCTATTCAATCAATGAGCCATCCACCGATTACCGTGTGTCGCCCGATGACAAGAGCAACATGTCGAAGTATGTGTTCGGCGGATTCAAACGTTGCCTGTATCCGGTGCAAAAATTCGACTCGGAAGCGGAGCGCCTGCTAGCGGTTATTCTTGAGCGTGATGCGGAAAAGTGGTTCAAACCTGCCAAGGGGCAGTTCCCGATTTTCTACAAACAGGGTGCTGACCATCTGGAGTATCAGCCCGACTTTGTGGCCGAGACGAAAGATGCGAAATACATTCTGGAACCCAAGGCTAGTAACCAGATGACTGACCTCGTTGTTTTGGCCAAGAAGGAAGAGGC
>MEWP01000079.1 GCA_001775395.1 candidate division Zixibacteria bacterium RBG_16_53_22 | reverse complement strand
GGTTTTTCATAATACCATAATACCATCTTATTCGAGGTTCTGGCAAGTTGAAAACCCGGGAACTTGAATAACGCTGATGCTGACAATAGAAATCTATCTTGTGCATCCGTCCCCGGCCAGGTGAAGTGTCTGGGCTTATTTCACCAGCGTCATCTTAAGCGTTTGCCTGCCCGTCGCGCCCTGCAGCTGCGTAAAGTACGTGCCCGATGGGAACCGCGTCGCATCCCAGGTGAGGGAGTGCTCACCGCCAACCTGGGGGCCATTGAACAATATGGCCAACCGCTGGCCCAATTCGTTGTAAATCGCAATCTTGATATTTCCGTCCTGTGGCAAGGTATACCAGATGCGTGTCCTGGCGTTAAAGGGGTTTGGATAGGCCGAGAGGGTGACCGATTGCGGCAGGTTTGTATCGTCCTCCACCGCATCGGTCAAGGTGCGGTGGATGGACCAGACGGAGCGGTTGGCGGTAGCCAGGTAAAGGTATGAAGTGTCGTGAGGCGCGAGGAAAATACGGCCGATGCACCGAGCCGTATCGATCCCAGGATTATACGAAGTCCAGTGTTGGCCGCCGTCGCGCGTCTCATAAACGCCGTGATGGTTAGAAGACACATACATGTTCTGGGGGTTGTGCGGGTTGATTGCAGGGCCATAGATGACAACGTAAGGATCCACAGGCAGGTCATTGGTGATGTTTGTCCAAGTGCCGCCCAGGTCTGTAGATTCAAAGATGCCCGTGGAAAGGCTCGATACATAGAGCACGCTGTCATTGAGCGGGCTGAATTCTAAATCAATTGCGCGCCAAATAAGATTGCTTGAGGAAAACCAACTGCCACCCATATCGATTGAAGAATAAATTCGCCCGTTATAGGCAGCCGCGGCAACGACATTCGGGTTAGCTGGCGCGACTGCAAGGACAAAATAAGATAGGGCAGGTAAACCATTCGTGCAACGATTCCATCCCCTGCCTGTATCATCAGAAAAATAGATTCCTGCCGATGGCAACCAATCGAGAGCCGCCGTCATAAATATTCTACGGCCACGGTTTGATACATATGAAATTGCCATGCAACTGAAGGATTGATCCAACGGCAGGCCGCCGTTAAAAAAAGCCCAGTTGGCACCGCCGTCGGTGGATATGTGGAGACCGCAAGGCGCGGAAAGAGGATACGATGTGGAATAGGAAGAGATGTAAATCTGCGAGGGCGCGTCCCGATCGACCTCGATGGCCCCCGGTCTGATTGTTAGGGGCGCGCCTAAATCGATATGTTGCCAGCCTTCTCCTCCGGGCGACCAGGAATAACAACCCATATGGCCGGTAGCGAGAACACGCGGGGGCGACCCGCGGACAAAGGCCAGGCAATTTAGTCCCGCGCCCAGGATATTCTGGCTGATTTTCCGCCAGGTATTTGCTCTATCAATAGATTTATAGATACCATCCATATAAAGCCCAAGGTAAATGATATGGTTTTGGAAATCCGCTGCGAAGGACTCGCATACAAGCGAATTTAGACCGGTATTTGCCTGGCTCCAGCTATCTCCACCGTCGGTACTCTTAAGAACTCCGTCATTAGCAGTTCCTGCAAATACCGTATTGTGGTCCCAAGGGGATACACAAATGGCGAACACGCCCCAGACGCTTAGATTGGACGGGCTAATATCAAACCAGCTTCCGCCGCCATCGGTAGATTTGGATAGACAATGCCCGCCCGAAACCCGCAAGTCGTCAAAGCGGGCATAGTAGACGATCTCAGGATTCGCCCAATCCACTACAACATCGGTTCCACCTCCCGAGCTGTCGCTATTACTGTGGATACAAAACCAGTTGTCCCCCTGATCGGTGCTCTTGTATACGCCCTTGCCGAATTCAGCGTCGGAGGTTATGAGATATACGTTATTAGTGTTGACTGGATCGACCGCCAGCCCGTCAATTTCGTGGTCGGGGCCGCCAGGCCACTCGGGGTCGATGGAGAACTCCGCCCAGCTTTGACCACTGTCGGTCGACTTCCAGCGGTCATCCACGCCCCCGGTGAGGATCACATGCGGATGCAGGGGGTCAAGGACGATGGCCCGGAACTCCCGGCCAGATCTGCCTGGCGGAGAGACATCGTACCAAGTTTCGCCGCCGTCAGTGCTCTTGAAAACGCCTCCCTCGGCACAAGCGTAAATCGTATTAGGGGAAAGGGAGTGATGAACGATTTCCCGTAGGCTCACTGGCATTATATCAGACTCGATGTGTCGCCAATTCTCCCCGGCGTCCGTGCTCTTATATATGCCGTGTTCCACTGAACCGATTATTATCGTGCTTTGATCTATCGGCTGGATTGCGATTGCAAGGATGCTGGCGCCGTAAGGGCCGTCAGTGGTCCAGATGTTTTCTCCGGCACGTGTTAATTGAGCACAGACGATCAAGAGAAACAGCGCAAGCCTTGAAATTAAAGTATTCATTAGAGTCAACATTTTTCTCCTCCATCATGGCGGTCGAGCCCCCGGAGTTAGTCGGGGGCCCTCCCTAATACGGTGCTTCTTCTATGGCCCCTCGTGGCGGTCAATATTCGGGGTATAGTATGCAGCCTTCGCGTACATATCCTCAAAACAGCCATATGACGAAATAAGGCTCTTCGAAATGACAATTTCGTGACTGGTGCTTGGGCCCTCATTCGATTGGCCATAGAAAGCGTGAGTTTGTTCTCGCGCCACCTGATCCGATCTATACTGACGGTGTATTGAGGTTCCATTGAAATGAAAACGCAAGTAGTATGTTGGACTCGTGGCCGCTGTCCTATAAAATTGAACACGCCAGTCCAATCCGTTGCAGCATGGATCGTAGGTCCCCGTCCGGGCTATCATGGTATCCAGGTAGATATCATTTGGTATGGGACCCAGTTCTTTTAATGATACCGTTTGCCCCAGCGCCGTGGTGTTCCAGACGGCCAACATCAGCAAGAAAGAGGTTGCCAGCATAGAGAAAATTATGTTCCGCATATAATATCCTTTCTTGAGTTCAATGTTTCAAGTGAACATCCAAGCTTCAAGCAGCTTCTTCCAGGCGGGCCACGGGCCGGTCTCCACGGCGTAAAGCGCACGCGGCCCAGCCGGGATTTGTGATAGCACCAGGTGTATTGAAGGAAATAAACTCGCTGACCCATTTCGGGCGCTTTCCAACCTCGCGTTTGAGAAAGGCCCAGGGAGCATTATAAGGATAAGGCATCTGACTCGTCGACCCGAGGTCAACTGTTTACAAGGCCTATATCCTATTCGTTAAAATAGACGGGCGGAAATAGTTGTCAAGATCTAATTAATATTTTAATCAAGGGCCATTACCGATTCAACTGCCGGCTCCCACGCGTTAGATTTCTATAGATAGGATATGCCTATCCCCAGGGTGGCATGCGGTCGTGCATCGAACTTGATTCGCAATCCCTGATTTCGCCTATTTGACCAGCGATATCTTCGTCGTCTTTTGAATCATCCCATTCTGCAGCTTGATGAAATAGACCCCCGATGGGAACGGCGTCGCATCCCAGGTGAGGGAGTGCTCACCGCCAACCTGGGGGCCATTGAACAATATGGCCAACCGCTGGCCCAATTCGTTGTAAATCGCAATCTTGATATTTCCGCCCTGCGGCAAGGTATACCAGATGCGTGTCCTGGCGTTAAAGGGGTTTGGATAGGCCGAGAGGGTGACCGATTGCGGCAGGTTTGTATCGTCCTCCACCGCATCGGTCAAGGTGCGGTGGATGGACCAGACGGAACCTTCCATTGTCGCCATGACGATCCGGTTGGTATCGGCCGGTGAAAAAGCCGTATACCCTCCAGCACAGTAAAGCGGCATACCCTCGTTGAATGGCCGCCACGATAGGCCGCCGTTGTCAGACATATGCATACCGTAGCCGAAACTGTATACCAGGAGGTTCTGGGGGTTGATAGGATTTACTGCTGGCCCCGTGGTATAGATGAAGGTCGGCCGCACCGGGAGGTCGTTGGTGATATTGACCCATGAATCCCCGGCATCGGACGACTTGAAAAGGCCGCTCTGAAAGAAGCCGGCATACAATGCGGACGGGGAAATCGGATCGACCGTAAAGCTGATTAATATGGGCGCCCCGGGCGGTTGCCCGCCTTCTTCCCAGTTTGCCCCTCGGTCGGTAGAGCGCCACACACGAGAGCCGCTCCCCACCGCGTATATTCTGGCAGGCTCGGCGGGGCTGACCTGGACAAATCCGTAAAACAGGTCGGATGGCAATCCCCCGGAACAGAGCTGCCAACTGGCCCCGTCGTCATCTGAATAATATACGCCGAGCGTGCCGGCGAAAAGCCGCCGACCAGAATCAATGTTTGAAATAGAGAGAGTATAGAAAGAGCGGACGGGGACCTTCAGGCATTCCCAACTGCTCCCGCCATCGCCCGAGCGGAATATGGCGCTGCTGTCATAGGGCGCGGTGTGGTAGGTCGACATCACGACAAAATCAGGGTCGGCTGGGTCGATCTCCACCGAAGGGGTACGCGCCGGTAAGAACGGCAGGGACGGGCCAACACCCTCCCAGGTCTGCCCTCCGTCGGTGGTCCGGAAATGGCCGTTCTCGGCGGCGACATAGACCGTGTCGGGATTCCGGGGGTGAACGGCGATATCGATGCAGGTGGCGTTGTAAATCCCCGCGCTGATCTTCCGCCAGGTCGCCCCTCCGTCAATCGATTTGAAGATGCCATGTTCATATGTAGCAAGGTATAGAAATCCTGTAGTGGGTTCTATAACCACCCTGCGGATCATTCTGGCAGTCAAGCCCTCATTGATTTCGCTCCAATTCTCTCCGCCATCAGTCGATTTCAGAATCCCATCTCTATGCGAGCACGCGAAGATTGTATTATGGTCATAGGGGGAAATCGTCATGGAATGAATATACGGTTCACACAGGCTGTTCGGCGTTATATCGAACCAATGGTTGCCACCATCGGTGGTCTTACAGATGCAAACGCCCGTTACATTTCCCCAATTGAGGCCGGCAATATAGATTATATCGCCGTCGACTGGATCGATTTGCAGATCCATCGCATATATATTGGTATCCAGGTCATTATGGATTGTTTCCCAATCGATGCCGAGATTGATGCTCCGAAAGACTGTCCAGCGCATGCTGCGCGAATGCGTAATCAGATACATCGTGTCTGGCCTCAGGAGATCGGTGCGGATTGCCTCCACCGCCACGAATGGAATTCTTAAAGTATCCCAGGTTTCACCGAAGTTACTCGACCGCCACTGCGTAAACGGGCCCACAGCGAAGATAATGTTGTGGTGAACCGGGTGAATCTCGACATCCATGATCTCATTGTAGGGGCCGATCGGCAATTCCACCAGGCTCCAGGTTTCGCCCTCGTCATTACTCCGATACAGGCCGTTGAGAGTGGCAGCAAACAAAGTATCGGGTGCCCCCGGAAAATATGTTATATCCCGCAAGGTATTATCGAGCACATCGCTTATTATCCTTGTCCAATTGGCCCCGCCGTCAGTTGTCTTATAGATGCCGGCCTCGATCGTGCCGATAAGCATACGCTGGTTGTCGTCGGGGTGTATGGCAATAGTCCATACTCGCCCGCCCTCGGGGCCGTTGGTGGACCAGATGTTGTCATCAGCAACAACGCCCGTATAAAGGACAGCGGTCCATAATCCTGCTAATATCAAAGTCTTTGCATGCATGGTTGCCTCCGCTCAGGCCCCCCGACAAATGTCGGGGGGCCTCGGGATTATATTCTATGGTTTAGGGTTCTGCGGATTGTCTTCGAAGTACTCTGCCTTCAGGTAATAGGGTATGATTTTCCGCCCCCATTCGATGCCTCCAGCAAAGTCGATCAATAATTGGTGATTCTTGAGATTTGTACAATGCCAGTTATCGGTTACTTGCCCGTCGCCAGGAGGAAATTCGAATGGACCATAATATCGGTCCCATCCAGAATTAATCACAATGCAGTGCAACCCAAGATATCCGCCTTCGCCATAGTAGACGTTGTAAGCCAATGTCGTTTTCATCTCTGACGCGCACGCGTTGTACGCCGGGCTGGGGATGCCGACCTGTGACCATTGCATCATACCCTTGCACCCGGTTTGTGCGAAGGTGGGCATACAGAAGAAAGCCGCTATCAGCACTACTGCCAGTCCGCCACAAAATGCCTTTTTCATTGTTATCTCCTGTTAAGTTATGTAAAGCCGCTGGTTGTCTAACTTGAGGTGGCTTCTCATGGGCGGACCACGGGGGGCTTTCCACGGCGAAAGGCACATGCGGCTCGACAGGGAGCTATAATGCCGCCAGATATATTGGAAGTCGTATACTTTCCGAATCATTTCGGGCGCTTTCCAACCTCGCGTTTGAGAAAGGCCCAGGGAGCATTATGGATAAGACGTTTGGCTAATTGACCTGAGGTCAATTTTCTGCAAAGCCAATGTCAGTTTCATTAATATCAATCAGGGATAATGCTGTCAAGGTAATTATGCATTTAGGCTGTCCTCGAATTGCGCCTTGACAGAATTTTATCGACGGGGTAGTATAAGCGCCATGAAAATCAAGGGCGAAATCTTCAAAGCATACGATATCAGGGGAATATACCCCGAGCAGTTGAACGAGGAGACGGCCTATGCAATCGGCCTGGGCGTGGCCAACGTCCTCAAGGCCAGAAATGCGGTCGTGGGGCGCGATATGCGCCTTTCCTCACCGGCCCTGGCAAAGGCCCTGGTCTCGGGCCTGACCGCCGGTGGCGCCGATGTCACTGATATCGGCCTTATCTCCACCGATGGTCTTTACTTTGCGGTCGGCAAGTACGATTTCGAGTGCGGCGTGATGGTGACAGCCTCCCACAATCCGCCCCGATACAACGGCATGAAAGTCTGTGAGAGGCGCGCCGTACCGCTTTCCGGTGACGGCAAGCTGGCCGAGGTGAGGGCCTTAATCGAAAATGACGGTCTTGTGAAAGCCGCCAAACCGGGCCGCGTGGTCGAAATGGATATCCTGACCGACTACGTGGCGCACGCCCTGGGCTTCGTCGATGTCGCCAGGATCAAGCCTTTCAAGATCGTTGTCGATGCCGGCAACGGCATGGCCGGAATGATTATGCCCGAGGTCTTTGCGCGCCTTAAGTGCGAGCTGGTGCCGCTCTACTTTGAACTCGATGGCACTTTCCCGAACCACCCGGCCAGCCCGATCGAACCCGAAAACGTGGCCGATCTCAAGAGGAAAATCCTCGAGGTCGGGGCGGACCTGGGAGCGGCGTTTGACGGCGATGCCGACCGGGTATTCCTGCTCGATGAAAAGGGGCGGACGCTCGGCGGCGACATGGTTACGGCCCTGGTGGCCAAGGCGCTGTTGAAGAAGCACCCTGGCGAGACGATCATCTATAATCTCATCTGTTCGAAGGCGGTGCCGGAGCTGGTGACCAAGCTGGGCGGCAGGGCGGTGCGCACTCGGGTTGGACATGCTCTTATCAAACCGATCATGCGGGAACACAACGCCATATTCGGCGGCGAGCACTCCGGGCATTTCTATTTCCGCGATAACTGGTTCGCCGATTCCGGCCTGATCGCCTTTTTGGTCTGCCTGGAGCTGATTTCGGAGGCCAATGCTCCCCTTTCCGAACAGGTGGCCACGTTCGACCATTATGTCCGCTCGGGCGAGATAAACAGCGAGGTGGCCGATAACCAGGCCAAGCTTCGCGAGGTGGAACGCGCATTTTCCGACGGCAAGATCGATAAAGTCGATGGTTTGACTGTCGAATATAAGGATTGGTGGTTCAATTTGAGGCCCTCGAACACCGAGCCGCTGTTGCGCCTCAATGTCGAGGCCAGGGACGAAGAGCTTTTGAGGAAGGTGACCTCCGGGGTGCTGGATGTCATCATGGCAAAATAAGGCGGTCAGGTTCCGGCTCCTGACTGACCAGAGGCTCATTAATGTACGACGCGGATATTGAATTCTCGATCACGATCCTCATCGTTGATGACGATGATGCCAATCGCCTTCATTTGTCTGAGACTCTGACGGGCCTCGGGTATGGAGTATGTCAGGCCCGGGATACCGCCTCGGCATGGAGCATCCTGAACGATCGCAAAATCGACCTCATTATGACAGACTTATTCACTCCCGGCGATATCGGGCTGGATTTTCTTTCCCGGGTTAAGAAGCAGAGACCGGAGATCGCAGTCATTGTCATGTCGGCCCTGATGAACGATGAAATCGGGGTCGACTTGCTTGGCTCCGGCGCCGATGGCGTGTTGACCAAGCCGTTCCGCATAACAAAGGTCGAGGAGCTTATCTCGACTATTCTGATGAAATACGACCGGGCCGCTCATACCATCCCACGTTTACAAAACAAGATATTAATTATCGATGATGACCCCGGGCTGTTGGAGTTCATGGCCGAGGGGCTGAAACTCCTGGGATACAGGGTCGTGGCAAAGAGGGATGCGGTATCGGCGATTCAGGCCTTCGAAAGGGAATATCCGGACCTGGTCATTTCCGATTATATGCTTTCGGGGCTTTGCGGGATCGAATTGATAAATAAGCTCAAAGAGATTCATCCGCAGTTACCCGCGGTCATTGTGACCGGCTACCCGGCGGCCTATCCACCGGAATCGGCCCGCGCCGATGGTATCGAGGGATACCTGATCAAGCCGTTCCGTATCAATCAGCTCGAACAAGTTATTACGAATTTGCTGTATCCGGAAAAGATAAGTACGTTAGGAGACACCAGAGTCGGCCCAAGAATTACCCTTTAAGATAATTCAATTTATCCTGGTCGCTATCAGTGTACACCAAAAGGGACATCGAAACATTCAATACATCTTATTCGGCCATCATTTGCCCCATTTTTCTATAATGCACTCATTTATTACGTCTAAAACCTCTCCGGTATGGGCATCGATATAGTAGGTTGGGCCCCCGACATAGACATGCACCGGCCATTCAAGATGTGCTTCTCCATCTCTTATCTCTATAATTAGTTCAATATTCGGACTAATACTGTTACGATTGGGATGGATTCCCGGAGGGATTTCAGCGTTTATGGTATCGCCAAGGGCAATATCAATTGCCTGTTCTTTGGTAATAGTTGGGGTAATATTGACACTTCTGGCCTGTGGAAATATTTTGCAATTTATACCTATAATCACTACCGTCCCAACGTTGCTTTTGGGGATTGCCGTAAGTGAGTA